>CAPOAR010000095.1:0-11371 GCA_948670295.1 uncultured Oscillospiraceae bacterium | reverse complement strand
GCGATGGCGATGATTTGCGTGTTCAAGATAATCACCTCGTTTCTTGGTATGAAAAAAGGGAGAATGTGACCGGAATCAACATTCTCCCTTAGAAACGATATGTGATTGTGCAATAATCTGTCTTTTGTGAGGTTAGCTTTTGAGAGCCATCTCGCCGCAAACCCGCATGAATACTGGATTTTTGCCTGTTTGCTTTCCCTTTCCCCAATAACCTGTGTTCAATGAATACTACGCCCGGGATATTTCCAAGAAGCGCCGAATTGTGAATAAGATGAAAGGCAATTCCGGTGTGCCGCTGTCCCCGCCGCCCTATGGCTACATCAAGAACCCGGACGATCCCCGCTTTTGGGTGATCGACCCGGAGGCCGCCGAAGTGGTGCGGCGTATCTATCGAATGGCCCTGGATGGTTACGGGCTGGCCGAGACTGCCGCCGCGCTGGAGCGTGATGGGGTGTTCAATCCCACCTACTACTGGCGAAGTAAGGGCACCAGCCGGGGCGGGTCCAAGAGTACCGTGGAACCCACCAAATGGGGACATACCACCATCAAGAAAATCCTCACCTTGCAGGAGTATTGCGGCGACGTCATCAATTTCAAATCCTACTCCAAGTCCTACAAAATGAAAAAGCGAATCGAGAACCCGGAGGAGAACCGGGCGATCTTCCTCAACGTCCACGAGGCCATCATTGACCGGGCCACCTGGGAGAAGGTACAGAGCATGAAAAAGGGGACCCGTCGGAGGCGGCCCACCGTCACCCAGGAGCCCAGCGTATTTTCCGGCTATCTGAAATGCCCGGAGTGCGGCGGCAACCTTAACTTCCATTTCAACCAGGGCAACCACGACATCAAATTCTTTAGCTGTCAAAACCACAATTCCGGCCTCCGCAAGTGCTCCAAGACCCACTATATCCGGCTGGAATTTCTGGAGCGGGTGGTGTTGTATGAAGTGAACCGGCTGGCCAGCTTCGCCAACGAGTACGAGGACGACTTCATCAAGGCTATGATGGGCCGCTCCGCAAAAGTGACGGAGAATGAGCGTACGAGAAAGCAGCGGGAACTGGACGGACTTCTGGCAAGGGACAAGGAGTTGGATGGGCTTTTCGAGAGGCTGTATGAGGACAATGTGAGCCAGAAGATCAGCGACGCCCGATTTGCGAAAATGTCCCAGCGGTACGAGCAGGAGCAGGGGGAGAACGCCAAGCGGATTAAGGCCCTGCGGCTGGAGTTGAAAAAGAGCGAGGGCCAGCGAATGGACGTTGATACCTTCCTGGAAACGGTCCGGCGCTATACCAACGCCACCGAGATCACCCAGCGCATGGTAGCGGAGCTAATCGATCACATTGACGTGTACCATGCGGAGAAGCAGGATGGCGTTACCACCCAGCACATCACCATCTATTACAACTGCATCGGCGCTTTCTCCGTCCCTGACCGCCGGAAAATCCCGGCGGAGGAGATCACTATGGGAACGAGAAAGGGAGTAGCCGTCAGCTACTCCCCGGAGCGGGTCGCCGTATAGGATTTTGAGCAAAAATAATGCGGAGTGTCCCACAAGGATACTCAAATCCTATAAGGACACTCCGCATGAAAAGTGCTGGTGATTCCGATACAAATGCACACCCTTGCCGCATAGGGGGTGCAGATTTTTTTGTTGTCCGGGGTAAGGTGGCGAGGGGGTGTGCAAATCCCAATAGAGGGGGTGCAATTTCCTTTTTAGGAAAGCATCCCCTGTAGCTTTGAGAAAAGCAATTTCTTCCTGGCCTTAAAAAATGTCCCAAAATCCTCAATTTCGAGAGAACAGTTTTCTGGAATTAAGGCTTCTTCGCAAAAAAGTCTCTGTTGGGACTCATTCATACTGTTAAAGTAATCGACTAAACGCATAGACCCTTTACTTCCATTGCTCCGCCCCTCCAACAGATGGAGATTCGGCAACCTATTACGATTCACGCGCCACTGATTCCACTCATCCATTGTTACTGATGCCGGCTTGGAATTATCAAATCTGTCATAAGGGTGCAAATGATCCTGCTCATACTTGTATGCCTTATTGAGCCATCCTACCGAAAGATAGTAAAGAGCCTCGCCAGCAATTCGGCTTCCCTTTTCAGCATTGAGAATATCTTCTATCCGCCCATCTGTAAGTCGGAGTTCATTCATCTGGTCGAGCATTTCCACAGTGATTTCACGGTCAAAACTGTTGATATTGCTCTTCATTTGCTGAAGTTTGCTGGTTGTACCAGATTGAAAGTAAGTAAAGAGTACCGCCCGTAGCAAATATGCTCTGATTCCGTCCTTGCAGTTCATGTAATCCGGGTTAAAATAAATCACATAGATGATGGGCAATAGCACATTCCAACTTCCAGAGAAATGGCTTACATCTACCCCGTAGCTTTGCAGCAGGGTTACTAAATTATTCAGCGCCTTTTTAAAATCATGCCAGTTATTTTTCAGCTCATCGGCAATCTGTTTGTTGATTGTGGATTTTACCACATCACCATAAAGCATCAGTCCTGCTCTGATGATAAAATCGGTATCAAACTTTTCAAAAGCGCCACTGAGAAGCTGACCAAACTCGGTCTTCGCATTGGGCCAGTATGCTTCCAGAATGGACATTGTAATTTCGGACTTGCGCAAAGCCTTACCGCCGCTGTTGAAACGGACAAACATTTCAAGTGCGTCATCCTGTTTCATATCGTATATTTCTGTGTAGCGGATCAGCTTCTCGTCATAGATTTTTTCGCACAACTTCGATAGGATTCCCTGTGCGTACTCTCTACTGTCCTGCGGTACACCAGCAATCGCAGCATCAATGGCCTGATTTCTGGTATTGGCATCTTGAAATTTTACATCCAAAATCCGCTTTACTTCAAACTGTGTAGGGCTTAGCTTTCCGACCTTTTCACTAAATTTAATGTCAAATTTTTTACTGTTATATTCGTCCTCATCTACATTTAATTTGTGACGATTCAGCTCGACCAGCAATTTCGATACTATGCGTGCGCCACCGCTTTTTCGTGCATATTTCTGTCGGATACCGGCATCCCCATATAAGGACAAGAAAAGCGAGGTTAACCGTTGTTGTCCATCCAGCACTGCTGTATCGGTATCTTTGATATTGATGCGGCTCAACTCATAGTTAGTGCTATCCGCCTGCTTTCTGCTATCGAATGTAACTTGTTGCAAAAAATTGCAAAAATAAGTATCCCAGGTCACATTATCATCATCAACGTGCCAGAATAAGAATGTGGCGATAGGGTAATCCAAGAGAATGGAGTCCCACAATTTTTCTATCTGCTCCATGCTCCAAACATACTGGCGTTGAAATGCAGGCATAACGTATTTCCCGTTTTTGATATGCTGCATTGCTTCATAAATGCTAATGCTGGCATCAATAAGCCGGCTCATGGCTACCCCTCCTTTTTAGGCAGTATACCATTTTTCTCGGCGGTACGCAAGACAAAACCCGCCAGTTCAATGGAGCCGACGGGTCATGTATATCCGTATTCAGTTATCCCTCAATCTCCATCCCATTCTGAAAGGCGAACACCAGCCGCCCATCGTGGTATGCCGTGGCCTTCTGCACCACCGCCAGCCAGAGGGAGTTGTCAAACTCCGTGATTCCAACCTCCCGTTCATGCAGAGCGAACATGAATCCACCGATGAGGTCGGCCTCGGCCTGCCGCTGTTTTTTCTGCTCCTGGAGGGCATCCACCCTGGCCTTGGCCTTCTCGTACCTCGCAACATAGCCGTTATAGCGTTCGGCATACTCTTCCTGGCTCTGTGCGCTCTGGGCGTTTTCCTGGATGCACCGCTGGGTCAGCTCCGTCACCACCGCAATCTCCCGGAGCAGCTCGTCCAGTTCCGCATCAATGGCAGCGCAGTTAGTGAGGTGATCCTGCATGATACGGCAGTCCTCCAGCAGAGCCTCCTTTCCATCCAGCAGTTGATTGAACGCAGCCAGGAATCGGGCCTTGATGTCCTCCTCCATCAAATGCGGGGTGCGGCACTTTTCCTCGTTGCTGAACTTTCCGTTGCACTGCCAGACAACGCGGCGGTACTTGCTGTTGGAGTGCCAGACCTTGGGGCCGTAGTAGCTGCCGCAGTCGCCGCAGACCAGCCGGGAGGAGAATACTCCGCCGCCGCTGTAGTGGAGGCCCATGCCTTTGCGCCGAGCAAACTCGGCCTGGACAACATCGAACTCGTGGGGCTGGATGATGGGCTGGTGGCTCCGCTCGATCCAATACTGCTGGACTTCGCCCTCGTTGACCTTCCGTTTTTTACTGAGGAAATCAACTGTATAGCATTTTTGAAGGAGTGCCGCCCCCTTATATTTCTCATTCGTGAGGATGCTCTCCACCACGCTGCCCCCCCACTTTTTCTTGCCGGAGGGCGTAGGGATGCCGTCAGCGGTGAGGGCCTTGGCGATGGCGTAGCTGGTCTTGCCCTCCATGAAAAGGGCGTAGATGCGGCGGACGATCTTGGCCTCGTCCTCCACTACCTCCGGGAAACCGTCCGGCCCCTTTCGGTAGCCGAGAAACTGTTTATAGGGGAGGTTGACTTTGCCGTCAGAGAACCGCTTGCGCTGACCCCAGGTGATGTTCTCCGACAGGGAGCGGCTCTCCTCCTGGGCCAGCGAGGACATGATGGTGATGAGTAATTCGCCCTTGGAATCGAAGGTCCAAATGCTCTCCTTCTCAAAGTAGACCTCCACGCCATGCTCCTTCAGCTTGCGGATGGTGGTCAGACTGTCCACCGTATTCCGGGCAAAGCGGCTCACCGACTTGGTGACGATGAGGTCGATTTTCCCGGCAAGGGCATCGGCGATCATCTGATTGAAACCAGCCCTGCGCTTTGTGTTCGTGCCGGAAATGCCCTCATCCGTATAGACCGACACAAATTCCCACTCCTGGTTGCTCTTGATGTACCGGGTGTAGTAGTCGATCTGCGCCTCGTAGCTGGTGAACTGCTCATCACTGTCGGTGGAGACGCGGGCGTACCCCGCCGTTCTGCGTTTCTTCGCCGCCACCGCCGGGGCATGGGTATGAAGATCGATGGTTGGGGGAATGACCGTTACTGCTCTTGCTGCTGGCATGATCTCATCGCCTGTCCTTTCCTCGCGTATTCTCTGGCTGCGGCTTTCATCTCCGGGGTCCAGCTTTCCGCCCTGGAGCGGTCTGCCCACCGTTTAACGGTTTGAGTGCCGTCCTTAAACAGAAACACCAGAGTGTTGTTTCCCTCGGCCCGGATAGCCGTTATTTTATCGTGGAGAGCCTCTGCGTCAAATTCATCCAGCCCCAGCACTTCTGCCGCAGCTTTTTCAAGCGTCCCTTCTGGTATCTGCTTAGAGGGGCAGGCCGCTTTGCCGTAGATGTTGAAGGTGCTGCAAATCCACACCGGGCCAGTGCGGGTCATCTTTCGCCGGTAGCCCTTGCCGCAGGTGCCGCATACGATCATCGAGGTGAAGGGATACTTGACAGGGCCGTGGGCAGTCTTGTTGTGCTTGGCAGACCGTCGAGCTATCTCCGCTTGCACCGCATGGTAATCCTCCATGCTGACGATGGCCTCGTGTGTGTTCTCCACATGGTACATAGGCAGATCACCACGGTTGGGGAGCGTCTTTTTCGTGATGTGGTTCTCCCGGAATGTGGTCTGGAGGAGCAGGTTGCCGGTGTAGGAGTAGTTCCCCAGCACCTTCCGAACGCTGGAACGGCACCAGGCATGGCCATTGCGGGAGATCTTGCCCTGAGCGTTCAGTTTTTTCATGATGGCCTCGACACCCATGCCGGAGAGGTAATCGGCGAAAATGCCCCGCACGATCTCGGCCTCCTCCGGCTTGACGATGTAGACGCCATTCACATACTTGTACCCCAAAACCTGTCCAGACCAGGGCATCCCTTCCTCGAAGTTTTTCTTGATGCGCCACTTCTGATTCTCGCTGGCGGAAAGGCTCTCCTCCTGGGCGTAGGACGCCAGAATGGTGAGCATCAGCTCCCCGTCCGCGCTCATGGAGTGGATGTTCTGCTCCTCAAAGTACACGTCCACACCCATTGACTTCAATTCCCGGACGGTCTGGAGCAGCACCACAGTGTTCCGGGCAAACCGGGAAATTGATTTTGTGATGATGAGGTCGACGTTCCCAGCGCGGCACTCGGCCAGCAACCGCTGGAAGTCCTCCCGGTTTCCCTTCGTGCCGGTCAGGGCCTCGTCAGCGTACACCCCGCAGTATAACCAGCCGGGATGGTTTTGGATGAGGCCGCTGTAATAGCTGACCTGGGCCGAAAGGGAGTGGAGCATGGCGTCCTTGCCGGAGGACACTCTGGCGTATGCCGCGACCCGTGTTGCCTTGGGTTGGGCCGGGACTTTCAGTCCCATTTTCTGAATAATGCGTTCCAAAAAAATCACCTCCTTGGTGGTCACATATTCGCTCTAAACCGCAGATTTATCAAGTAATTGTGCGGAAAATGCTATCCAAAGACAGGCCGTACTTTTTGGTCATAATTGTATCGATTTCAGCGTACTCGCTCTCGGAAATGATGCCCTGGTGGAGCATACCCTTGGCAAGACTCATCGCCGCTTTATATGCCGCCAGCCTACGGAAATGCTCGTCTGTCATGGTCTAACCCCCTTTCTCCGGGCCTGGGCGTAACAGGCGCGGGAGCAGTATTTTCGGTGGTCGTTGCCGTAGCTGTCGAAGGGCTGGCCGCATTGTGCGCAGATAAAGTGGTAGACGGCCTTTCGGTTGACCGCCTCCGGGTGGCTGTTCCACCAGGCCATACGGCAAGCATCCGAACAGAATTTCTTTTCCCGGTGATGGGGAGTAGGCGTCAGCTTTGCCCCGCACTGAGGACACAGTTTTTCCTCTCTGTCCGGGTTTCTCCGGCACACGGATTTGACCGTATTGATGGAATAGCCGGTGAGTGTGGCAATCCTTTTATAGCCCAGCCCCTGGCTCCGGTATTTCAAAATTTCTTGTGACATTTCTGTTGCCATAAATATGACCTCCTCACAGGTAGGCCATAGGAGTGAAAAAGTATAAGCGCAAAATCAAAAAATGCCCGCCAGGGAGAAAACTCCCCAGCGGGCCTGTGTGGTGCGTATCAGATTTTCTGTGCGTAGTCCAGCGCGATCCACCCTGCGCCGGATTTCAGCCTGCCCCATCCCTTGGTGGAGCCAGGGCCGTCCTTTACCTCAATGATGGTGAACACCCCAACCCCGGTGAATTTCCCGGTAGCGGTGGTATTCGTTCCGGGGCTGCTACGGATGCGCAGGTCAGTGATGGTAACCCGCACCTTGAAGGGAACGGCAACGGAAGCCGATGCCGCACTGCCAGCGGTGGCGAGGATGGCCTTGAGGATAGCGATGATCTTCTCCCCATAGCCCGCACCGGTGGCCCAGCCCTTGCCCTGGGGATTCTCCTTCTGGCCCAGCCACTCCACCACCTCGGCACAGCCCCGCGTCACATACTTGAACCGGGGGTCGATGCACTTGTTCTTCAGCGGCTCAGTGGAGGCATAGGCTTTGAGGTGCTGCACCTGCGCCCGGATGCCGAGCTGGGCCGTAGAGAAGGAGTTTCCCTTCAGCCCATTGGCGGTGACACCCATACCGCAGAAGTTGTTCTGCTCCAGCGTGACGGCGGAGCCAGCGAAGCCGAAGTTCCCGGTCTCCAGACAGGACTGCGCAAAAGCGATGTCTCCCCGCACACCCTCCGCCGCACCCTCGGACAGATAGAGCGGCACCATGTCCAGAACGCTCTGGGCCACCTTCGGATTCTTGGTCTTGATGTAGGTGCGCATCTGCTCCGCCGTAGCGACAGC
This sequence comes from uncultured Oscillospiraceae bacterium, assembly GCA_948670295.1. Lineage (GTDB taxonomy): Bacteria > Bacillota > Clostridia > Oscillospirales > Oscillospiraceae > Enterenecus. The sequence continues at coordinate 3,557 of CAPOAR010000095.1, read as the reverse complement.
CGCGCCCATGATCTTCGTGCCGGACACACCGCCGGGAGCAGCGGACTCGCTGCCCATCGCGGCTTTCACAGCCTTGCGGAAAGTGTCCATGGTGTAGGGCAGGCCGAGCTGCGTCCAGAGATGCTCCGGGTCGCCGTGGTTGGAGGCGATGCCCCGCTTGCAGCCCTCCTTGTGGCTGACAATCACCCCGTTGCCCAGCGGGTCGAGGGAGAACTGCTGGCAGAGCATGGCGAACAACTCCACTGCCGCCTGATAGGTGCGCTGGGCCACAGCCTTGGCGGTAGCGGTGTCGGAACAGGTGAAGGTGGCCCCGCCTGTGTACTTGATGCAGCCCGGTTCGCACATCTCTACCCCGATGTGGGTGTTGTTGCCGCTGGCCCCGCAATGCCAGCCCCGGTGGTTCCAGGGAAGCGTCTGGTAGACGGTGCCATCATTGCCGTCAATGAAGCCGTGGACGCAGGCCCGGTCGTAGGTGGCCTTGTTCCAGTTCTTGACGAACACCAAGGCGCTGGGCTGGGGACAGCCTACGGAGTGAAGCATGAGGCCCTTGACTGTGATCTTCCGGCCTGCGGTGTAGCAGGGGTTTTTGGTGAGGATGGACTCTACCAGTTTCATTCCCCGTCACCACCCTTCTCCGCCCGGTCGTGGAGCTGCTCCAGCACAGCCTTCAGCTTCTCCGGCACAGGCAGGCCCAGGTGGGCGGCGTTCTCCACCAGGGACACACCCTCGTTGGACAGGTAGAAGAAGATGATGGCGGTGCGCAGAACGCTGCCGGTGCCGATGACCTGCACATCGAGGATGTTCGCCACCCCCACCAGGAAGAAGATCAGCACCTTCCGGCAGATGCCCCGAAAGCCCACCTCGCTGGACAGCTTTTTGTCGCTGATGGCGCACATGACCCCGGTGATGTAGTCCACCACGGCGAACACCACCAGGGCGATGAGCAGACCGTCACAGCCGCCCAGGAAGTAGCCCAGCCAACCGCCCACGGCGGCGAACACCATCTGCATCGTGTTCCAAAATTCCTTCATTGAGATTCCCTCCATTTCTGAAAATTGGTATAATAAAAGACCATCCACCAAACGGTGGACAGCCCTTCATCCGTTATTCGGTTGTCCTGGCCTTGATGTAGGCCGGGACGCCATCGCTTTCCAGCCTGGGGAGCCACGCGCCATCGCTGGCGTAGCTATAGAGGTCAGGAAGTGCCAGTTTCCACACGCGGGGGACACCGGTAGAATCCATGCCGCTGATGCACAATTCGTTTTCCTGGACATTGTAGTCCAGACAGGCAAACCGGGTGATGGTCCCAATCGCTGTCTGCGTATCCAGATAGCCCCAAGAACCATCCGCCACCGATTCCCCGAACAGCAATCCTGTTCCTACAAAGATAAACCACAGCCCTTGGGTACTTGCATAACAGACCGACTCCTTAAACAGTCGCGCTCTGCTGGGCAGTGACACATCCGTTATTGTCCTCTTGCTCATCACTGTCTGCGGATTGTACCTTGCTGCGAAAAAGACAGGGTGTTTATCCTCTATCGACACATTGATAAGGCACTCACCGTTGGCTGCAATGGGGATAGTGTTTTTCTCCATTGGCAGAACCTTACCGCTACACAGGATATCGTAAAACAGCATATACTGCTCTTTTTCTGCGGCTCCTTGAATTTTCAGCATAGAGTTTGAGTCATAGGTGCCAAAAACTCCTTGGTTCACTGAATAGACTTGGGAGCCAATCGTGTTGTTTGTGTGATTCGAGGTATTGTAAATGTATTCGTAGACGCAGAGGATCACCAGGTCGTTATCATTTTTAGGGGTAAAGCACAGTGCGTGGAGCATATGGGTCGCTGTTGTCATTGCATAACCGTATCCGTAGTAATTGCGGAACTCATTTGCTGTGTTCAGTTGTGCCGTGGATTCAAATTCACCTACCGTCCAGCAGACATAATGAACTTTGCCGCCACTATAGCTGGTCGAATAACTCGACCCGGAGGAATACGGTTTGCTGTACCCCAGGACAACATAGGCCATTCCCCGGATGACGGTGACGCGCGGGATACAGAAATTTGCAAATTCTGTTTTCCCATATCCGTTCGAGGATGTGTATTTTTTACTTGCGACATCCAATTTCGTCATAGCCGCTTCTTTTGTAGCTCCACTAAAAGCAGCGCATTCATAAAGAATAAACGATTCTGCCCCGCCTCCGTTCTGGCCCAAGTAGAGCGCACCGCCGCTGATGGACAGCACCACATCGACCGTTGTGGATTCATACAGTTCAGTGGCCCCGGTCACGGTGATCTCCTTCTTCCCGCTTTCCGTCAGGCCAACCAGCTTTTGGGATTTGACCAGGTACACCCATACCGTTCCATCCACAACGCAGAGGTTGGAAATCTGCTCCGAAGTGGTGGCCTTCAGCAACTCAGTGTAGCTGTCCACTCCAGGGGTCAACTTACCAAGCACCGCCACCAACTCGGGGTAATCATCCTCGCTGACAAAGCTGCCATCGCACTTGAGCCACTCCTCGCCGGGGTCAACCGCGCTGTACTTGATGGTGCCGACCGGGGGCGGGAGGTTTTCAGCTTTGTGGTTCAGCTCCTCCCGCAGCTCCTGGAGGCCGTCCTCCAGACTGGCGATGCTGGTCTCGGTATCGGTGAACAGGTCTTTCAGCACATCAATCTCGCCCACCACATCGCGGGCGGTGAACACACAGGTGCCGTCCGTCACCCGGTCACCCACCTCGGCGATGCCAGCATACTCCACCGGCTCCGCAGCGGCGGTCACACCAGGGGTCGTGCAGTAGAGCGTCACCCAGCCGGGGGCGTTCTTGCAGGTCACGAAATCGCCCTTGAAGTATTCGGTGGACCGCTGGAGGGTGCTGGCCCCGCCGCTGCCGGAGGCCCCGATGATCTTCTCGAAGGTCTGCTCCAAATTAGTGATGCCCGTCCGGGTCACCCCGAAGGTCGCCAGTTCCAGGTCGTAGGAGGTATTGTTGTAGTTTACGTCCTCATCCCCGGTCAGGTCGGTCAGCACCGAGGCCGTCTCAGTCAGGAGCTGGATCGGCTCGTCCGCGTTGGACAGGTCCATGTGGATGTAGAGCCGCCCCTGGAGGGTGCCGGAGCCGCTGCCCAGGATGACGCCCACCTCACAGTCGTAAACCTCGAAGAACCGCCCCTTGATCATGCCGAAGCCCTGGGACACATGGAGGACGTTGCCTCTGGCGTAGGTGACATTGCATCCCTTGAAGATGCCGTTGGTGGCGATGACCGTCTGCTGGATGATGGCATCGTCCAGCGGGGTCACGCTGCCGCCGCGATAGGTTTTCAAAACGATGTTGTTAGCCATTGCCGCTCCTCCTGAGTATTTTTGTGAGGTCCAGCCGGACAGTGCCGAACACCAGCTTGGTGTTCTTTCCGCGCTCCCGCCCGGTGAGGATGCTCCGATAGGCCACCCCGTCTGAGATAATCTCCACCTCCTGCCCGAACTCCATCCGCTCCGGCTTCACCAGCCCATCGTCATTCGCCATCGTCAGCTCGATGAGGTTGGAGTAGGCCAGCCCG
>CAPOAR010000094.1:0-11446 GCA_948670295.1 uncultured Oscillospiraceae bacterium | reverse complement strand
CGTCCCAGCCGGCGGGCAGCCCCTCCAGCAGGCCGTCCGGCCTCTGATACCGGGAAAACTCCCCGGCAATCTCGTCCACGGCGCCCCGGCACGTGCGCAGGAAGTCCCGGTCCCCCGTAAAATCCCAGTCCGTCAGCGGCAGGGCGGGGAACAGCAGGGCAAAGCCCCCCGCCTTCTCCCCCAGCGGCCCTGCGGCCATAACCTCCCGGATGTATTGGCGCAGCAGATCCGTGCGTCCTGTGAGCCACACCTGAGCCCGGGCGGTAACGGCCGCGTCCCCCAGGGCCTGCCCCCATCCCCGGCCGGACCAGTCCCGGTAGCCCTCCTGCGACCGGCGGCGTACCGCGTCTTTCCCCCGCGCGAAGATATCCTCCAGCCCGTCCCGGGGGCAGGACAGGGTGCAAAGCCCCCCGTGCATGGGGTAGTGCCGCTCCCACGCCCAGCACTCCCGCAACGTCGGGCCGTCCCCCGGCCCCAGCGCCTCCACATACCGAAAGGCCCGGCACCCCCGCTGGAGGAGGACGCTCTCCCCCTCCCCCAGAATCCACCGCTCCTCCCGGCCGGACGCCGCCCGGCCTGTTTCATCCAACTCCGTGCCGAAGCGCAGGGTGAGGCAATCCCCCGCCCGGCCTTGGGCTGCGGCGTGGAGGGTCCCCGTCCGCACCTGGCCGAAGTCCAGCAGCACGCCGCCGGGAACCAGGCGGGAGCAGACAGGCTCCACCCGCTCCCGCTCCAGGCCGGCGGCGGGCTGGGGGAGCAGCCTGTCATGCCTCCGCCGCTCCGGAACCATCCTGGCCCAGCCCCGGTCCCGGAACCGGGGCCGCTCCCAGCCCTGGGACCACAGGCGGCTGTCAAAGCCCCCTTCTTCCGGCCACGCCCGGCACAGCCGGTAGCGCCAGTCCTCGTCGCACCGGGCGCTCACCCGGCCCCCCCGGACAAACTGCACCCAGAGGGCGGGCCGCTCCACTCCGCCGCACCAGCCCATGTCCTCCTCCGCCCGGCGGCACAGGAGCAGGGCCACCGTCACCGTCCGCCCCCCTTCCACGGGGTATTCCTGGTAATAGCGGCAGCCCTCCCCTGCGGGCGCGGGGCCCTGCCCCAGCCATTTCCCGTCAAGCCATGCGTAATAATAGCCCCCGGCGCTCAGCCGCAGCATATGCCTGCCCGGCGGCAGCGCCGCCCGCCCCCGCACCAGCACGCACACATGGGGGGCCTGCTCCCAGTCCGGCAGCCGGGCGGCCATCCATCCGCCCCGCCGGTCCGTATCATAATATCTTCCCATACCGCTCCTTTACCAGTAGGGGTCCCAGTCCGCGCACAGGCGGGTGAGGGCCTCCATGTAATAGAAGTCGCCCCAGGAGGTGCACTCGTCCACCCCCTCGGGGAAACAGGTGTTATAAGGGCTCTTCTTGCTGTATGTACCGTGGAGGATGAGGCCCGTGCCCTTCATGGGGACAGGGACGGCGTAGTCTGCTGCCAGGCTGCCCACCATCTCCCGGGCCAGCCTCTCATACTCCGCCCCCTCCCCCGGGGGGAGGACGCGCGCCGCCTCCAGCAGGCCGCAGGCCACAATGGCGGCGGAGGAGGAGTCCCGTGGCTCGCCGCTGTCAGGCTGGAAGAGCATATCCCAGCAGGGCACCAGGTCGTCCGGCAGGCGGGTGAGGTAGAACTCCAGCGCCCGCTTGAATGTGTCCAGCGCCTTGGACTCGCCGGTATAGCGGTAGCTCAGGATGGAGCCGTACACCCCCCAGGCCTGCCCCCTGGCCCAGAAGCTGTCGTCCTTATAGCCCTGGCAGGTGCGGCCGTGGCCGGGGCGGCCGTCCTTGCGCATGTAGAATGTGTGGTAGGTGGAGCCGTCGGGCCGGAAGGAGTTGGCCATGCAGGTGGCGGTGTGCTTCCGGGCGATGTCCGCGTACTTCTCCTCCCCCGTCTCCCGGGACGCCCAGTACAGCAGCGGCAGGTTCAACAGGCAGTCAATGATAAAACGGTAATTGATGGGCGAACCCATCCGCCCCCAGGCCTGGATAAACTCGCCCTTGGGCTGGTAGCGGCTGACGAGCTGGCCGGCGGCCAGGATAGCGGCCTGCCTGGCCTTCTCATCCCCGGTGAGCTTATAGGCCGCCACGCAGGAGGGGGTGTATAAAAAGCCCATGTCGTGGTGGGCCACCTTCACCTTCCGGCGGATGCGCCGCTCGAAGCTGTCCACCAAGGCCAGCCCCGCCTGCCGGAAGGCGCCGTCACGGGTGCGCTCATAGGCCAGCCAGATTTCCCCCGGCCAGAACCCGCAGGTCCACTCCTCGTTTTTGCATGCGGGGTAGACGCCGTTCACGCTGGAGTGGTGCTGGCATTTCTTTGTGTACCTGGGCAGGTTGAGACGCACCTGCTCCACGGCCTTGTCCAGCGCGGCCTGGGCCTGCGCGCCGGTGATGGGTACGGGTCTGTTCATAAAAGCACCTCGTCTGAAAAAATCCAGGGGGCGGGCCAATCCCCTGCTCCCGGCGGGCCGGATATACGTTCCCATTGTACCCCCTGGCGGCGGATGCCGCAAGCCCCCGGGCAAAATATTTCCCCGATGGGGGAAAACGCAGGGCGCGTCCCCCGGTGGGGCGCGCCCTGCGCAATGGCCCTTGGTGCTTCCCGCAACAGCTCAGGCCTTTTTGGCCTCGCCCTCGGGGAAGATAATCTTGTTAACGAAGAAGAAGATGACCATGGAAATACCGCCCTGAAGGACGACGGTTCCAATGTTATAGAGCCAGCCGGGGACAAACAGCCCAGCCACCGCCACCCACACGCAGTTGATGGAGTTGACAACGCAGTTGATGACGATAAAGGCGATGACATACCACACGATCTGCTTGCCAAGATTGCCCTTGCTGCGGAACACAAAGTTCTTCTGGATGGGGAAGTTGATGATCTCGCCGATGCCCATTGCAATCATGTAGGCGATGAAGTAGCCGAGGCCGCCGCCTACCACCACCTGCCCCGCCTCATACTTCACCGCGTAGCCGAAGATATTCCAATCGAAGTCCACCCCGAACAGGTTCACTCCGATACCCGGCCAACCAAAGTCCACCCCTGCCAAATCTGCGAAGGCATAGGGCAGGAACAGCAAGATAAAATACTTCATCACCGTAATCAGGTTGCTGACAATGACGAACAGGCCGCCTTCCCGAATCCATTTGGCCGTGCCGGGGTGCCTTTCGGCAAAATTATTCCACCAATTTTTAATTCCTTCCATCAAAAACACACCCTTTCTCAATGAATGACGTCGGCCGCCTTGCGCTTCTTGCCGGACCGGGCAAACCCGCCGATGACGGCCCCCAGGCCTTTGAAGAAGTGGCCGTTGACAATGGTGAGAATGCCCTCGGCCATCTCCATGGTGCAGATGCCGCCCGTCATTTTTGCGATGGCCCGGAAGGGCATATTGTAGTTGAACAGCAGGTTCAGGTTCGGCTCGCCCTTCTCAATGCTCTTGTTGATCAGGTTGGTGAGGATTTTATACGCGAACCGGGCCAGGCCGCTCTTGGCGTAGTACATCTGGCACAGCGCGTCGTTCATCTCCAGCGTGCCGCTCCAGTGGCCGTCGGGGATGGGACGGCCCAGCAGGGCCTCAAACTCGGCGTCGGAGATGCTCTTGATATCGCCGGAGAAATACTTGGCGAATTTCTCCTTATTGTAGGGGGACTTGGCCCCGGTGCCCTGGACGCTCACCGCGCCGCTGAGCTTGATATCCGCGCAGGACGCGCCGATGAGGATCTGGTACTCGCCGCCCTCCACCTCGAATTTGTTGGTGTCCACGTTGAAATAGCGGAACGCCTTGTCATCCAGGGGGATGGTCACCTTTTTGGACTCCCCGGCCTTGAGGAACACCTTGGCAAAGCCCTTGAGCTCCCTGGCGGGGCGGAACACCTCCCCGTCCGGCTTGGAGACATACAGCTGGGCCACTTCCGCCCCGTCCATGCTCCCGGTGTTTTTCAGGGTAAACGTGGCTTCCTTGTCCGTCACGGTCAGATCGCTGTACTCAAAGCTGGTGTAGCTCAGCCCGAAGCCGAAGGGGAACAGCACGGGCACATTGGCCGACTGGAAGTAGCGGTAGCCCACAAACAGGCCCTCCCGGTATTCGGCGGTGCGCTCCTTGGCGGGGAAGTAGGGCGCGGAGGACACGTCCTCGTAACGAACGGGATAGCTCTCCGCCAGCTTGCCGGAGGGATTGACCTGGCCCACGATGGCCTTGAGCACGGAGGCCGCCCCCGCCTGGCCGCACAGGTAGCCGTGCACCAGCGCCTTGACCTTGGGCAGCCAGGGCATCTCCACCGCGGAGCCGGCGGACATGACGGCCACCACGTTGGGATTGGCCTCCGCCACCGCCTCAATGAGCTCCACCTGGCTCTGGGCCAGCCGCATGTGGGAGCGGTCCAGCCCCTCGGCCTCGCTGATCTCGTCCAGGCCGATGTAAAGCAGCACAACGTCGGCTTTCTTGGCCAGCTCCACCGCCTGGGCCCGCATGGCGGGATCGCCCTTGCCGGAGCGGGGATAGCCCGGCTCAAAGCCCACCACGTCCAGGTCAAAGTTTTTGATCACATCCATGGCGTGATCCAGCTTTGTGGGGTTGACCACGGAGGACCCCGCCCCCTGATACCGAGCCTTCTGGGCAAACTCGCCGATGACGGCCACCTTGACGCCCTTCTTCAGGGGCAGGATGTTCCCCTCGTTCTTCAGCAGCACGATGGACTGCTCGCTGGCCCTGGCCGCCATGGCGTGGTGGGCGTCGATGTCAAAGGGCTTGCCCTCCAGCGGCTTGACGGCGCGGGTCACGGACAAAATCACATCCAGCAGCTCATCCACCCGCCGGTCCAGCAGCTCCTCGCTGAGCCTGCCGGCCTTCACCGCGTCGATGAGCTCCGGGTCGGAGTCGCCGCCGGTGGTGGGCATCTCCAGGTGGGAGCCCGCCCGGACGCCCTCCACGTGGTCGTTGGAGCCGCCCCAGTCGGACACCACAAAGCCGTCGAAGCCCCACTCGTCCCGGAGGATCTCCTGGAGCAGGTGCCCGTTCTCATTGGCGTAGGTGCCGTTGATACGGTTGTAGGACGACATGATGGACTTGGCGTGCCCCTCCTTCACCGCGATCTCAAAGCCGGTGAGGTAGATCTCACGCAGGGTGCGCTCGTCCATCACCGAGTCGGAGGCCATCCGGCGCAGCTCCTGGGAGTTGGCGGCAAAGTGCTTGGGGCAGGCGGACACACCGTTTTTCTGAATGCCCCGGATATAGCTGGCCGCCATCTTGCCCGCCAGATAGGGGTCCTCGGAAAAATATTCGAAGTTGCGCCCGCAGAAGGGGGAGCGCTTGACGTTGAGCCCCGGGCCCAGCACCACGCCCACCCCCTGGGAGGCGGCCTCCGCCCCCAGGTGCGCGCCGATCTCCTCCCCCAGCACTGGGTCCCAGGAGTTGGCCACGGTGGCGGCGGTGGGATAGCAGGTGGCGGGCAGGGACGGGTTCAGCCCCAGCTGGTCCCCCTCCCCGGCCTGCTTACGGATGCCGTGGGGGCCGTCGGACAGGGTCATGTTCGGCACGCCCAGCCGCTCCAGGCTGCGCGTCTGCCAGAAGTCCTTGCCGGAGAAGAGGTAACACTTCTCCTCCAGGGTCATTTGCTTGATGATGTCCGCATGTTTCAAGCCAATTCCTCCTCACTGGTTTTGTGGTCATAGAATAACTGGTATAGGCAGTGTAGCACAGTTTTTCCATCCACAGGGCCGGTTTGCGCAAACTGCACGATTTGACGCCCGAACTGCATGTCACCCTGTGCATATCCTCCAAATAAAGCCCCGGTTTGTTTGTGCGTTTCGCCGAAAGAAGCGTAGCGCACAGAAAAAACGCCGGGCAAACTGCCCGGCGCGAGCTTGTGGAAAAAGCCTCGCAGAGTTCGCGCCCGCAGGCGCGAAGAAAATGAAATCCGTTTTCCCCGGCGACATGTGCGTCGGGGAAAACACTTCCCGGCCGAACAGTGTGCGAGTTGGCCGCCTCAGGCGGACAGCGAGTGCGCGCATGAGGCCGCAGCTTTTCCCGTCGAAAAAGGCAAAGCCTTTTTCGACGGACTGGCGCCGGGCAAACTGCCCGGCGCCTCTCACCCGTTTGCCAGTGGGACCACCACCTTGATCTGGAACCACTCCTCCGCGTTGTGGACGGTCACCGCCCCGCCGTACTTCCCGGCCGCCCGGCGGATGGACTTGATCCCATAGCCGTGGTATGCCGCGTCCGTCTTGGTGGACACGGGCAGGCCGTCCTGGAATTTCAAAATTTCCGGGCAGTAGTTTTCGCACCGAATGACCAAAAAATCCTTTTTTGCGTACACCGCCAGATGGATGAGCCGTTTTCCCTGCTCCTCCACCCCCAGCTCGTACTCAATGGCGTTGTCCAGGATATTGCCGAAGATGGTGCAGATGTCCATCACGTCCATAAACCCCAGCCGCGCGCCGTCGGCCACGCAGGTGAGCTCCACCCCATGGCGGGCGCAGTACAGGCTCTTGCCGGTGAGCACCGTGTCCAGCACCGAATTCCCCGTCTTGTTCTGGGCCTCGTAGTCCCGGATCTCCTCCTCCATCCCGTCCAGGTAGGCGGAGCGGCGCTGGGCGTCCGGTTCGGCGCGCAGCACGGCGATCTGGTGCTTGAGGTCGTGGTATTTGTGGTTGATGACCTCAATGCTCTCCCGGGACTGGCGGTACTGGGCGTACTGGTTTTGGAGAATGTTCTGGATGGCGTCCAGCTCCCGCTGCATGTACAGCTCGCACCGCTGGACGTGGTATGCGTACAGCATGGCCACCCCCGCCAGATCCACCAGCGTGCGGACGTTGTAAATATCGGTGAGCTGGGAGCCGGTGAAGGGGGCGTCGCGGTACACAAAGCTGAGGTTGCTCAAAAAGAAGCAGGCCAGGGCGATGAGCGCTGGGCTGCCCAGCTCCCGCAGCTGAAAGGTCATGGCGGCCCGGGGGTCGTCCCGGCGCTTTTCCAGCGCGCACATGCCCAGGAATACCACGGCGTACACCCCTGCCGGCATCCCCACGGCCAGCACCGTCCTGACCACCCCCGCCCCCTGCCCACCCAGGGCGTACAGGGCGTAGGAGTAGAGCTGCCACTCCAGCGAGGCGGCGAATTCCGCCAGCAGAAAGGCCCGGATGGTGCAGTAGGCCACGCTGACCAGGGGCATATCGCAGCACGCGGCGATGAGCGCCACCATCAGCCCCGCCGCCGCCGCCATGCAGGGCATCCAGAAGAGGATGTGCAGCCCGTCGGTGAGGGAGAGAAACAGGCACTGCCCCGCCAGCCCCAGCCCCAGCAGCCCCCACAGCCGGGGCCCCCCGCACCGCCGGGGATACTTGGCGATGACGGTGAGGCAGGCGCACCACTCGGCGGCGGCGGTGACGAGCCTGGGGATGTCGGACAGGTAGACGGTATTCAAGGCGCCGCACCCCCCACCCAGTCGGCCAGCGCCTCCAGGAAGGGCGTCCGGCGGCCCCGGCTGATGAGCAGCCGGTCCCCCCGGACCACCGCGCAGCCGTCCTGGATGCCGTCCACATGCTCCAGGTTCACCAGGTAGCCCTTATTGCAGCGCACAAAGCCCTTGCCCTCCAGCGCCTGCTCCACCTGCTGAAGGGTGGCGGTGGAGGCGTGTATGCCGGAGCGGGTGTGAAACATCAGCTGCCGGCCCAGCCGCTCTATGTAATAGATGGCGTTGACCTCCAGCTTCACCGCGCCCCCCTTGACCGCCACCGTGATGCAGGCCTCCTCCCGTTTCTTCACATACTGCAATGCCCGGCCCAGCCGCTGGGAGAAGGCGAAATAGCTCACCGGCTTCAATATGTAGTCCAGCGCGTTCACCGAATAGCCCTGGATGGCGTACTGGGCCAGATTGGTGACAAAGACGATGACCACCTCCGGGTCCTTCTCCCGGACATAGCCCGCCGCCGTCATCCCGTCCATAAAGGGCATCTCCACGTCCATCAGGATCAGGTCAAACTCCGGCTTGTACCGCTCCACCAGGTCCTCGCCGTTGTCGTAGCGGGTGACCTGGAAGGCCCGTCCGGTCTCTCTGCCGTACTCGCCGATGTACCGCTCCAGCTGGGCAAAGCACTGCGGGTCGTCCTCCGCGATGGCGATGCGGATCACTGCGCTCACTCCTCCCCTTGATTTTTACCTGTGCAGGGCCGTGCAAACGGCATGAAAACATCAATTTATGCCCGCCTATATTGCATTTCCTTATATTATAGGTCATCCCGCCCCGGCTGTCAATTGAAAGCCGCCGCTTTTCCGGGCAGCCGCCCGCCTCGCATGATTTTCCTAATTTTTCGTGAACTTCGCTTTCCTGTATTGAAATTTCCCCGGAAAGATGGTAACATAGGGATATCAAAGGGGGACTCCCCCCAATACCAAGTTAAGGAGTGGTCAAAAATGGTCAAGGTTATCATGGGCCTGAAGGGCACCGGCAAGACCAAGCAGATGATCGACCTCATCAACACAGCGGTGGATACAGAGCACGGCAACGTGGTTGCCATCGCCCACAATTCCAAGCTGAACTATAAAATCAACTATAAGATCCGCCTGGTGGACACCTCGGACTACAGCATCCCCAACTACGACACCCTGCGGGGCTTCCTGTACGGGCTGTACGCCAGCAATTACGACATCACCCACGTGTTCATCGAGAGCCTGAACAAGCTGGTCCCCACTGTGGGCAACGAGGATGTGGAGCCCTTCCTGGATTGGCTGGAGGCCTTCTCCCAGAAGAGCGGCATCAAGTACACCATCTCCATCAGCGAGGACGCGGCCAAGGCCAGCGACGGCGTGAAGAAATATTTCTAAGCGGACCAGTTTCTTTGAGACCGGGCGGGCGCAGCCCCGCCCGGTCTATGTTTTGGAGCCCGTGCCAGCCGCCCCGGCCCACGGCTTCTCATCTTACAGGAGGGAATCATAATGGACTGCACACAAGCCATCCGCGCCCGGCGGAGCATCCGCAAGTTCAAGCCCGGCGCCTCCATCCCCAGGCCGGATGTGGAGGCCATGCTGGAGGCGGCCATGATGGCCCCCAGCGCCCGCAACCTGCGCCCCTGGGAGTTTTTCGTGGTGGAAAACCCGGAGCTCAAGGCCCGGCTGCGCGCCGCCCACCCCTTCGCCTCTATGCTGGATACCGCCTCGCTGGCCATCGTGGTATGCGGCCGGCCGGAGTTGCAAACAGGCGTGGTAGCGGGCTACTGGCCGCTGGACTGCGGCGCGGCCATTGAGAACCTGCTGCTCCAGGCGGTGGCGCTGGGCTACGGCGCGTGCTGGTGCGGCTGCTGGCCCAGCCCCCGCATCTCCAAGCTCCAGGAGCTCTTGAACACCCAGTCCGTCCCCGTGGCCCTCATTGCCGTGGGCGCGCCCGATGAGGCCCCGGAAGCCAGGGGCTTTTACCAGGCCGACAAGGTCACCTGGCTGGCCTGACGGCGGCAGAAAGGAGGATGCGGCATGAGCGGTAAACGGATCCCCAGCGCCCGGGTGGAAACCGGTGTGGTGCTGCCCCGGGCCATCCATCTGATTCCCATGGACACCATCAACGGCTTCGACGTCCGCCCCGGCTTCTACGAGACCAACGGCGCCACCGCCATCCCCGGCGGGGTGAACTTCACCGTCCACTCCCACGGGGCCACCGGCGTGGAGCTGCTGCTCTTCCGCCGGGAGGAGGCGGAACCCTTCGCGGTGCTCCCCTTCCCCGAGCACTACCGCATTGGGAACGTGTACTCCATGATCGTGTTCAAGCTGAATATCGAGGAATTTGAGTATGCCTACCGGGTAGACGGACCCTATCAGCCGGAAAAGGGGCTTGTCTTTGACAAGAGCCGCTACCTGCTGGACCCCTACGCCAAGGCGGTCACCGGCCAGAGCGACTGGGGCAAGACCACCCCCCACGGCCAGCACTACAAGGCCCGGGTGGTGAAGGACGACTTCGACTGGGGCAAGCTGGACCAGCCCCTCATTCCCACCGAGGACCTCATCATTTACGAGCTCCACGTCCGGGGCTTCACCAAGGACGCCTCCTCCGGCGTGACCTATCCCGGCACCTTCGCCGGGCTGATGGAGAAGCTGGACTACCTCCAGGAGCTGGGGGTGAACGCCCTGGAGCTGATGCCCATCTTTGAATTCGACGAGATGCTGGACTACCGGGAGGTAAACGGACGGGCCCTTTACAACTACTGGGGGTACAGCACCGTCAGCTTTTTTGCCCCCAACACCAGCTACACCGCCTCCACCGAGTATAACCGGGAGGGGAACGAGCTGAAAAACCTCATCCTGGCCTGCAAGCGGCGGGGCATCGAGGTGTATCTGGACGTGGTGTTCAACCACACCGCCGAGGGCAATGAGATGGGCCCCTTCTTCTCCTTCAAGGGCTTTGACAACAACATCTACTACCTGCTCACCCCCGAGGGGTATTACTACAATTTTTCCGGCTGCGGCAATACCCTGAACTGCAACCATCCCATCGTCCATCAGATGATCATGGACTGCCTGCGCTACTGGGTGACCACCTACCGGGTGGACGGCTTCCGGTTTGACCTGGCCTCCATCCTGGGCCGGGACGAGCACGGGGCTCCCATGGTGTCCCCGCCCCTCTTGCAGGCCATGGCCTTCGACCCTATCCTGGGGGATGTGAAGCTCATCGCCGAGGCGTGGGACGCGGGGGGGCTGTACCAGGTGGGCACCTTCCCCGCCTGGAACCGCTGGGCGGAGTGGAACGGCCGCTACCGGGACGACATGCGCCGCTACCTCAAGGGGGACGGGGGGATGGCCCAGGCCGCCGCCCTGCGCCTCACCGGCTCCCGGGACATCTATGACGCGGCCGCCCGCGGGAACGCCTCGGTGAACTTCCTCACCTGCCACGACGGCTTTACCCTCCGCGACCTGTACACCTACAGCCACAAGCACAACGAGGCCAACGGCTGGAACAACACCGACGGCGCCAACGACAACAACAGCTGGAACTGCGGCGCGGAGGGGGAGACCGACGATCCCCAGATCAACGCCCTGCGGGGAAGGATGGTGCGCAACGCCTTCGCCCTGCTGATGTGCTCCCGGGGCATCCCCATGTTCCTGGCGGGGGACGAGTTTGGCAACACCCAGTTCGGCAATAACAATGCCTACTGCCAGGACAATATCACCTCCTGGCTGGACTGGACCCTGCTGGACAGGAACCAGGAGATGTTCCGCTTCTTCCAGCACATGATCCGCCTGCGCAAGGAGAACCGGGTCCTCCGGTCCAACCTCAGCGACGGTTGCTGGGGGCACCCGGACGTCAGCTTTTACGGCGTCAACGGTCCCCAGGAGGGCTTCGGGGGCCATGAGCGCTTCGTGGGCATCCTCTATACCGGCGGCGAACGGGGCGTGGGGCCCAAGGCGGTGTATGTGGCCTCCAACGCCTGG
>CAPOAR010000093.1:0-11482 GCA_948670295.1 uncultured Oscillospiraceae bacterium | reverse complement strand
AAATTGCCGGTGGCAAGGCGAAAAATCGCGGGAATACTTGGTGTATTTCAAGATTGTTCAACGCGGCCGGCGGCAATTTGGGCCGCAAAGCTGGGTGCTGAGGCGATTGGTACAGCTTCTAAAGGCGGCTCTGCCGCCAAGCGTAAGGAGGTCGGCGGGATGGAAAAGCTGAGCGTTCGCAGAAACAGGGAGCTGACTGCCGCCCGGTATCAAAAAACAGGCAGGACGGAGAAGCAGGACAGCGCGGGCCCGGCCCGGCCGGCGGCGGGGCCCAAAAAAGCGGCGGCAACCGTCTCCGATACGCTGCGGCAGCTGATGGGCCGGGTCACCCAGGCGGGCCGTCAGGCCCGGGAGGGCCGCCGGACCCTCCAGTCGGGAGAGGCATCCCTGGCGGAGGTGGAGGACAATCTGGGCCGTATGGAGGAGCTGGCCCGGCAGGCCGCGGAAGACGGCGGGGCAGACCGCGCCGCCCTTCAGACAGAGCTGGAGCGGCTGCGGGGGGAGATCGACCAGATTGCCCGAAACGGCGTGCAGGCGGGGCTGTTTCAAGACGGAGAGGCCGGGGAGGGCCTGGACGCGCTGGTGGACGCGGTGATGGACAGCCTGGCCGCCCGGCAGGAAGGGGTGGAGCGCCTTCCCAGCTGGCTGCTGGGCGCTATGGCGGGCGGCACGCCTGACCGGGATGCGCTGCTGGCGGCCCTGGGGGTGGACCGCACCGCCAGCGGGGCGCAGGTGCTGGCCGCCCTGGGCAGGCTCCCGCTGGACAGCAGCCCTGCGGCGGGGTATCTGGCCGCGTTATACCTGGGCGCGGTTATCTCCGGGGGCGTGCCCTCCGGGGCGGTGGACCTGGGGCAGGCGGCGCAGGGGCTGCGGCAGCTGCTTGAGCTGGTGGCCCAGGGCGTCCCCACGGATCAGGCGCTGGAACAGCTGACGGGCGGCGTCTTCACCAGCATGGAGCAGTTCCGGGCCCAGTTTGCCGGCGGCACCGCCCCGGGGCTGGAGCCCTTCTTGATGAATCTGCTGATGACCGGGGAGAATGCCCCCGCCATGCCCGAGCTGCTGGATCTGCTGGCGGGGGGCGGCGGAGAGATGGGGCTGCTGCTGGATCTGCTGGCGGGCTCTGGAGACGGGCTGATGGCGCTGCTGGAGGGCTTGGACGCGCCGGAGGGCGCAGCCCAGCCCCAGGAGAGCCCGGGGGCGGAGGCCGCCCCGCCCTTTGTCTCGGAGCAGCTGGGAACGGTGCAGGGGTCGGGCCGGGAGCTGTCCGCCGCGGCCTTTGACCGGGAGAGCGGCGCGCTTACGCTGTCCGGGGGCCAGGAGGTGATCCTGCGGGGACTGGGGCAGGAGGCCCCGGCGCTCCGGCTGACGGGCACGGGAAGGGTGGTGCTCCAGCAGGTGGACGCCCCTTTGCTGAGCGCGCAGTCCGCCCAGGCCAGGGTGACGTCTGCGGGGGAAAACACCCTGGCCCAGGTGCAGCTGGACCGGGGCGCCGTACTCACCGTCGACGGCGGAGGGCTTTTGCGCATCGGGCAGCTGCGGGCCGAAGCGGGCAGCGTCCTGCGTCTGGCGGGGGGCACGGTGGTGCTGGGCGGGGAAAACGCCGGGACCCTGGCGGCCCAGGTGGTGGTGGACGGCCCTGTCTCCCTGCTGGCGGCGGAGGGGATCGCCGTGCGCAGCGCCCAGGGCGAGCGGCTGACGCCCTTCGACCTGGTGTGGAAAACGCTGCTGCCGGAGTGGAGCTCCGTCACCGCCCTGGCGGTGGACGGCAGGCAGGCCCAGCTGGCCCTGAGGCGGGACGGCCAGATTGATATGGCCAGGCTGTGGCTGCTGAAGGGGGACGACTCCAAGGGATATCCCGCCCACACCATCGCCCTGCAGGGGCGGGACAAGGCCGGACGCATCCAGATCCGGTATACCTATGTGCGCTGGGACGAAAAAGCGGGGTCGTTCCAGGAGATTTCCAGATATCCCAACCCCTTCACCGTCACCGGCGGGGAGCCGGAGACGGACTGGCGCTATGAGGAGGAGAGCCACACCCTCTATATCCTGTCCGGCCAGGTCACCGCCGTGGCGGGAGGGGCCGGGACGGACGCGGACCAGCTGCCCTTCAGCGGCAGGCTCGTCCTGGCCGACGGGATTGGCCCGGTCAAGCTGATTCTAGACGGCGTGGACTGCCGGGTATCCTCCGGCAGGGCGTTCAGCCTGGGCCGGGGAAACGATGTGACCCTGCTTCTGCGGCGGGGGACGAATAATGTGTTTGAGAGCGGCCCGGGCTTCGCGGGGATATCCCTGGGCGACGGCACTTCCCTGGTCATCGACCAGACGAAAGACCCCAAGGGGGAGCCGGACGGCACGCTCACCGCCACAGGCGCCGCCGGGGGCGCGGGCATCGGCCGGGACAGCGGCGTGGGGCGGGAGCGCACCGGCCCCATCCACATCCGGGGCGGCGCGGTCACCGCCATCGGAGCGGGGGGCGGCGCTGGCATTGGCGGCGCGCTGGGCGCCCCCGTGGGGGATATCCGCATCCAGGGCGGCACGGTGACGGCCCAGGCCGCCTGCTGCGCCGCCGCCATTGGCGCGGGGATACAGGGGGCCTGCGGCGATATTGTGATCACAGGCTCCGCCCGGGTGGTAAAGGCCCAGGGGGGCGGGCCGGATGGGGATATCGGCGGCTGCCTCTTCGGCAACTGCGGGAAGGTCCAGGTGTCCGCAGGCACGGAAATCGGCGGGGCCAAGCTGTGGACCCGGCAGGGGCTGTCCCTCCAGGTGGGGGAGTCCAGCGTGACGCTGCCGCGGTTTCGCGTTTCCGCCCGGGCACTGCGCCTGGATGCGCTTGACCTCACCACCCGGGAGGCGGCCAGGGCCGCCATAGACGTGCTGGTCTCGGACCGCCGCTGGGTCACCCGGCTTCAGGGGGCCTACGGCGCCATGTACGGCCGGCTGGGGCAGAGCTTTGGCAGCATGTACAGCTTCCACCAGCATATCAGCGTGGTGCGGGACACCAGGGAGGCCAGCTCGCTGACCTGTGACATCCGCGAGGTGCTGCGCCAGTCCCCCAAAGCCATTTTCCTGCGCCAGCGGGGAATGGAGGACGTGGGGCAGCTGCTGCGGTAAGCGCCCGGTACGCATATCAACGGCCCATACCGCCGGGATCGGCGGTATGGGCCGTTGACGCGCGCAGCAGCGGCGCTTGTACGGTATCCTGAAAACGGTACGTCCCGTTCCTCCATCATCTTGCGGCGTCAATCAGCTCCAGCAGCGCTTCCCGCGCGTTTGGGACCTCCCCGCCCAGCACCCGGTCCAGCAGCCGGTTCAGCACCCGCCCCACCTCCGGCCCGGGCGCAACGCCTGCGGCAATCACATCCCGGCCGTTTACCGCCAGATCCTTCAGTGTGAGGCACTGCCCTTGCGCCAAGATCTGCTCCGCCATGATTTTGATCTCGTCTAGCTCCGCCAACCGGTCCCGCACCTGTTCCAGGGCCTTTCCCATGCTGTCCGCCCGCTTGACCTCCAGGAGCTGAAAGAACGCCTCCGGCCCCAGCCGGCTGAGCCAGCGGCGGACCGCCCGCTCCTGGGGGAGCAGCTGCTCGTCATGATACGCCACCAGCGTAACCACCCGCTCCTGGGTCCTGTTGTCAAATTTCAGCGCCCGGAGCATCTCGCCCGCCATCCGGGCGCTGACGGCGGGATGGCCGCAGAAATGGTCAGCGCCCTTCCCATCGGTGGATTTGCAGGCCGGCTTGCCAACATCGTGGAGCAGCATGGTCAGCCGCAGCGTCACGTCGGCGGGAGCCGCCTCTACGGCGTGGACCGTGTGCGCCCAGCCGTCCCGGCAGTGCCAGGGGGTGTGCTGCTCCAGCCCGGCCAGCGGCCCCAGCTGGGGCCAGAATTGGCACAACACGTCCGGGTACTGCCGCAGGACAGCCCCAGCGCCCCGGCCTTCCAGCAGCTTGCACAGCTCCGCGTTGATCCGCTCCGCCGCCACCCGGCTGAGCACAGCGCGATTGCGGCGCACGGCGCCGGCTGTGCGCTCCTCCATCCCATAGCCCAGGGCGGAGGCAAAGCGCAGGGCACGCATCACCCGCAGGCCGTCCTCCTGAAAGCGCAGGTCCGGCTCCCCCACACAGCGGATCAGGCCGCGCTTTATGTCCTGTGCGCCCCCAAAGGGGTCGCGCAGATTCCCCGCCAAGTCCATGGCCACGGCATTCATGGTGAAGTCCCGCCGGGCCAAATCCTCTGCCAGATTGGGGACAAAACGCACATAGTCCGGCCGACGGCGGTCGGAATAGGGGCCTTCCATGCGATAGGTGGTGATCTCGTAAGGCTCTGTGCCCGCCAGCACGGTCACTGTCCCATGCTTCAAGCCGGTTTCGATGATCCGCTGCCCGGCAAAGCAGCGCCGGGTCTCTTCCGGGCGTGCAGAGGTGCAGATATCCCAGTCGTGGGGCGTTACGCCCCGCAGCAAGTCCCGCACACAGCCGCCCACCAGGTATGCCTCATGGCCCTGGGCGGCCAGTGCTTGGAGGATATGCCGTGCGCCGGGGGCGATTGGGAGCGCCATTTCTCAGCGCCACCCTTCGATCACCGGGACGCCGTGGGCCCGGGCCCACGCCGCCTCCCTGCCGTGGCAGGAGAAGAGCAGGATCTGCCGCTCCGCCCCCAGCTCCTTCAGCAGGGCCAGGGCCAGGCCCATCCGCTTGTCGTCAAAGGCGCACAGCGCGTCGTCCAGCAGCACCGGCGCGTCCGGCACGGTGAGCCGGCACACCGCCAGCCGGACGGCCAGATAGAGCTGCTCCGCCGTCCCGGCGGACAGGGCCAGGGCGCTTTGGGGCAGGGCCGTCCCCTCCCCGGCCGCCTGGGCGGAAAAATCCCGGGCCAGGGTGAGCCTGTCCCACCGGCCCCCGGTGAGGGCGGCAAACAGCTCCCCCGCCCGCTGGTTCAGCACCGGGGAAAAGCGCTGGCGCAGCTGGTCGTTGGCCTCGCCCAGCGCGTCCAGGGCGGCGGTGAGGGCGTCGTACTCCTTCAGACGGCGGGCCAATTGCCCGTCCAGCTCCCCCCGCCGGGCCTCCAAGTCCTCCGGGGCCCCCATGTGGGACAGCGCCCCCTCCGTGCGGGCCAGCTCCTTTTGCACCCAGGCCAGCTCCCGCTCCACCGCGGCCAGCTGGGCGGCGGTGGCCGCCTTGGACTGGGGCGGCTCGTGGAGCAGCTCCAGGGTGTCGAACAGCTGCCCCCCCTGGACGGCCAGATCCTCCATCCGGCGGCGGGCGGCCTCCTCGGCGGCCCTGGCCTGCCGGGCTTGAGCCAGCCCCTCCCGGTACGCCGCCGCCTGGGCCAGCCAGTTTTCGTCCTCCGGGACGAAGATAGCCGGGACGGCAAGGATCTCCTTGGCCCGGCGCACCAGTTTCCGCCCGTGGAGCAGGCAGAACCCCCAGGCCAGCGCCGCCGCACAGGCCAATCCCGCCAATAGCCAGCGCCCGCCCAGCAATTGTGCGGCAAGCATCAACAGCATGGCCGTGCCCAGGAGAATGCCCAGTCGCGTTTCTATCTGCCCGCGCCGGCGCTGTTTTTCCGCTTCGGCCCGCCGGTCCTCCCGGCGGCGGTTCTCCTCCAGGGCCGCCTCCCGCTCCCTCTGCCTCTCCTGGGCGAGGGCCCAGGCCCGCTCGCCGGTCATGGTTCCAAATATGGGGTGGGGCCTGTCCTCCGGGACGGCCTCTTTCGCTTTTTCCCACTCCAGGTACGCCTGGCCGTAGCGGCGGTTGAGCTGGTGCTTTTCAATCCGCGCCCAGAGATCCAAATCGGCCCGGAGCTCCCGCTGCCGCGCCTCCAGGCGCTCCAGCTCCCGCTCCGCGTCCGCCTTGCGGCGGCGGGCTTCCGCCATCTCCTGAAGGGCGGCGTTTAGCTGGGAGCGCTCCTCCTCCAGCTCCGGGATCAGGCCGTTGGCACGGTTGGCGCGGCGGCGGTTGCGCCAGTCCTTCAGGGTGCGCTCCACGGCGGAATAAGCCACGTCCTCCTCCCCGGAGGTGGCCAAGGCGGCGATGCGGGCCTCCAGCTCCCTGCTGGGGCTGATGGCCGCCCCGCCCTGCCCCACAAAAGCGGAGCGCAGATAGACCTCCTTACCCACCCCGGTGAGCTGCTCCCCCGCATTGGCGGCGGCGAGGCCGGGGACCGGGTCGCCGGTGGCGGTGTAGACGGCCTCAAATCCGCCCAGGGGGTTGGTTCTGGTGGGGAAACGGCGCAGGGTGATCTCCCTGCCCTCCCACTCTATCTGGGCCTCCCCGGCCATGGCCGCGCCCGACCAGGGGAGATAGCGGGTCTTATCCGCCAGAAAGCCGGTCTTATCCCGCTCCCGGGTGTCGATGCCGTAGAGCATGGCCTTCCAAAAGCCCGCCCAGGTGGATTTGCCCCCCTCGTTGGGGGCGGTGATGACGGTGAGGCCATCCCCCGGCTCCAGCGCAGCGCCGTCCAGCCCCCCGAAGGTGGCGGTGAGCTTTTTGATTTTCATGGGCAGATATCCTCCCCTCCCTCCAGCGCCGCCAGCCCAAACCGGGCCGCCAGCAGGAGCTTATCCCGCTCGTCCCCGTCCGCGCCGTCCAGCCGTGCGCGCATTTCCCGGAGGAACAGCCCGGTCAGCGAGTCCTCCGCCGCCCGGGCCCACAGTTCCACCGGCAGGGTGGTGCGGTCCCGCAGCTCCACATGGAAGAAGCGGGGGGCCGCCTGGGCGGCCAGCGCCGCCAGGTCCGGCGCGGCGCGGCTCTCCCCGGTGAGGACGAGGCGCACCAGATCCGGGCGCTCCCCCTGGGGCAGCGCGTGGGCAAAGCGTTCCGCCTCCACCGTCTCCACCAGGTACTGCCGCTTGCAGACGGGGACAAACCTCACCGCAGCCTCCGGCGCCTGGGGGGAGGCGGGGCCGTCCGAAACAGGCTGACCGACGGATGCGATGAGCGCGCCCTTGGGGCCCAGCTCGTCAAAGCCCCGCCCCTCGGGGCAGCCGGGATAGGCCCACAGGGTCTGGCCCGCCCTGCCGCTCACCCCGGCGTGGATGTGGCCCAGGGCGGCATAGGCCACGCCGGAGCGCTCCAGGGAACGGGTGTCGATGGGGGCGTAGCCGCCCGCCGTACCCAGCTCGCCGTGGAGGCACAGCAGATGAAGCCGCCCGTCCGGCGGCGCGGCAAAGCCCGCCAGCGGGTCGTCCTCCCGGTGGGGGGCGGTGAAGGCGCAGCCGTGCACGGTGCAGTTGAGCTGGGGCAGCACCACCCCTTGCAGCTCAGGCTGTGTAAAGATATATACGTTGTCGGGCCAGCGGTTGACGGCGTAGGGCGACCCGGGGTGAAAATAGTCGTGGTTGCCCGGGGCGATAAACACCGGCACGGCCATTTCCCCCAGGGCCGCCGCCAGCGCCCGGACGGTCTCCGGGTACACCCGGCCCCCGTCCAGCAGGTCGCCGGGGAGCAAAACCAGGTCCACCCCCTCCTCCCGGGCCAGCCGGGCCAGCCGGGCGGGAATGTCCCGCAGCTCCCTCCGGCGCAGGGCGCTCTTATCCGCCGGAAGGCCGGCGAGGGGGGAGTCCAGGTGAAAATCGGCGGCGTGGAGCACTTTCATCGCTGTCCCTCCTAGGTGATGTCAACGCGCTGGACGCACACGCAGCGCTTGGCGGCGGTGTCGATCTCAAACAGCACCGCGTCCAGCTTGCAGGGGCCCTCCGCCGGCTGGAACCGCCGGGGCAGCCCCCCCAGAAAGCGGTTGACCGCCTGGTCGGGCCGGATTCCGATCACAGACTGGCTGGGGCCGGTCATCCCCAGGTCGGTGCAGAACCCCAGCCCCTGGGGGAACACCCGGCAGTCGGCGGTGGGCACGTGGGTGTGGGTGCCCCACAGGGCCTGGGCCCGCCCGTCCAGATACCAGGCCATGGCCCCCTTTTCGCTGGTGGCCTCGGCGTGGAAGTCCACCAAGGTCAGCTCGGCGTCCTCCCCCCGCAGCACCTCGTCAATCTTTGTGAAGGGGTTGTCAAAGTTGGAGTCCATGGAAGTGCGGCCAATGAGGTTCACCACCCGGATGCGCATACCCCGGGGGCCGTCGAATATCCCCCAGCCCCGGCCCGGGACCCGGCAGGTGTAATTGGCCGGCCGGATGATATAAGGATTTTCCTCCATATACTTTACGATCTGTTGTTTATCCCAGGTATGATTTCCCATTGTTATCACATCTGCCCCGGCGGCAAAGATGGCGTCCGCCTGTGCGGGCAGCAGGCCGTTGCAGGCGGCGTTCTCCCCGCATACCACGGTGAAGTGTACGTCATGGAACTTTCTCAGGCCAGGCAGGCGGCGGGAGAGGAAGTCCACCCCGGCGTCCCCCACCACGTCGCCCACCGCCAATACATGGATGTTCATCGCTGTGTCCTCCTTTTCGCAAAAAGACCGAGGGCCGGATTCCCGCTCCCTCGGTCTGTCCAGTCAGCCGTCCTGCTCCACCAGCATGAGGCAGCCGTCCTTGTCGTACTTGAGCAGCTGGACCTCCGCCTTGGTATTCCTGGCGATATCCCGCATTTTCACCGCCTCCGTCACCGACGCCATCAGGGTATAGGACACCCCGTGCTTGCGCGCCCGGCCCGTGCGGCCGATGCGGTGGATATAGTACTCCTGCTCGTCGGGCACGTCGTAGTTGAACACCGCGTCCACATCGTCGATGTCCAGCCCCCGGGCGGCCACGTCGGTGGCCACCAGCACCCGCAGCTTCCCCTCCTTGAACCGCTGGAGGGTGCGCTCCCGCTCCCGCTGGGGGATGTCGCCGTGGATGGCCTCGCAGGCGATGCCCCGCATTTTCAGCAGCCCGGCCAGCCGGTCGGTCATGTTCTTCGTGTTGCAAAAGGCGATGGCCCGGTCATAGCCGCCGTTGTTGATCAGGGCGGTCATGGTGTCCAGCTTCTGCTCCCGTCCCATCAGCTCAATGGCGTACTGCTGGATATCCGGGCGGTTCTCCTCCACCGGGCGGACGGTGATCTCCGCCGGGTCGCGCTGATAAACCCAGGAAATATCCATAACTTCCCGTGATATCGTGGCGGAAAATAACCCCAGGTTTCGGCGGTGGGGCATTTTGTCCAGGATGCGGGTGACATCCTGGATAAAGCCCATGTCCAGCATCCGATCCGCCTCGTCCAGCACCACGGTCTGCACCTTGTCCAGGCGCACGGTGCGCCGCTTCATGTGATCCATCAGCCGCCCGGGGGTGGCCACCACAATTTGGGGCTTGCTCTTGAGCTGGGTGAGCTGCTTCTCAATGGGCTGGCCGCCGTACAGGCACACCGTCCGCACGCCCTCCCGGAAGGCGCACAGATCCCGCAGCTCGTCCCGGATCTGTATGGCCAGCTCCCGGGTGGGGGCCAGGATCAGAGCCTGGACATCGCTGGATGCAGGGTCAATATGCTCCACCATGGGAATGCCGAAGGCGAAGGTCTTGCCGGTGCCGGTGGGGGCCTTGGCCACCACGTCCTTCCAGTCCATAAAGTAGGGGATGGCCCCGCCCTGAATGGGAGTGGCCTGGGTGAAGCCCTTTTTGTCCAGGGCTTTCATAGTGGCCTCAGACAGGCCCATATCCTTATAATAATAGGTTTCCTGCACTTGCGCGCCGTTGATTTCCATACAGCCGTTCCTCTCGCGTAAAATAGAATTCAGGGGCAAGCCGATGGCTCGCTCTTATGCTGGTGGGCCCGCTGCCGTTCCACCAGGTCGGCCAGCGTGGTGTGGTCCACCACCTGGGACACCGCCCGGTGTATATCCTGCCACAGCTCCACCGTCACGCAGTCACAGCTGTGTTCACAGTAGCCGCCGTCGGTGGCGCACTCCACCGGGGCCAGATCTCCCTCCAGCGGGCGGAGAATGTCGCCCACAGAGTATGCCTCCGGCTTCCGGGTGAGCAGGTAGCCGCCCCCCGCCCCCCGTACAGACCGCACCAGCCCGGCCCGGGCCAAGGGGGTTACAATCTGCTCCAGGTATTTATCGCTGAGCTGCTGCCGCCGGGCGGCATCCCGCAGGGACACCGGGCCGTCGTCCACATGCTGGGCGATATCCACCATCAGCCGAAGGGCATACCGCCCTTTTGTGGAAATTTTCATGGGGGTCCCTCCAAAAAAGTTCACTGCTTTTAAAATACCATAGTTCTGGTGGGAATTCAAGGGAAAATTCAACCGCCGCTTCGGACAGGACGCAACTTCCCCATTGACAAACCCCGTTCGATATGGTATCATACGCATTGTCTTTAGACGGCTTTCTTTTTGGAGAGATGTCTGAGTGGTTTAAGGAGCCGGTCTTGAAAACCGGTGACCCGCAAGGGCCGTGGGTTCGAATCCCACTCTCTCCGCCAGATTACAATTTCATCATTTCGATGTTTTCGACACGCGGAAGTACCCAAGTGGCCGAAGGGGCTCCCCTGCTAAGGGAGTAGGCGGGTAAAACCGTGCGAGGGTTCAAATCCCTCCTTCCGCGCCAAAAGAACCGAACAGTTTAGATGCCGTGGGCTGAACGCCTACGGCATCAACTGTTTCCGGGCTTTTCATCCCCTCAAATTTCTCAAGCCGAACGACAGATGCCAACGGGCCATTTTGAGCGTCTGGCGGGATTTGAACCCGCACAGTAGGAATATTCAAAAGGGGCGCTAAATTTTTGACCTTGGGAAATCCTCAGTCAAGCAGAAACTTTTTATAGGCATTTCCCCGATTACAAGTATAGCGCCCTTTTTAGAGTTGAAAAAGGGCGCTACCCAGAGTACAGAACCATCAGCTCATTTCCCTTACGTTAGGGTTCCACATAGTTGATGCGGGAGAGCGCCGCGTTCGCAACGCGGAGGTCGAGGGTTCGATCCCCTTCGAGTCCACCAAAGCAACATAATCCGAACTTGTTTCCCATCGGGGACGGGTTCGGGTTTGTTGTCTATCTGGACAATATCAGCACATAGGAAAGCGGCCCCTGTCGGTTTGACGGGGGCCGTTCCTTGTTATGTATTCTCTTGCTGGCGCTTCCATTCCTCAAACGCCGCCTGCCCTTCCGGGCTGGCGTAGAAAGCGCGGAGCGCCGGAAGCAGGACACGGGCCATTGCTTCTATCTCAAAGTCAGGTATGACCGTCTGTGTATCTTCCGTCTGCCTTGGCTCTGCCGGGGGCACTTGTTCCACCTCCTTATTTTCGGTTTTCAAAGGTGCGGCCCTGCGGGGCCGTCATTGCAATAGGAGTGTTCTACCCTCCCGCTCTTGTCTCTATAGCCTGTTCGCCGCTGTCCTCCTGGGTGCGGTTCGTCCTTCTTCCGCTTCTGCTACCGCTGTAAAAACGGGTTTTCCATGTATTCGGCGGTGTCACCGCCGATCTGAAATTGTAAGAAAACGCCGAAGAAATTTTGTAGCTTTTCGGCGGGGGGAAAACAAAAATCAGGTGCTGCCTTGCTGAAATAGAGTATTTACGACTTGCTGTTTCTGACGCATAAATTCTTTACGTTCT
>CAPOAR010000092.1:0-11889 GCA_948670295.1 uncultured Oscillospiraceae bacterium | reverse complement strand
TGGACGAGAAGCGTCAGATCCAGGTGGTGGAGAGCATGGCCAAGATCGAAAGCGTGTCCCCCGTGGCCGTCAAGATCATCGAGGCGGAGATGCGCAAGAAGTTCTCCAATATCGTCACCAACGCCAACGTCAAGGTGGGCGGCATCGACTACGTGGCCGACGTGATGAACAACATCGACCGCGCCAGCGAGAAAAACATCTTCGACGGCCTGGCCGCCTACGACCAGGAGCTGGCCGACGAGATCCGTAAGCGGATGTTCGTGTTCGAGGATATCATCACCATGGACGACCGCTCCGTGCAGCGCTTTGTCCGGGACTGCGACCCGCGGGATCTGGTGCTGGCCCTCAAGACCGCAAACGAGGAGGTCTCCAAGAAGCTGCTCAGCAACATGTCCACCCGTATGGCGCAGAACATCCGGGACGACCTGGAGATTACAACCAATGTCAAGCTGAAGGACGTGGAGGACGCCCAGCAGCGCATAGTGGATATCATCCGCGACCTGGAGGAGAAGAACGAGATCATCATAGCGAAGGGCGGAAAGGACGATATCATTGCCTAACATATTCAAAGCCTTTTCCAAGGCGAAGGCCGAGCCCTACCAGTTCCCCGACGCGGCGGAGCTGGCGGTGGAGGCCGAGCCCGAGGAGGAGCCGCCCGCCCCGGAGGAGGGCCCGCCGGAGGAGGCGGCCCGGCTGGACGTGCGGGTGGACGACCCGGAGCCAGTTGCTGAGCCGGAGCCCGAGCCGGAGGAAAGCCCGATAAGCTATGCCCAGCTCCAGGCCGAGGTGATTTTGGCCGATGCCCGCCGGGAGGCGGAGGCGCTGATGGCCAAGAGCCGGGAGGACGCCCGCCGGGAGGCGGAGGAGGTTTTCGCCAAGGCCCGGGAGGACGGACGCCAGGAGGGCTATGCCCAGGGAATGGCCGAGGCGTCCCAGGAGTCCAGGCAGCTCCGGGAGGAGCAGGCCCGGCGCATGGAGGAGGAGGTCCACCGCTTTATGGAGCAGGCCGGGGTGGCTTTGGACCGGCAGATGGACCAGAGCGTGGCCGACCTGCGGGACCTGGCCCTGGCGGTGGCGGAGAAGGTGGTGTGCGTCAGCCTGAAAAGCAGCGGCGACGTTATCAGCCGGATGATCCAAACCGCCATCGACAAGCGGAAGAAAAAGGAATGGGTGCACATATATATATCCGAGTGCGACGCCAAGCGCCTTACCCAGATCCCTGCCTCCCTGTCCGCCGCCCTCACCGCGCTGTCGGACCGGGTGCGGCTTATCCCCATGTCTGATGACGAGTCGGGCACCTGCATCATCGAGATGCCCGATGAAATTGTGGACGCCAGCGCGGCCACCCAGCTCAACAACCTGCGGACCATCCTCATGGACACCGCCAACAGCGCGTCGGGGATGAATCTGTTTCACTGAATATCGCAAGGCCCCCCTTCTCCCAGGCCGGGAACGGGGCCGTGAGGCACAGGCCGGTGGAGTGAAAGTATGCCTTCCGTATTTCAACAAATGACCCGTCAGGTCTATAACGCCGAGCCCTACAGCCTGACGGGGAAAATCGAGAATATTGTGGGCATGTCCATTGAGGCCAGCGGCGGACGTGCCGCCGTGGGCGATATCTGCCGCATTTACAACGGCGACTCCGGCGGGCAGATCACCGCCGAGGTGGTGGGGTTCAAAAACGACCACATCCTGCTCATGCCCTACTCCGATATGAGCGGCATCTCGGCGGGAAATTTTGTGCGCAATACCGGCGCGCAGCTCACCCTCCAGGTGGGCGAGTTCCTCCGGGGCCGCATCATCAACGCCCTGGGCCAGCCCATTGACGGCAAGGGGCCCTTTGAGGGGGGCACCCCCTACTGTGTGGGCGGCAATTACATAAACCCCCTCCAGCGCCCCCCCATCCGGGAGCGCATCCAGTTCGGGGTGAAGGCCATCGACGGGCTGATCACCATCGGCAAGGGCCAGCGTATCGGCATATTTGCCGGCTCCGGCGTGGGCAAGTCCACCCTGATGGGCATGATCGCCAAGAATGTCACCGCCGATATCAACGTTATCGCCCTGGTGGGCGAACGAGGCCGCGAGGTTCTGGAGTTTGTGGAAAAGGACTTGGGTCCCGAGGGGATGAAGCGGTCCATCCTGGTGGTGGCCACCTCCGACCAGCCCGCCATGCTGCGCATGAAATGCCCCAGCGTAGCCACGGGCATCGCCGAGTTTTTCCGGGACCAGGGCTATAACGTGCTGCTGATGATGGACTCCCTCACCCGTTTCGCCATGGCCCAGCGGGAGATCGGGCTGGCCATCGGCGAGCCGCCGGTGGCCCGGGGCTACACCCCCTCCATGTACGCCGAGATGCCCAAGCTGCTGGAGCGCAGCGGCAATTTCAGCCGGGGCTCCATCACGGGGGTGTACACCGTGCTGGTGGAGGGCGATGACACCAACGAGCCCATTGCGGACACGGTGCGCGGCATTTTGGACGGACACATTGTCCTCTCCCGGCAGCTGGCCAACGCCAACCACTATCCCGCCATTGACGTAAGCGCCAGCATCTCCCGTCTGATGGTGGAGATCGTCCCCCCGGAGCACCGCCAGCTGGCCTCCCGCATAAGAGATATCATGAGCGTGTATGAAAAAAACGCCGACCTGGTGGCCATCGGGGCCTACAAGCCGGGGAGTAACCGCAAGCTGGACTTCGCTATGTCCAAAATTGACGCGGTGAACAGCTTTTTGACGCAGGACGTGGACGAGGCCTTCTCCTACGAGCGCTGTGTGGAAGAGATGGGCAGGCTGCTAAAATAAACCGGCGAGGTGTACAGATAGATGAAGAAATTCAAATTCTCCCTGGACTCGGTGCTGTCCTACAAGCAGCAGGTGCTGGATTCCCTGAAGGGGGAGCACGCCGCCATTCTGGCCCAGGTCCGGGAGCAGGAGGATGTGCTGGAGGGGGTCTGGCAGGATTACCGGGACTGCAATGAGGAGTACCGCCAGCGCAAGCTGGAGGGCATCACCGTCGCGGACGCCATGTTTTATCAGAACGGCCTGCGGGCTCTGGAGGCGGAGATCGAACGGGAGACCGCGGCGCTGGAGGAGCTGCGCAAAAAGGAGGAGGCCAAGCGCCAGCAGGTGGTGAACGCCAAGATTGATACCTCCTCCATTGAAAAGCTCAGGGAGCACAAGCTGGAGGATTACAACAAAGCAGTGCAGAAGGCGGAGGAAAACCTCATTGATGAGTTTGTCAGCTCCGCCCGGACCCGGGCCGGCATCGGCGCGTAGCCGGGATCAGGCAGGGCCGTCCCCTGGGCTTTGGGGAAACAGCGTCCAATTCGGCGCTTGCGCCGTTTGGAAATAAATATCTCAATGTTAAGGAGGTGTAATGAACATGGAACAGGCAAACGGCATCGGCCTGGCGCTGCTTCAAGCCATCGCGGGCCAGACCCAGATGCCCAAAACCGGCGGCAGCGGCGAACTGGATGAGTTCCAGAAGCTGCTGGAGGAGAAATCCCAGGAGAAGGACTCCCTGCTGGAGCCCCCCGCCAAGACGGAAGCCCCGGTCAAAAAACCGGCTGAGAAGGACCCCGTCCAGAAGCAGGAGGACCCGGTGGAGGCGTCCAAGCGGATGCAGGTGTACCTCGCCCCGGTAGATCCGGGCGTGCTGGCCCAGTACCCCGCTTCGTGGCTGCCCCAGAATTTGCAGGAGGGCGAGCCGGTGGTGTGCATCGGCGTACGCAGCGGTGAGAACGGCGAGCAGATCCCCATTCTGGTGGGCGCCAACACGGCGGAGAAGCTGTACGGCAAGCCGGTGGTTGACCCCGCGCTGTACGATGTATCCGACCCCGAGGCGGACTCCATGCTGGAGGCCACCGACCCCACTGTGGAGCACGGCCCCGCCCAGCTGCTGGAAAAGGTGGTAAACGAGCAGACAGGCAAAACCGTCCAGCAGGCGGTGGAGGAGGTCAAGCCCCAAGGGGAGGAGGACGACGCCCAGGTGGAGCTTCTGGACACCCAGCAGGGCCCCCGGCAGCTCTTCCGCGACGTGGAGGCCGCCCCGGTGAAGGTGGGCGAGGCGTACGATGTCCAGGAGACCCAGGAGCCCGACGTGGCCCGGCAGATCGACACCCAGCTGGCCCAGGCGCTGGAGAAGGGCGAGTCAATGGTGCGCATCCAGCTCACCCCGGAGCATTTGGGCAGCGTCACCGTGGAGATCAGCCAGAGCGCCGACGGTATTTTGCGGGTGGCCCTGAGCGCCCACAGCGCCGAGACCCGCGGACTGCTGGAGCGGCACGCGGGTGATTTGCAGGGGATGCTCAGCAGCCGCGGGCAGGAGGTCCAGGTGGACGTCCAGCGCCAGCAGGAGAGCCAGCAGGGCCAGAACCAGCAGCACCAGCAGAACTACGACGGGCACAACGGCCACGCCCAGGACGGCCAGGAGCGCCGCCAGCAGCGCCGGGAGCACACCAGTCCCCAGGACTTTATGCAGCAGCTTCGGCTGGGACTGATCCCCGGGGAAGAGTAACACGGAAAGGAGCAGAATCTATGGGCACCAATTCTATGGCAGATATTGCGGGCTTGATGGGTGCGGGCAGCGGATTTCGTCCGGAAAACAGCACCAGCCGCAAAAACAACACCGAGCTGGATATGCAGGACTTCCTCCAGCTGATGATTGTGCAGCTTCAGAACCAGACCATCGACGACACCATGGACACCAGCGAGATGATGAATCAGATGATTCAGATGCAGATGATCTCCGCCATCTCCAACATGACCGAAACCAGCGTCCAGAGCTATGCCAGCTCCCTGGTGGGCAAGGTGGTCACCATCGGCATCGTGACGGATAAGGGCCTGGAGGAGCGGGAAGTTATCGTTACCGGCACCGGCGTGATGAACGGCCAGCAGGTGATCTTCGGCAAGGACAGCAAAGGCAATATTGAGACCTATGGGCTCAACCAGATTATGGCTGTGGGCCAGCTTCCGCCGATTGAGAAGCCTGACGAGGACGAAAAGCCCGGCGAAGGTGAGGGCGAGGGCGATGGCAGCGTGGACGGCCCCGGCCAGGGCGAAGGCGCCGACAAGCCCGAGGGCGGCGAGCCCACACCCCCTGCGGAGGGCTCCGGCGGGACCGAAACCAACCCCCAGTACCAGGGTGAACAGGGTGCGCCCACCGACTGAGGAAAAATGAGGTGACATGAGATGATCCAGCGCGTATCAGGACTAGAGCGCAGGGAAGCGCCGCAGGCCCGGGTACAGCCGCGCGGACCGGCGGGGGGCTTCGGCGCTATGCTCCAGCAGGAGCTGGCCAGGCAGGAGCAGCCCCAGGGCGTGGAGTTTTCCAAGCACGCCATCTCCCGGGCGCAGGAGCGGGGCATTGAGGTGACGCCCGATCTGATGGACCAGCTGGCGGGCAGCATCATCCGGGCCCAGGCCAAAGGGGCTACCAATATCCTGGCCATGGACACCGAAAAGGCTTTTATCATCAATGTGCCCAATGCCAGGGTCATTACAGCCATCACACAAGAGGAAATGAAACAAAATATATTTACGAACATTGACGGCGCCGTGTTCCTGTAATATGATAGACAGAAGGCAGGACCAATTTCGGATGCCTTCGGCCCGCGCCCGATTGGCGGGGGCCGGGCGGCGCCACACCGAAAGGAGTTAATTTTCTTACTATGACTGGTGCAATGTATGCGGCAATCGCGGGTCTGCGGACCCATATGCAGAACCTGAACGTCATCGGCAACAACGTGGCTAACGTGAACACCTACGGCTACAAGGCCAGCCGCTCCGTGTTCCGCACCTCCATCTACACCACCCTGTCCGGCGGCTCCGACGGCACCAACACCGTGGGCGGCAAGAACCCCTCCCAGATCGGCTACGGCGCCAACCTGGGCTCGGTGGACATCGACATGAGCACGGGCAACTACGCCGTGACCGGCAAGGCCACGGACATGATGATCGACGGCGACGGCTTCTTCATGGTGGGCGACAAGACCATCGCCGACACGTTTGACGGCACCGCCGACGACGTGAACGCGTTCACCGCGCTGAACCTGACCCGGGTGGGCAATTTCGAGTTCAAGGCGGACGGCTACCTGACCAACAACGACGGCCAGGTGGTCTACGGCTTCCTGTGCACCGGGATTGACGCCGCCACCGGCAAGGCTGTCTTCAGCGACCAGCTGGTGCCCATCCGCTTCCCGGGCGTGGGAGCCAAGGATGGCGCGAATGGGGAGCTAGAGCTGAAATGGCCCACCACCGCGGTGGTGGGCGACGCGAACGCAGTGGGCAAGCTCCACGACGCGATGATGGCTGCCGATCCCGATGCGGGAACTGCGGCCGAGCCCTGGCCCAAGGCCACGTTCAACGGCATCACCGTGGACGGGAAAACCGGCGTCATCAGCGGCACCTGCGCCGAGACCGGCGAGCAGGTGGTCATCGGCGCGGTGGCCATTGGCATGGTGACCAACCCCAACGGCGTGACCAGCATGGGCAACAGCTATTACAAGGCCGGCGAGGGCGCGGGCAACCTGAGCGTGGCCCTGTTCGGCGGCGCGGGCGAGGATCTGGGCATCACCTATGTAAACGGTGAGCTGGCCCAGGCCCCGGCTGACGGCGGTGACGCCCCCGACCCCGTGGACGGCCTGCGCCTGCGCAAGGGCGCGAAAAACGCCTCCATTATCTCCGGCGGCCTGGAGATGTCCAAGACCGACCTGGCCCAGGAGATTTCCCAGATGATCCTGACCCAGCGCGGCTACCAGGCCAACACCCGCATCATCACCGTGACCGACTCCATGCTGGAGGAACTGGTCAATATGAAGCGCTGATAAACCCGAAAACGGCCCGGGGAGAGCCGCTCTCTCCCCGGGCTATCCCCCTGTAGTCCTATGAATAGGAAAAAGGAGGTACCACCATGATCGTACTGACAAAGCGCAATCACGAGAAATTCGTCGTCAACCACCTGCAGATCGAGTATATTGAGACCATCCCCGAATCCAAGATCGTCATGATGAACCACGACTTCTACCTTGTCCGCGAGAGTGTGGACGAGATCATTGATAGGATCGCCAAGTATAACGCCAAGGTGATGGATGTGCACCGGCAGATCACCGTGGTGGACAATCGGTAACACCGGCGAGACAGATAAAAACGGCCTGAACGGCCTTCCGGGCGGAAAGCCGCGCCCGGAATCTGGAGGTAGAGCTTTGTAATGAATATTACCTATATCATCGGCCTGGTACTGGCAATCTTCGTGTTCCTGTTCGGCGTGGTGTGCGGCATCAACATCGGCCCGAAGGCGGTGGAGCAAAACCTGCCGGTATTCACCTTCAAGCCGGAGAACCTGTGGAACTTCTTTGACGCGGCCAGTATCTTCATCGTCATCGGCTGTACCCTGGCCATCGTGGTGGCCAGCTTCCCGGCCAGCACCCTGGCGGCTATGCCCAAGCACTTCGGCATCATGCTCAACGCCAAGAAGTTCGACCCCATGAAGTACATCGACCAGCTGGTGGACCTGGCCCAGACCGCCCGTAAAAACGGTCTGCTCGCCCTGGAAGGCAAGGCCAACGAGCAGGAGGACCCCTTCTTCAAGATGGCCATCATGCTCATCGTGGACGCCAACGACCCGGATAAGGTGCGCGCCATCCTGGAGAACGACATCGAGTGTATGTCCGCCCGGCACGAGGATTCGGCCGCGCTCTACGACAAGGCGTCGGCAGTGGCCCCGGCCTTCGGCATGGTGGGTACGCTGGTGGGCCTAATCAACATGCTGGCGAATATGAACATGGACGCAGGGGGCTCCAGCACCATCGGCCAGGACATGGGCACCGCGCTGATCACCACCCTGTACGGCTGTATCCTGGCCCACATGATCTTCGGCCCCATAGCCAACAACCTGCGTATCCGGGACGGAGAAGAAGTGCTGTGCAAGCAGATCATTGTGGAGGGCATCATGTCCATCCAGTCCGGCGAGAACCCCAAGGCGCTGCGGGAAAAGCTGCTGACCTACATCCCCCAGGGCAAGCGGGAGGAGAGCGGCAAGGCCCCCTCCGGGGAATAAGGCCCATGCTCCCCAACACACGATGTAAGGAGTTGAAAACGTCGTGAAAAAGAAAAAAAGCGGTGGCGGCGGCGCCAACTGGATGGATACATACGGCGATATGGTCACGCTGCTTTTATGTTTCTTTGTCCTTTTGTACTCCATGTCCACCATCAGCGAGGATAAGTGGCGGGCCATCGTCACCAGCTTCAACCCCTTTGCCCAGCTGGATCCCACCGATCCCGGCGGCACCGACGGCCCTGTGGCCGACCCGGATGACGATGAGCAGGGCGGGATGCCCTCCATCCCGGATGTGGCCGCCCAGCGGGAGATCGACGACATGATCGAGGAGGTCTTTCTGGCCCTCCAGGCCATGGCCTCCCAGGGGGATATGAAGGATAGCATCCAGGTGGACATGAGCGGCGGCAAGGTGTACGTCAAGTTCACCGACACCATATTCTTTGCCGGCAACAGCTCTGACCTGCGGCAGGAGGCGAAGGATATCCTCCTGGAGGTGTGTGCCATCCTGGACCAGGCGGAGTCCGCCATCGACGAGATCCGCATCCAGGGCCACACGG
Organism: uncultured Oscillospiraceae bacterium; assembly: GCA_948670295.1. Lineage (GTDB taxonomy): Bacteria > Bacillota > Clostridia > Oscillospirales > Oscillospiraceae > Enterenecus. The sequence continues at coordinate 3,279 of CAPOAR010000092.1, read as the reverse complement.
CCCAGCAACTCCCGGATACGCCCAATGACTCGCACTTCGACCGTTACCTGGCCAGCAACCGCGCCACGGAGGTGGTGTGGTTCATCCAGGAGAACAGCTCCATTTTCCCCACGCGCCTGGTGAGCGAGGGGTGCGGCCAGTGGCGGCCGGTGGCCAGCAACGAGAATTTGGAGGGCCGCCGCAAGAACCGCCGGGTGGAAATGATTATCAGCGGACGCAACCTGGAAGAGGAAAAGCTGGGCGACGCCATCACCCAGTTTATCACCCAGAGCCAGGGGGGCGCAGATCAGCAGAATCCGTAAGAATACAGCAGATCAGGTGAGGTGATTCGATGGCTGAGGTATTGTCACAAAGTCAGATCGACGCGCTGCTCAACTCTATGCGCAGCGGCGGCGAAGAGGCTAAGGCGGAGGAGAAAAAGCCGGAGAAAAAGTATCGGAAATACGACTTCACCACCCCGCGAAAGTTTACCAAGGACCGCATCAAGATGCTTCACGGCATCTTTGAGAACTACACCCGGGTCATCAGCTCGCGGCTCAACGCCCAGCTGCGCACCACATGCGCCATTGAGGTGGAGAGCATTGAGGAGCAGAAGTTCTACGAGTTCAATAACGCCCTCATGGAAGGGGACGTACTGGCCATGGTAGATGTAACCGTCCACCCCCGGACAGAGGGGGGACGGGACATTGAGGCAGAGGACCCGGTGATGGTGTACCTGTCTACGCAGACCGCGCTGGGGATGATGGACCGGATGATGGGCAGCGAAGGGGAATCGGAGCGGGAGATCCCCATGGGCTACGCCTATACCGACCTTGAGCTCCAGCTCTATGAGCTGCTGCTCAAAGATATCATTGAGCTCATGGGCAGCAGCTGGGAGAACTATGTGCCCGTCAGCTTTGCGTATGAGCGCACGCAGGTCAACCCCACCTTGGTCACCCTGCTGAACCTGGATGAGACAGTGGTGCTGGTAGACATGAAGCTCACCTTTGGCAGCGGCGAGGGGCGGATGAGCGTAGTCCTGCCGGGCAATGTGCTCATGAGCATATTCGGTGAGGTCAACCGGGAGAGCATGGGCCGCAAGGTGGCCAGCGAGGATAACTCGGATGAGATCTTTGACAAGCTGCGCGACTCCACCCTGGAGATCGTGGCGGAGCTGGGGGATACCCAGCTGTCCCTCAGCGATATTTATCACCTGAACGTGGGGGACGTGGTGGACCTGGGAAGGTCGAAGGACTCGCCGGTATTCCTGGAGATCGGCGGCTATCAATGGTTCACCGGACGCATGGGGACCCACAAGAAAAACATGGCCATCAAGATAGACGAGGTGTGCTATTCGGCCGAACAAAGGAGCGAGTAAGGGATGGAGAAGGAAATGTTCAGCCCAATGGCGATAGACGCCTTGGGCGAAATGATGAATATCAGCCTGGGCTCCTCGGCTACCGCCGTGTCGAACATGCTGGACCACCGGGTGGATATTACGACGCCCACGGTGACCGTGGTGGACGTGAAGGATTTCTCCCTGGGCAATCTGGAGCCGGCCATCGGCGTTGAGATCAAGTATGTCGAGGGCCTGGAGGGCAGCAACATCATGCTGCTCAAGCGCAGCGATATCAAGGTTATCGTAGACATCCTCATGGGTATGGAGACCGCCGACGAGGAGTTTGAGCTCAATGAGCTGACGATCAGCTGCGTGTGCGAGGTTATGAACCAGATGATGGGGTCCGCCGCCACCGCCATGTCCGACTTTTTGGGGTTCCGGGTGGATATCTCCACCCCGGTGTCCTTCGAGCTGGAAAACCTGGAGCAGTTCAAGCAGGCCCATCTGCCCCAGGGCGCGGATCAGATCGTGGTGGTCAAATTTTTCCTGAAGATTGAGGACGCGCTGGAAAGCGAATTCATGAACGTCATGTCGGTGTCCCTGGCCAAGGAGCTGCTGAAAAGCCTGGGCCTGGAGGACGAGGTTTCCGGCGGCGCCTCCGGCGCGCCTGCGGCCCCGGCCCCTGAGCCCGCCCCGGAGGCCAGCAACCGGCCCTTGAGCCAGGAGGAGATCGAGGCCATGCTGGCGGGAGGCGGTGCCTCCGCGCCTGCGGCGGCCCCTGAGCCCGAGCCCGCCCCGCAGGGCAGCAGCCGCATGATGAGCCAAGAGGAAATCGAAGCCATGATGGCGGGAGGCGCTGCCGCGCCCGCGCCTGAGCCTGCCCCGGCGCCCTCCGGGGGCGGACAGAAGATGAGCCAAGCGGAGATTGAGGCCATGCTGGCGGGGATGAACAGTGAACCTGCCCCTGCTCCGGCCCCCGCGCCGCAGCAGACGGCGGCCCCGGCTCCCGCACCCGCCCCTGCCCCGCAGCCCCAGGCTCCCGCAGCCCAGGCCCCTATGCCGGGGATGCCCCAGATGGGCCAGCCCGGGCAGATGCCTCCCTTCCCCATGCAGGGACAGGAGGGAGGCTTCCCCAATGGATATATGGGGTATCCGCCCATGTATTATCCGCCCTACCCGTACCCCTATCCGCCCCAGGCTGAGGCCACGGTGCAGAAGGCCGCGCCTGAGCCCAAGGTCATCACCACCAAGCCGGTGCACATGGAGGAGATGGACCCGCTGGATAAGCTGGGCAAGGAGCAGGCCCAGAACCTGGAGCTCATCATGGAGGTGCCCCTCCAGGTGACGGTGGAGATCGGACGGGCCCGCCGGAAGGTGCAGGACATCCTGGAGTTTGCCAAGGGCTCTCTGGTGGTGTTGGATAAGCTGGCAGGCGACCAGGTGGACCTGTTCGTCAACGGCAAGTGCATCGCCCGGGGCGAGGTTGTGGTCATTGAGGACAACTTCGGCGTGCGCATCACCGAGATTGTTCAGGCCCCCGGCATTGAGATGCTGGCGGGCGGTAAATAAGGACCAGGCAGGCATACCCGGCCCCGGTACGTTTCAAACGGCGGGGTACACAACATATAATGGAAAAGGATGGATCAAACCATGGCTAAGAAGATTCTGTTAGTGGACGATGCTGCTTTCATGCGTAAGATGATTAAGGACACCCTGATTAAGAACGGCTATACCGAGGTGTTCGAGGCGGTTGACGGCGCGGATGCGGTGGAAAAGTTCGGCGAGATCGGCCCCGACCTGGTGGTGATGGATATCACCATGCCCAACATGGACGGCCTGGAGGCCCTGAAGGCCATCCGCGCCAAGGACGGCAGCGCCAACGTGGTCATGTGCTCCGCCATGGGCCAGGAGTCCATGGTTATGGATGCCGTGCGCTCCGGCGCCAAGGACTTCATCGTGAA
>CAPOAR010000091.1:0-11868 GCA_948670295.1 uncultured Oscillospiraceae bacterium | reverse complement strand
TTTTACGATGATCGCGTTGATGCTGAGGGTTTCCGCCGGACTGAAATCAGAGGTGAGACCGGACAGCGCGGGGACGGCGTTCAGAATATTGTCAGGGAGAAGGTTTCCTTTTTGATCCTGGGCGGTTTTGGGCGCTGCCGGTATCTCCGAATCCATGCTGTAGTTGTAAGAGAACGTCCGGTCATTCCGGGTGACATAGGCGCTTCCATCGCCGGTCAGCAGATACCCGGCGTCTCTCAGCAGGGCTTTCGCGTATTGTTTCATATGGATAGCCCCGGAGGCAGTCAGTTCCTTCGATACGCCGCAGGAGCGCAGGTGGTTTACCGTGAACTCCCTCAGCTTCTTGCTGTCTATCCATTCATAGCAGTTAAGGTTTTGGGAAATATCCAGCGCGAGGCGGAGACGGTCACACTCCTCGTACTCCAGCGCGGCGTCAAACCGTTCCCGCCAATGCTCCGCGCCCTGGCCCTGCTCATCCAGGACAAATCCAAGGTTATTTCCATTGCGGACAAGGTCCTCGATGCTGTCATACTGCTCCTGGATAACGCCTGCTTCCGCAAGAGCGCACTGGGCCTCCAGCAAGGTGCATTCGTCCAGACTTTGGACCCGCAGAGCGTCCTTCGCTACGGTAATTTCACCGTCTGAGCCGTCTTCCTGGCCGATGCTCTGATAGTCCGGCAGCCGCAGCCACACGCCTTCGGGCACAGCGGCAGAGGCCAGCTTAAGCCTGACACTCCAGCCCTCATCTTCCGGCAGGGGGGAGTCACGGCCATGGTAAACCGGCGTATTCTCTGAGGGATAGGCCACGAAGCGGTCCTCCACAAACACGCCGGGATGCTGGTCCTCAAACCTCATTCCCAGGGCCTTCAGGTCCACATGAGGCAGGAGTTCGTCCATGGCCATTCCCGCCATACGCCGCAGCGCCCGTTTGCCCAGCCCCTCATAGCCATCCGGCGCAAGATAGACGGCGCAGCTTTGCAGCGCGAGGACATGGTTGACCATTTCCTCCGCCGAATTGGGCGGGCGGCGCTGAGTCAGGGCTGTGAGGGCCGCGCTTTCCCAAGCGCTCAGCCTTTCCAGCCTGTTCCACAGCCAAGTCCGTTCTCCCCGCGTTCCGGGGAGGCTTGCCAGGTAAATATATTCGCTGTTCATCCGTTCATCTCCATTCTGCCCTGCCTGGGCTGGTCGTTTACATTTTGGATGGGCTGCCCATCCTCCCGGCTGATGGCGCCATAGGGGGTAAGCGCTCCGTTAGAGGTTTCCAGGAGACTTCTGCCAAGGGCTTGGAGGTGTATGTGTGGAAGCACGGTCTGAAGGAGGCTGCCGCTGAGATTCCCTGCCAAAAACGCCGACGCCACATCGTCCTCCTTTTGGAGCGTGGGCGCAAACTCATATTCGTCCAAAGCATTGGTGAGGCGGAGCGCTTCCGCAATGCCTCCGCAGTCCGCCGCGCTTAGGAGTGCCTTGTACTTGGGCAGGCTGCCCGACTTATCCAGTTCCCCCAGGGCCTCCGCCCACTCAATGACCAAGGGAATCTCCTCCTCCAGAAAGAGCCGCTTGTTCATGGAAGGAACAGGACAATCTAAAATGGTGGATACAGCGTCCTTCCAGTCTGGCGTTCCCAGCTGAGACAGCGCCTCCCTTAGCTCCGCGCTGGAGGCGGGGAGCCGGATTAAAATTGGTTCCGCCTTGGATTCGTGCGCAAGGCTGAGAAGAACGGTATAGGGCGGCTTATGGGACTGAAAATTCAGCGTCCCGCTGATCTTGCGCGGTTCCTCGTGCCGCTCCACATAGCCGAACCCTGTAAATACGCCGCTTTCACTTTCCCGGTGCTCTTTTCCGATTTTAGCAAAGTCAAGCAGCTCAAACGCGGCATCTGAGAGCTGATCCGCCTCGGGGACAAACCCGTTTTCCGCAAAAAAGCGGCCCAGCTGGCAGTCGGTCATAGGGTCCTCCACCACGTGGCAGCAGTCTTCGCTGTAAGCGAAGTCGATCAGATGAAGAATGGAAAGTCTTGTCCCGCCTTTCTGGAGTTCCATGGAAACCAGGCCCTCAAAGGCGGCCATGCCGTGGATCTCCAGCTCCGCCAGGCGTTTTGCCAGGGTGTTGAGCTGGAAGACGTCCGGCAGTTCCTGTATCCGGCCCGCCAGATACTCATAATCATAAAATTCCAGGATTTCCAGATAAGGGATTTGTCCCGGCTTCAGCCGGAGCTGTTCCATCAGGTCCAGCATTTCATATTCTGTGGCGGGAAGCTCCAGTTCCATGCATTGGTTCTCCCCGTGCAATGCTTCAATGCGGAATATCCTATTCAAGCGTCATCCCCCTTTCGGATTGCGGCTGCAAGGGCGCATGGAGCGGCTGGCCGTCTATCCGCTCAATCAGGCCATACCCGGTCAGTTCACCGCCGCGGTCTTTGATCAGCGCCTCTCCATAATGCTGTAAGTCCACATGGGGGAGAAGCGCTTTGGCCTCCGCTACGCGCAAATTCACAGAGAGCGCCTCCTTCGCCAGCTCCGCCGGGGAGCTGATTTGAGGGGAGAAGGCATAGGCGGGCAGACGCTCCGCCAGCAGTTCGGCGCTGAGAAGGTCCTGACAGCTGAAGGCTTCCAGCAGGGCTTTGTAAATAATGAGCGCTTTGCGGTCCATCCCCGTCAATACCTCCGCGAAGCTGTTGACGGCGTCTATGTCCCTGGCGTCGGAGACGGCGTCCGTCAGGCTGGGGATCCGGCAGTCCAGGCAGCGCCAGGACAGGTCCCACCAGTCCGGTTCATCCAGGGTTGTCGAAACTGCGTCAAGCTCCGCTTCGACAGCGGGCAGTTTGAGCTGGACCTTGCCGCAGTCATGGAATACCTCCAGCAGCATTTCATAATCCGGCTCCTTGGGTTTCAGGTCCAGACGTTTGTACGCTTCCGTCAAGTCCGCCTGCTTTGCCACGTAGCCGCCGGGACGGTCTATGCTCCGCTCCACAAATACGCCCTTTTGGGATGTGCGCGTATCCCGCCCAATCTGCTCAAAGTCCAGCATATCGAAGACGTCTTTGGGGAGCTGTCCAAGCCTGGGATCAAAGCCGGTTTCCGCGCATATCCGGCCAAGCTGTGAATCGTTCAGGGCGTCATGAAGGACTTGGCAGCAGCCGGTGCTATGGGCCAGGTCAATCAGCCGGGACATGGGGATGGGGCCATCGCCGGCTTCCATTTCCAGCAGCCCGGCGAAGGCAGTGCGCTGTGTATCATCCAGCTCCGAGAGCTTTTGTGCCAGGGCGTTCAGCTCATAGAAGCTGCCGTTTCCATCAAGGAAAGGTTCCAGTTCCTCAAACTGCGGATACTCAGCGATATCCCAGGCAATGCCGCCGTTTTCTTCAAGGCGGAGCTTGTCCAGTGCGTCCAGCACCGCGTAAGGCAGGGCGGGGAGGTCCAGGAGAGCGTGGGCGATGCTATCCGGGGGAACTGCTCTTTTCAAGTATACGGTAAAAACCGGCTTCACATCGACTGCCCTCCCATCCGGGGCGGCTGGAGCTCGTCCCGCATATAGATCTTAGGGTCCGCCGAGGGAGTATCCCAGCCGGACATGCAGCCGCTTACCATCGCCCGCTCCTGGGCTTTGGAGATGCCCCGCTCCCGGTTGATATGATCCGCGATTTGGCGGTTTCGCTCAGGATTGTCCGTGTTCCACTCCGATACATAATATCCGCTGGTTCCACGTTGGATGCAGATCAGAGACCCGTCGCTGGGCAGAACCGACCAGCAGGCGTCCGGAAGGCGCTCGGAGAAATGAGGGTTAAAGCGGTCTGTTTCCGGCATGATGGTCCAGTCTCTGCTCTGATACAGGTGGGCGTAAATTTCCAGGCCGTCTCCGGCCTGGATGCCGCGCTGCTCAAGGCTCTCCCCGAAGCCGTCGCCGGCCTGGCCGCCAACGTCGGAAATCAGGCTTTGCAGTTCCTCGGGCGTCAGCGTGCCCTGGACCTTGCACTCCGCCACACCCCAGAGCCTGCTGTTCCGCACCTCTGCGGTAAAACGGTAGGACAATACTTTCCGGGCTACGCCATCGTCGCTGTCATAGTAGGCCATCAAGCCCCGTTCCGCTTCCTCCGGGCTCTCCGCCTCACGATCCAGCCAGGATTGCTCTTCCCGCATCGCCGCGATAATCTGTGGAGCGTATCCCGCCGCCTCGATGGAATCCATTGTGAGCTCAACTTCCAGATTATCCTCATCACAATCGTAATAAGTCGCCGTTATGGGCATATACAGCTTCAATGTCTGGACAGGCGGGGGGAAGATAGAGAAGCTGTCCCTGCCCAGTACCAGGCCGAGCTCCCGGCCATCGTTCCAACGAACGTGGAACGTACCCGCGTCGTCGATGTACTTCAGCGTTCCCACGCTCCCCGGCTTTATTGGGCTGGGCCGGAGCCTGATTCGCCAGCCCTCCGGGAACTGCTGGCGCAAAAAGTCCAGCCATTCTTTCGGGATTGTATTCACGCAATACCTCCTAACGTTTATTTTGAGATGCCGTTCCCTTGGCGAAGGATGGGCAAGGCAGAACGGTTCCCGTCACATGTTCATTTCCATCGTCAGCACGTTCCGGCTGGGCACGGTACTCATCCCAAAGCCCCGCCCATTTCCATGTGAGTCTGAGGCTGGGCCCGCTCCGGCGGACCACCCTCCCGCGCCCTTTGAATTTCCGGGTTGCTGATCCACATCGCATGGTTATTTTTCAGCATGAATGCTACCACGCCACGGGCCAGGTGTTTTTCGCACAGGCGGGGAAAGTATGCCCCCATCTCGTCCCATTCGAAGGGGTAGCCTGTGGCCGCGCCATAACGGATTTCCTTCTTCAGCTCTTTCTCCAACGCGCCGCGTGAGACGGAGTCTGAGCCGTCATAGGCGCTCCGGCCGGTCAGGCGCTCCAGCGCTTTATCTCCCACATAGGACAGTTCCTCAGACTGGCAGCGGCCATAGATTTCCACGTCTGCCAGTGAGTCGGGATATTTCAGCGCTGCCAGATAGACTTCCCTGCCTTGAAAGATAAGCCATGCCCGGAAGTCGATAAATCCGTCGTCTGAGCAGCCGTTTTCACACATCAGCGAGGCGGCGGACCACAGGCCATACTGGTATGCCAGGTCCCGGTATCCATGAAGAATGTCGTGAAAGTCCTGGGCATATTGGGGCCCGAGGGCGGTGAGCCGCTCCATCAGATGCTGGTATGAGGCGTCCATATCCTGTCCGCATGTTCGCTTGGCCTCCGCGATCAGGTCCCAGAAGGCGTCCCGCTCCATTTTTCTCACAGCTCCATGCCTCCCATTTTCATACCCTCCGCCATTTCTTCCGCTTGGAGGGGCGGGGCCTCATAAATCGTATTTCTGCCATAGGTGATTCTGGTGATATCCCCGGCTGTATAATTGACGTGGCGGCCAAACAGGCGCTCAAACTCCTCCTGGTCAGCGGCGGCGATATGACTGGTGCTGTAGGAGTTGTAACGTCCCCGCAGCGGAGTAGTCCCTGTCCTGAAGGACAGTTCCTCTCCTTTTTTCTGAACGGTGACGGTTACTGTCTTGGCGCCGCTGGTTTTAATGGCCTCTGAGATCGCCTTGACCCGGTGGAGGGGGTTGTTGAGATCTTGGATTAGTGCCTGATATTCCGCCAGTAAGGCGTCATTTCTCAGGAATTGCAGGAGAAATTTCTCCTGGTTTGTTTTGATATATTGCTCAGCCCCTGTCTCAATGAAGCCCTCCGGGTCTTGAAGCCAGGCTATAAAGGCGGCCTCCGGCAGCTGGTCCAGGGCGTAGCCGCTGTGGAACTGTCCATCCGGCTCATTGCCGCCAAAGAACCGATCAAGGGCCTCTCTGTGCACGCCGCAAAACGTCAGGCCGCTATTCCAGGAGATACTGCCATCTGCTTCCACAGCAGTCTGGTACAGATAGTCAACCGGCTTTTTTTCGATTTTGAGGAGCATCGTGACGGCCTTCTCGCCCGTGCAGATTGTCAAGGGCGCGTTTCCCCAGTCCAGCCACCGCTGGAAATCATCACGGGAAACCGTACATTGAACAAGGTCTTTCATCAGCTCATACCCTCCATCGTCATGCCGGTACGGCCATAGTCCGCAAGGGAATAGGGGTTTTTCTCACAGAACAGGTCATAGAGGATATCGTCCGCCGCTTTGCAGACCTCCGGGTCGTCAGTCTCGGTTTCATAGCGGAAGCCCGAGGTGGCATGGTATGGAAGCTCCTCCTTGAGCGTCTTGATGTATTCCTTTGGATCGGTGTAAATGATCTGCTCACCGTTTGCGAAGCTGACCCGTCCGACGGGCGGCTTCACGTTCAGCTCCTGCCGGAGCCGGGAAACGGCGTCCGCAATTACCGGATCGCTCTTGAAGCTGTCCAGTTTCAGGCGGTCATTGGAAAGCCATTCGCGGCCATTGCGGCAGATTACCAGGTCCACTGCGGCGATGCTATCCTTGGTGACGCCCAGCCGCCTGTCGGCACGGTCGAGGCCGGCATATGCCTGTATGGCCTCTTCCAGAGAGCCCGACTGGCCCTTTTGCATTTCCGGGTCATTGATCTGCTCGATCACGTACCAGCTGTAAGTGTGAATGTTTTGGGGGCTGGCGGTATCCTGGAGGGCCTGACGCCCTTTTTCCGTCAGTCCCATCTGCTGGGCCTTCTTATCAAAGCAGCTGAGATAGCACTGGTAGTCGCCCTCTATGGGGTTGCACCGCAGGCGGTAGAGGTATCGCTCTGTCTCCAGCGTGAAGCCATAGTTCTGGCAGCAGGTTCCGCCCTCAATAGCCCCTCCGCTGCCAGAGCAGTACCGGCGCATGGAGGAGAGGTCCTTTAGAACTCCTTTTCGCAGGTCATTGACCACGGCATCCAGTTCCTCCCTGAACTCCTGCGTGTTCAGTCCCTCGGAGCCTCTCGGCCACCAGGTGGGGTAGAATCCTTCGCATCCATTGTGTCCGAAGTCGATGCGGACATGGCCGATGGCTCCCAGCTCCTCATCCTTCTCCGGCGTCTGGGCATAGAAAAGCCCCGCATCCTCGGGGGATGCGGGGCACAGTTGATGGCGGATAGGCGTTTCGGGGCAGCGGATCTGTTCCTCAGCGCAGAACTCCGCCAAGCTGGGATTTGTACCAGTCATCTGGAACATATCTTTGACCAGCCGGAACTGAGAACCTCCTTTTTTGAGCGGCAGATAGGAGAGGATCGAACCGATATGGTTTTCCTCCGCCATATCCACCAGTGCGTGGGGTTCGTCCGGATGGCGGGCAGTACCGCGGAGGTCGTAGCAGTACCAACGACAGGGAACATCCTCTCTCGGGATGGGCTGGGCACTGAACAGCACTGGGGCTCCGAACAGGCGGGCACCCAGCATTTTGTCCTTGTAGATATTGATTTGCATTGGATTCATCCCTTCCTTTTTGTTTTGCAGCAAACACACATACCACAACTTCGGCAAGAAGTCTACTTAAATTTTCACATCATTCTTTTTCCGGGAAAGGGTGGCAGGGAGGTTCACTGCATGGTCATGCCGCCTTGTGCCGGATCTTGTCCGTCTGCGGGGACGTCAAAAAACTGGATGTGTTTTTGTTCGTCCCGGAATACATAACCGCCCGCTTGTTTGACGTAAACATAGCCGGAGCTCTCCAGAATATCCTCTGCGCAGCTGTACAGATCAATGGCGCCGGACATAATTAGCTCCTTCGATACCCCGCGGTCACGCAGGGCATTTATCGCGAAGTACTCCCGATCTTCCATGGGTACCCATTTATAACATTGCAGATTCCAAAGAACATCCAGGGCGGTTTTCAGAGTATGGCAGTTTTCATACTCCAGTGCGGCGGCAAGCCTATCCAGCGAGGGGGGAAATTCATGAGCCCATTTATCCAGGGCGTTCCCCAGAGTGTTTCCGTCTTTGACCAATTCATCAATGCTGCTGTACTGCTCCTTCAGGTTTCCCACGGGCAGAACGCTCTCGAAATCCAGCAAGGTGCAGGTATCCAGGCAATCCGTCTTCAATTTCCGGCAGGCCAGCGTGATCTCTCCGACGGCACAGCCGCTATCCGGTGCGGTATCCGGCAGCCGCAGCCACACGCCCTTGGGAACTGCGGCGCTGGCCAGCTTCAGCCGGATACACCAGCCGCCGTCCCAGTACCTGTGATACCGGCTGTCCTGGGGGATGATCCGTTTAGGCTGAGGCGAATAAGCAGCATAGCAGCCTTCGATAAACAATCCGGGATATTTAATTCTGTACAGTTGTCCGAGAGAAGCAAAATCTACATGGGGCAGGACGTCCTGCGGAGTGGGGGATATCTGCCTTAGATAGGCTCTGCCCAGGTCCTCGTCGTTTTCGGACAAACACACGGTGTAATTCTCCTGCGCAAAAAGATGATGAATTGCATCCGACACTGTCCGGGGTGGCCGCAGCGTACAAGCTGCGGCGAGGAGATATTGTTCCCTGGTGCTCAGCGTAAACAGCCTGCGTCCCAGATACATCTGAGCCTCCCGCGTACCGGGCAGCTCCAGAAGGGGTTCAAGTTTTTGGAGAATATTCCCATCTCCTTCCCGCCGCAATTCAGGTTTTTTTCGGGGCATGTCACCGTTCATTTCCAATGTGTTACCTCCTTTTGCTTTACAGCAAGCACGAATATCTCAACTTCTTTGAACTTTCTAAGCCATCCCCATAACCCAACCGCAGGGGGGATTCCATCGTCTTGGCGACACAGACTGGAACGCCTTTTCAGGAGGCCGGGGATATTCTCCCAGGTGCGGAAGTCCGCTAGGGTGGCCGGAACGCCGGTCAGCGGTACCGGCAGTTCCAGCTGTTCAAGTACCCTGCCGCTGGATACATTCAGCCTTAGCATGATAGACCTCCCATCTGGAGCGGCGCTTTTTCGTAACTCTTCGGGTCCGCCGAGGGAATATCCCAGCCGAATATACTGCCGTTCACCATAGCTTGCTCCTGGGCGGTGGTGATTCCGCGCTTCTGGTTATGGTAGTCAGCGATGCGGCGATTCCGCTCGGGATCGCCGGTGTTCCACTCAGAGGAGTGATATCCCTGCTCTCCGCGTATGACGCAGATGAGGGTTCCGTCACTGGGGAGGACAGACAGGCACATTTCCGGAAGCCGCTCTGAGAAGTGGGGGTCAAAGCGGTCCTGCTCGGTCATGATGCTCCAGTTCTCGCCCTGCCACAGGTGGACGTACAGCTCGGACCGGCCATTAACACAAATTTCCCGTTGTTCAAACCCCTCGCCCCATCCGTCCGACATTTGCCCACCCAGATAGTCCATCAGGGTATCCATCTCCATGGGAGTCAGTGTTCCGGAAACCTGGCATTCCACCACAGCCCAGAGCTGGCCGTCCCTCTGCTCTGTGGTGAACAGGGCGGAGCGTACTTTTTGACCGACAGCGTCATCCTTTTTGTACCAGTGCATGACGCCGCGTTTTTCCTCCTCCGGCGCCCGCGCCTTTATCAGTGCCGCCAGAATTTGATCCTGAAAGCTCCGAAGTTCCTTTCCATCAAGCAGCTCGCCCTCCTCGGGCATTCCGCCGTACTCATCAGGTTCAAATAAATCCGCCGTCATGGGCGCATATAGCTTCAGCGTCTGGGTGGGCGGGGGCAGGACGGTAAATTGATCCTCTCCCGGCACCAGGCCGAGGCCCCGGCCATTGTCCCAGCGAACATGGAACGTGCCGACGTCGTCGATGCATTGCAGGGTTCCCATGGTCCCCGATTCCACCGGGCAGAAGGAGTCCCTCATCTCCTGGAGCTTGATCCGGCTACCAATCGGAAACTGCCGGCGCAGGAATTCGAGCTGTCCCTTCGATATCTGATTCATTTACATACCGCCTCCCATATTCATTTCCGCGGTGTGAACACCGGCGTCCCGCCGGCCTGCCGCTCTCAGAGCTTGAATTTCCGGATGATCGGGATTCCAGGCTGCCTCCGTTTTGATTTTATGGGCCAGCTCTTCGGCTGTCAGGTATTTGCCGCACAGGCGCGACAGGTACTCTGCCATCTCCTCCCATTCATACGGATAGCCGATACCCTCTCCATACACGATATCCCTTTTCAATTCCAGCAGCAGTTCCGCGTTTGCCGGGGAGGATTCAGATGTTTCCGTATACCGCCCGGCCAGCTTTACCACGGCGCTGGAAGCGGCGTTGTCCAATTCCTCAAATTCGCAATATCCGTAAGGCTCAACCTCTGCCAGGGAGTCCGGATTTTTCAGCGCCGCCAGATAAACGTCTTGTCCCTGCGCGATCAGCCAGTTGCGGAAACTATGGAAATATTCCTCCTCATCGGCGTCCGGGCGCATGACGGCTGCGGCGCACCAGAGGCCGTACTGGTTTGCGAGCGTCCGGTACCCCCGCAGGATATCCTGGAAATCCATCGCCTGCTGGAGGCCGAGAGCGGTGAGCCGCTCTGTCAGGTGCTGGAGGGATGCGCCCATATTCTGGCCGAATTCCCGCTTTGTCTCCCCGATCAGGCTCCAGAAGGCGGTTTGGTCCATTTCTCTCACAGCTCCATACCTCCCATCCTCATATTTGTCTCCTCTCCGCGGACTTGATCAGGCGGGACGCCGGTCTGCCATTCCACCTTGAGCTGTTCGGAGAGGTCCTCGCACTCCTTGATCCATTGGCCCATGTCGCCGCACGCCTCCATCTCTCGTGCGTAGAGCTCCAGGCCGTCAAGGATATCCTGCCTGGCCTGATCACTCGTCATGGGCGCTTGGCCGGAGTCTCTGGCGGCGGATACCGCATGGTCAAAGGCGCTGCCGATCTGCTCCGCCATCTCCCGGTATCCCTTGGGCGTGTCATCCTCGGTCAGGCCCCAAAACTCCGCCATTTCAATGCAGAGCCGGCGAAAGCGCGGGTTCTCTTCCTCCTGCCCCTGCGCCGTGAGCTGGGCGGCGTGCGCCCTCAAACCGGCGATGCACTGGCGCATGGTGAGCTTATACATCTGATATTGCGGCTCTATCGCCTTCAGAAGCTCATCCACTGTGTAGGCTCTGCCTGCCCCGGGCTGGGCCGTCCTGGCGTTTTTACTGCTATTCAAATCGCATCCCTCCTGTGTTCTGCGCCGGTCCTTCTGCCTGAAAGGGCGCGGCTTCATAGATCATGTTCCTGCCGTATGTGATTCTGACGACATCCTCCGGAGAATAATCTGCGTTTCTGCCAAACAGGCGCTCGAACTCTCTTCGGCTGGGGTCGGCGGCGTCCTTGAGGACTTGGCGGCCCTTCTCGGTCAGCCCCAGCGTCTGCGCCTGTTTGTCGAAGCAGCTGAGGTAGGCTTGGTAATCGCCTGGCGTGGGGTTGCACCGCAGGCGGTAGAGGTACCGCTCTGTCTCCACCACATAGCCATAATTCTGACAACAGACGCCGCCCTCAATTTTCCCGCCGTGCCCGGAGCAGTAGCTATGCATGGAGCCAAGCCCCTTCAGGACGCTGAGGCGCAGTTCATCTACGACCTCGCCCAGCTCCTGTTTGAACGCGGGCGTGTTCAGCTCCTCGGGTCCCCTGGGCCACCAGCTGGGGTGGAACTCGCTCCCGGAGCGCCCGAAGTCGATGCGGACGTGACCAATGGCGCCCTGCTCCGCGTCCTCCTCCGTGGAGAGGGCATAGAAAAGCCCCGCTTCCTCGGGAGGAGCGGGGCGGATATGGAAGTTCTGATTCTTTGCGGGGAAATCTAAGCCATTGTCCCGGCAGTATTCCCGCAGGGTTAAGGCGCTCCCCAACAGGAGAAACTGCCCATTTACCCTGCGGAGTACGGTCCCTTCCCGCATCAAGGGAATCGGCGAAAGGATGGAGCCGATCCGATTCACATAAGCGTGGTCAGATATTGCGGTGGGTTTTCCAGCATTGCGGGCGTTG
>CAPOAR010000090.1:0-11917 GCA_948670295.1 uncultured Oscillospiraceae bacterium | reverse complement strand
CAATCCCACTGCTTCCCGCACCGTAAAGCACCACACCTTCATAACGGCTCAGGGCCAGTTTCAGCTCATCCACCGTCTGTTCCAGCCGAGGACGCTCCCGCTCAAACCGATCAAAAATTTCTCCAATCACACCGTTCATTTCCCGTCACTCCACCGCCTCCACATATTCGCTGCCACCTTTTGGGGGGACAGGCCGAAATAATCCAACTGATACTCCCGAGAACCTGTCACCATGGCGAAGGAGTCAGGTACACCATACCGATGGAATACTGCCGGACGCTCTCCCCGTTCCGCCAGCAGCTCAGCCACAGCGCTGCCCAGCCCGCCAGTTATCCCATGCTCCTCCATGGTGAACACTGCCCGGTGCCCGACAGCGCAGGCCAAGACCGTCTCCTCATCCAGCGGCTGCACACGAGGCACGCTGTACAGCGTCACCGAGCATCCCTGCTCTTCCAGAAGCGACGTTACCTGCACCGCCTCCCGCAGAATAGTTCCGCAGGCCAAAATCGCGATATCCCTCCCCTGTGCCAGGGAAATCGCTTTTTCTACCGGCGCGTCCACCGTGCCCTGATGAATCGGTGCATCCACACTTCTCCCAATCCGAATATAAGCTGGGAGCTGCCGGCGGTAGGCAGTCATCATCACCGCCTCCATCTCCGCCGGATCAGCGGGACAGTATACATCCATGTTGGGAAATGTCCGCATCATGGCAATGTCCTGAAGGGCATGATGGGTTGGTCCAGCACTGCCGTAGGCAAAACCGCCCCCCACCCCAACTAAGATCACCGGGTTCTCCTGGTAGCACACATCCAACATGATCTGCTCCGCACTGCGCAGCGTCATAAAGGACACCACATTATAGGCGAAGGGCTTCATTCCTGCCGCAGCTAACCCTGCGGCAAAAGATACAAAACTCTGCTCCGCAATGCCCACATTCACAAAACGCGGGCCGAACTCCGCCTCAAAGGGCTCCATCACAGAAAAACCAGTGTCCCCGATCACCAGCATAACCTTTGGATCCTCCCGGGCCAGGCGGGATATGGTCTGAACAAATGTACTCCTCATTGGCTCAACTCCTCCAACGCCTGTGCAAGCTGCTCCTCATTGGGCGACTTGAAATGCCATTCCAAGCGGTTTTCCATAAACGATACGCCCTTGCCCTTTACCGTATTCGCGATCACCACAGTGGGCTGGACCGATCCGTCCAGTCCCGAATGGGAAAGCAGCGCCTCCAGTGCAGCATGGTCGTGTCCGTCCACCTCCACAGCGTTGCAGCCGAAGGCCCGGAACTTTTCCGCCATGTCCCCCATGTTCAGCACCTCTTGATCGCTTCCATAGGACTGTAAGCGATTGCGGTCCACAATCATCACCAGGTTGTTCAGCGAGAACCGGGCAGCGAACATGGCCGCCTCCCAGACACTGCCCTCATTGCACTCCCCGTCCCCCATCAGCACAAAAACCCGGCCACCCTGTCCCTGGAGCTTCTTAGCGTAGGCAATGCCCGTACCCACATTGGCCCCGTGCCCCAGAGAGCCCGCAGACATCTCCACTCCGGGAACCACAAATTTACGGGTGTGCCCCGCGTAGTTTTCTCCGTCCACCACATGGAGCTCCAGATCCTCCATTGGGATCAGCCCCGCATAGGCCAGCGTAGTGTAAAAGGTGGCTGCAATGTGCCCCTTACTCAGCAAAAACACGTTGCGATTCGGGTCGTCTAGGTTTTCCGGCGTCAGTCCCAAAATTTTGGTGTACAGCACCGCCAGAATATCCGCCGATGAGTAGCCGCCTCCAATATGTGAATCCCGGGTACGCATCAGCGTCTTTGCCACGTGCATCCGTACCGCCCGGGCAAATTCTTTCGGATCGCCGATCATCACGATGTCCTCCCCTCTCTTCGGTGGATTTCCTCCGCCATATCCAGCCCGCGGCCCACCGCCTCGTCCATATTGTAATATCGAAAGTCCGCCAGCCGCCCTGCCGCATAGAGATGGGGAACCTGTTCCAGCAACTCCCGGTAGCTTTGATGGCGTGCCTTGGACTGCTCTGTCAGTACCACATAGTATGGCTCGTCCTTTGCCCCCTCCATGGGTCCGGGCTTCTCTCCCACCAGCAAAGTCCTGTCCATCCGCGGTGGATTGCCCGGCAGATGGCGGTAGTCCGTTCGCCGGGTCCACGGAATATCCTGCTCCGGGTAATACATAGCCAGGCAGGGCAGTCCCTCCTCAACGGCGCAGTATTCCATATCAAATCTCAGCGTGCGGTAGGGAAGCTCTCCCCTCCGCCAGGAAAACAGCTCATCCAGTCGCCCGGTATAGAGAACGGCGTTCCACGCTTGCCCGCTTTTCCAAATAATTTGCCCTGCTGAAACATCCAGCAGCTCCGAAGCATCCCTGCCGGTCAACACCTCAATGGCGGGATGATCCAAAACAGATTGGAGCAATGCGGTAAAACCATCTTCCGGCATGAACTGAAAACGCTCCGGGCGGAACTCCTCTCGATCCTCCAGATAGACCGGGGCCCGGGCGGTCACCTCCGGCGACAGCTCCTCCGGGCGCAGCCCCCACTGTTTCTGATTATAGGGAGCGCAGTCACACTCGTACAGCCGCCGACCGGCCCGCCTGAGCAGCGGATCACTAGCGTTCATCAACTCCAGTACAGTAACTTGCTCCCGGCCTGCAAATTCCCGGCCTAAGGCAAATCGTACTGACTCTCCATCCTCCGGCATCAGGCGCCGCAGCGTCTCCGGCTGAAAGGGCATGGGGTGGCTGTCCCCTTCAATCCACACCCGCAGCGCACACCGAAAGGGCGTCCACCGGGCAAAGGGTGCCAGAAACTCCCACACCCGGTCCTGCCCAGTAAAAAAGATGTGGGGACCATACACATGATATAGAATGCCGTTCTTGTCCCGCCGGTCATATGCGTTGCCACCCACATGATCCCGCCGGTCTATAACGCTCACCTGCCAGCCGTACTCCGCCAGACGGCGGGCGGCAGACGCGCCACAGCAACCCGCACCCACAATCAAAGCCCTCATCCCTGCGTCCCCTGAAGGCGGCTTCTGTATTGTTCTACCTGCTCCCGGCACAACTGCGCCGGGGAGGCATAACCCAGTCCCCTTTGAAACGCAGCGGCCTGGGCCAATGTCTCCTCCAACGTATACTGGGGCTGCCACCCCAAACATTCCCAAGCTTTTCCGCTGTCCAATCGAAGCAGCTGTGTCTCGCCGGTGCACCCCTCTGTCCCCAGCTCATACCTCGCACCGGGAAAATGGGATGCCAGCAGTTCCGCCACTCTCCCCACTGTCTGGAACCCATCGGGGGCGGGGCCGAAGTTAAAGGACGTATCCCCCGTCACCCCGCCTTCAGACAGCACCTTGCCCAGCGTCAGGTATCCCCAGAGTACGTCCAGCACATACTGCCAGGGGCGGACAAAGCTGGGATTTCGCAGTTTTGCAGGGCGGCCAGAGGAGAAACAGTCCAGTAGATGGGGGATAAGCCGGGTTTTGTTGAAATCTCCTCCTCCAATGGTGTTGCTTGCCCGGGCAGTGGCTATGGGCATATCTGGGAAGGAAATTCGGTAACACTGCGCTGCCAGATCCTGACATGCCTTGCTGGTGGAATATGCCTCCGCCGCTCCGAAGGGATCGGTCTCCTGACAGGGCTTGCCCTTCAGTTCCTGGGCATAACACTTGTCGCTGGTAACCACCACAATGGGAACACGGCGTTTACTGCGGCGAACCGCTTCTAAAATCCCTACCGTTCCCATCACGTTAATTTCAAAAATATCCGCCGGATCCTCGTAGGAGCCATCTAAATACGCGTGGGCCGCCAGATGGATAATCATGTCCGGCCGAAATTCTGCTAGAGCCCGCTCTACCCCGGCATGATCCCGAACATCTGCAAATATCTCATCCGCCACCGGCGGACGGGCGGTTTCATACAAACACCCGGATCGGGGCGGGAGGGCATAGCCATAGGCCTCCGCCCCCATGGCGGACAGTAGCCAGCACAGCCACGCCCCCTTGAATCCCGAGTGGCCGGTCACCAGCACCCGCCTGCCCTGGTAAAACTCTTCGTGCGACAGCACCCGTTTTTCCCCCGTTTCCTCAGCTTTTCCTTCTCCATATGCTGAATTTGCCCAAGGATTGCAGTAGGCTCTTCGCCTCGCCGCAATTCTGAAGCCCCAAAGCAGCCGCCAGCCCCTCAGCAGTTGTTCCCCACGACTCATTGTTTAGGTAAATTGATCTCTCCAGCACCATCCCATTTCGTGAAAGCTCCGCGCTCAGCACGCCGTCGTTGACAATGCGCAGGCTGAGATTTTCCTCCGGGTCACGAAGGAATATCCCCTCCTCCGGCGGCTTTCCTGACAGTGCCGCACTCAAATTGGATACGCTGTAAAAGTTTTCACTCTGGACGATAAGCAGTCCTCCAGCCTTCAATCTGCCGACCGCCGTCTGGAGCACATTCCGCAGATCGATGCACCGTCCAAGATTACACCCCACAATAGCGAGATCATACTGCCCTTCCAGCACCTGGTCTTTCTCCTGCAACAGGCCGCCACGGCGGAACAGTCCTTGCGCATCGTCCAGATACCCTTTCTCCTCGGTCAGGGCGTCCACCGTTACCTCACTGCCCCCACAAGCCCTCAAGCGGTTGGCCAGCGCAAGCACACTCTCGCCAAACATCGGGTTCAGCGCCAAGATCCGCACAGGGCCCGAAAAGGATAGTGAAAAATTACTCAACGCCGCGCAAAGATCCATGCCCAGCGAGGCCCAACCATCCACACCATACTTCTGACGGAATTGGTCCCGTCCCAGATCCATCACCTGGAACTGGCCCGCCCCGATGGTTGCGGAGCCATAGTGGTGAACAAACACATCCTTACAGAGCACCTGTCGGTAGCCCATGCGGCGCAGCACTGTGCTGTGATCGTCATCGGCAAACATATCATAGCAAAACATAGGATCAAACGCCAAACGCATTTGCCGCAAAACCTGAGGGCGGTAACATGCCATGATCTGGAACAGCCGTGTCCGGTCCTCCCATTTTCTTGGATTGCAGTGGTTATAACCCTCGGCAAAGGAAGTCATCCCTATAAGATCATTGTTCGCGTAGGGTACGGAAATCGCTTGAAAATTACTTGCCGAATTGCACACGGGCACCGCTATGGCAATGCGGGGATCGCTCTCCATGCACCGCCAAAGGATCTCATCGAACCTAGGCGTGGAGATCACATCATTACTGACGTACAAAAGGTATTTCCCCTCTATGTAATAAGGCGCCATTGTGAAGATCAGGTTGCCTGCAGCAGAAGAGCCCATATTGTGAGGATAGTAAATTTTCTTCACATGCGGCAGTCCCTCGCACCATGCGGTGGTCTCAGGATCACTGCCATTGTCAAACGTAATCAGTTCATAACTGTGGCCTTTTGTATGGGCCTCAATGGCGTCCAAGCACTCCTTAGTCATCCTCTGATTGCCGTAAAACAGCACGACGACAGAAAAATCGTATCGGTATTCCTGAGTCTCCTCCCGCTTCGGCAGTTCTCGAATCTGCCGGATACGGTCCCACTCTTGAACATGCCAGTCCTTCAGCGCCTCCTCATCTACCGCGCGGATCAGAAAAAACTCCGCATAACGCCTCCAAAACAGAAATAGCGGAACAAAGGTGCAGGTGAACTGCACCCGCGCTTCCTCCGCATTCCCTTTATCCAGCAGAGCTGAAACCCGTCCAACACTCAGGGGCGCATTTAGGCCAATCTCCTTGAGTTTGTTTTTCAGTGTGATTTGGGGTATCAGCTGCTCAACAGCAGATGCGATAGCTGCGCACAGCGTATGCAGATCCTCCAGAAGGTATCGGTTTTCCGCCATCTCATGTCTGCTTAAAAAATTGATCGCCTCTTCCCCTGTTTCAAAGAGCTCAAATATCTGCGAAATCAGCATCTCTCCCGTGTTTTGTTCCATCCGTCATTCTCCTGATCTTAGAAGCCGTACCAATAGCCTCAGCACCCGGCTTTGCGGCCAAAATTGCCGCCGGCCGCGCTGAACAATCTTGAAATACACAAAGTATTCCCGCGATTTTTCGCCTTGCCAGCGGCAATTTTGACTCGCGAATCTGAATGCTTCGGCTATTGGTACAGCTTCTTATATTTTACAGCCTGCGGAATACTCACTTTTTGCCGAGCACCGCCGCTATTGCAGATTCTCTGGAAACAGCGGCAAATCTGTTCCATACAGCACCTTTGTTCCATACCGATCAGCTAGGCAAGAGCGGCGAACAGTGTCCTCACTGCGCGTTGCAATATAATAATCCGCCCCTTGCATCAGAATGTGTTCATCCAATGTAACCCCTACCTGAAATGTGACGCAGCTGTCCCTCGCCTCATATTTTTCCAGAATAGCGCTGACCGCACGAATATTTTCCTTTGTTGAGAGCTGTTCAGGAATATAGATTAAAAGTTCCACATTTGGCCGGTCTTTGGAAAAATACTCCTCCAGTACCTTGGGATAGAGCGGAAACGGTTCCCCCACGTCAATGGGAAACAACAAGGTATTAGAGCCATGCCCCTCTCGGGGTGTGGCTCTAATACCTTCCGCCTGCGGAAGGTATTTTTCGACAAACGCTTCTACGGGCAGATAAAAATCCTTTTTGCGTTGCCGCTGTATCCTTTCGTCCCAATCCCACCACGCGATTTTTTGCAGTGCGTCAATGATATCCTTGTCGAAGCGATAGCGCAAAACTCGGGCCGGGTTTCCTCCAACGACTGCATAGGGCGGAACATCTTTTGTCACAACCGCCTTTGCCGCGACAATACATCCATTGTGGAGCGTTACGCCGGGCATGATGGTTGCATCCGTAGCCACCCAAACATCATTTTGCATGATGATTGAGCCGCGCCGACGGGTTCTGCCTCCCATCAGCCCACCCAAAGATTTCAAATCGCCCTGCACAACCGAATTAAAATCGTGATCCAAATCAATTATCAGCAAAACGCCGTCCGCAACAGAGGTCCCCTTTCCAATCGCGATACAGTGGCATCCCACTTCAGGACACATGTTGATTCCAGAGTGGATTTCAGCCTGTACAATATAGCTGTCCCGATCAATAGACAGCAGTGGAAATCCATCCAGCGGGTTCCCGCCGGCTGAAATGGTGACGTTAGTATAACGTTTTATTCCCTCCGGCGGATTGACCGTTATGCTTTGAATCACAGGAACTGCCCCCTATCCGCCTAATTAGTTTTGCCACTCCGGGGAAAACTGCTTTCCAATCTGCAAAAACGACTCTTTTTTATTCCAATTGGCATAGGAAGACTGATAGCAGTTCCGACAGGACTGCGCCATCTGCACTCCGTTGACCCGTTCGCGGTGCTGCCGGTACTCCTCCGAGTTCCACATCTCCAAAAAGCTCTCATACTTCTGGAAGGTGAACAGCTTCTCCGCAGTGGACATGCACGGACGCACAAAGCCATCCGACCCCAGGAAAAAGTCTCGCCATGCGGTATAGCAGGTCTTATGGCACTGCTCCCCGGCAGGGTCGTCTCCAACCAAGTGGGGCAGCTTCAGCGACACGCCACACTTCCGCCCTATCTCCACCGCCGCCTGGAACACCTCCTGGGTTCGGGCCATCTTGTCATAGAGCACCTCAGGAGCCATTCCCTCATCAAAGGCCGTGAGGTACACTGCTTTTACCTCGTCCAATCCCACCTCTCCAGCCAGCCGCACCAGCTCCGGCAGCTCGCCTAGGTTCTGATCCATGGCAGTAAAGACAAAATTCATGTAAGGAAATTCCAAACCGTGGGCAGCCTTGTACTCCGTAATAGCAGATATGTTCTTCAATATCTTATGGAAATCCGCACCCCGGCGGATCTCCTCGTTAGTCTCGGCGCAGGCTCCGTCCATACTCACGGCAATAATGTCGGTCTGTGTGCGGAAAATGTCGTCAAACAGCTTATCCAGACGCATCCCATTGGTGCAGAAATACTTCCGCAGGCCCAAGCGGTGGGCCCAGTCCAAAAACTCTGAGAAATGGGGGTGAACCGTGGGCTCCCCCCATCCCATCAAGGTAACCTCCTCCACCTGTGGAGCCACTGGCTCGAAATACTTCAGCCACTCCATCTGGAACCATGTAGGCTGAAACTGGGCGGAGTTCCGTCCACACATCTTACAGTTCAAATTGCAAGCATTGGTTAGTTCAAAAACAAACCGCCGGGGCATGGATTCCAAGACCAGCTTCCCTGCAAGCGCCTCCTCCTCATTTTTTTTGCTATTTGCCTGCCGCTCTTCCGTCAGCGGGCGGGTTAGGCGCAGATCCAACGTTTTTGCCCGCAACAACTTTGACTCTTTCATTCCGCTTCTCCTCTCAGCCACGGCGCCCATGGCGCGCTTCCTTTATTCCAAACCGCTTCCAGCTGACTGCGGTCCCGCTGAGTGTCCATGCACTGCCAGAAACCGTCATGCTTGTAAATGCCCAACCGGCCGTCATGGGCCATTTTTTCCATCGGTTCCTGCTCCATCACACAGCGTTCATCCACGCTGAGATACTCAAACACTCCATGCTCCATCACCATGAAGCCGCCATTGATCCAACCGCCATCCTCCTTTGCCTTCTCTCGAAAGCCGGTGACGGTCTGCCCTTCCAGATCCAGCACACCAAATCGTCCTCCCGGCTGAATTCCGGTGAGTGTAACGGTCTTTCCCGACTCTTTATGCTGCTTTAGCAGTTCATTTAGATCCACATTGCTCACCCCATCGCCGTAGGTGAGCATAAAGGTTTCCTCTCCAAGATACTTCTGTACCCGTTTCACCCGGGCACCAGTCTGGGTATTCAGTCCCGTGTCCACCAGTGTTACTCTCCAGGGCTCGGCAATGTTGGAATGAACCGTCATGCGGTTTTCGTCAGAGAAATCAAAGGTCACATCGGAGCGGTATAGGTAATAATCCGCAAAATACTCCTTGATGATATGCCCCTTATAACCGCAGCAGATAATAAAATCGTTAAAGCCAAAACTGGAATAGTATTTCATAATGTGCCACAAAATGGGTTGGTCGCCAATGGTAATCATAGGCTTGGGCTTCAAATGGCTTTCTTCGCTGATGCGGGTACCCAGGCCACCAGCTAAAATTACAGTTTTCATTGCATAGCGCCTCCTTGCGCATTGCGCCGTATATGCTTGAGGGGCAATATTATCAATACTTGATATTTTCCTTGATGTGATCCAGCTCAATCGCATCAAAATCATCCTCAGGCTCTGGGTCATAGATCTTCTCTCACGTCAGCATAGAGAAACTTTCTGCGTATTCACTTGGGGCAGGTAGATCAGGCCATCGATGTCAGTATCGGCCTTTACCTCAAACCAGCACCCAAGCTCCTCCGTCCTGACTGTCTCCGTATAAGTCTGCCCCTGGTAGATTGGCTCCGTATAAACGTAATCTCGGCCGGCCCCACCAAAAGCGCAATGATCCATATGGTTGGCATGATTTTCCAAAAGGGCGCTGAAAATCCCCGTCTCAGCCGACTTATCATTCTGAGAAAAAATACTACCACCGCCCTAACCGTATCAATCATACAGTCAGCGCTAGATCAACTCATATTCATCAATGTAAGCAGTCAATTGGGCACGGCCCAATTGCTTATGCTCCAAGGTATCATTTAGTATGCTCACTGCAGCTGTCTCCCCGCCACCGGCGGCTCAAGGCCCTCAATGAGATACGCCACCTTCTGATACGCCTCGCTCTGCTTCAGCGCCGCCACCGCCGGATCATCCGGGGAGAACCTGCCCAAGACCGCCCGAATCTGATCCGCCAGGGCGCTCAACTCCTCAGACGGACTCTTTAACGCCTGGGTACTGTCCAGCAAAAATTCTACCATCTCCTTTGCGGCCCCACAGAGTGCCAGCCCCTCCCGCAGCAGCCGTACATAGCCCGCCGCGTCCCCGGCATCCAGCGCCTCAAACGCCTGGGCGCAGTAAAAACCAAAGCGATGCAGCGGCGGAAGGGCAAACATCCGCTCTGCCTCGAACATCTCCGGCATATAGCAGCGCGGCAGAACCTTCCCCTCAATTTCTGCGAACATCCGGGCCAGCGCCATGCCCTGCTCTGCGCTCTGCTCCTTTGCCGTCCAAGAATATGTACGCACGGCCGCCAACGCCAGTGACTCCGACCACATCAGCTCCTGCCACCGGCCACCGTCGAAGCCGCCTGCAAGACGCAGAGCCAGTGTACAGAAATCCGCGCCCCTTTTGGCAAGCCGGGACGCAATGCTGTTCATCTCCTCTATATTCAGCGGCCTCTCCGGCAGCGGGAAGCGGGCCCCGCACTCCAGCGCGTGGGCCAGGGCATGGATGGAAAAGCCGTTCCAGTCCTCTACCTCGTTTAATACCGCCTCCATTTCAGGGACGGTCTCCATATCCATGACTGCGGCCGCGCGGCCCAGGTCGCACTGCTCCCGCAGGGGGAGATACAGCGTGTACGCATGGCGGACAAAGTTATCGTTGCTCTTTTCCGCCTCTCTGTTTTTGTCTGGGAAGGTTCCACCCGCCACCTGGAGGAACGCCCTTTTCCGCTGGATATTGTTCTTGTGTTCCTCCTCCGGCCGGTTGACCTCCTCCCAAATCCCGGTGACGACAGCGGCCGTATCAAGGGTGCTCTTAAAGTGGATATCCTGGAGATGCCCCATCAGCCCGGCGATTTGGCTGTGGTTCAGCAGGGAATAGTTCAGTCCCCTTGCCAGGTCAAGGGCCTCCTCCTCGTGGCCGCTGTTACAGCATACGCCGATCAGGGCGATCTTCGCCTTGCACTCGGAGAAAGGCGTGGCCATCTCCAGCGGGCTCATCATCTGCGCCAGCGGGTCCGCCCCGTTCCGGCATTCCTCCAGCGCCTGGAGGTAGAGCCGGCCCCGACGGATGGCCTCCTCGGCATCTTTTTTCGTGTTCCAAATGTGTGCGAATGCAGCATACTGCACATCCAGGCGGGTAAACATGGAATGGGGGAACATTTCCTCCGCCAGCCCCAGCCATTCCTCCAGCTCCGGGAGCGACAGCTGCTGCGCCTTATAAACGGCAAACCGCAGCACGGGCGGACCCAGGCGCTCCCACCCGGATACCTTCTCCTTGACCAGCCCGACCGTCCGGCGCAGATGCCCCAAATAATCCGGCACCATTTCGGCAGAGCCGGATTCAAGCAGCTGCATACACAGCAGCAGGTTATCCGGTTCCTCCTCCAACCCCTTGCGGATCAGCCGCACATTCCGCTCCTGCTTCGCCTTACCCACCGTGTCGTTCAGCCGCATCCCCACATACCCGTCGTGGTGCAGAATGGTTTTACCCAGCGGGAGCACCGGGATCTCCGAAGCCGAAATCACAAGATGCTCGTGGATCGCGCCCTCAAAGTGCAGGCCGGGAACCATACGGACAATACGCGCCGCCGCAAAATCCGAATAGTCCCCTTCTAATTCATAGTTGCCGTAATTGCGCACCACCACGGTAGCGCCCATTTCAGGCCGTTTCTTGCTCCCGCGGAGAAACCGCACCAGCTCCGACACGTCCTCGTCCAGGTACTCATCGGTATCCACAAACATGAACCACTTTCCCGAGCAGCGCTTCAGCACAGAGTTGCGGGCGGCGGCAAAATCATCAATCCAGGGGAAGTCGATGAGGATATCGGCGTACTTTTCCGCCACCTCCCGGCTGCCGTCGGTGGAGCCGGTGTCCGCAATCACAAGCTCTGCAGGCACGGCGTCCCGCAGGGGCTGAAGGGCTTTCAGGCACCGCTCGATGCAGCGGATATCGTTTTTAAAAATGATTCCAATGGATATCAGGGGGGTAGGCATAGCAATTTTTCTCCTTTCCGGCTTTGGGGCGCATGGGAAAAACGCCGCTTCCGGCGGCTTTCCCACGGGTCCCATCATGAGAAGACGGG
>CAPOAR010000089.1:0-11984 GCA_948670295.1 uncultured Oscillospiraceae bacterium | reverse complement strand
GCCAGCGGCAATTTTGGCCGTAAAGCTGGGTGCTGAGGCTATTGGTACAGCTTCTTAAGAGCAAAGGAGCGCCCCCGCGAAAGCGGGGGCGCTCTCATGTCCGTCAAAGCCGGCGGTAGCGTTGGAGAATGATGTCCATCTGGGTGCGGCTGACATAGTGCGCGGGCAAAAGGGCGTTCTCCGAGGCGCCCTGGATGAGGCCCGCCCCCACTGCCCAGCGCATGGCGTCCCGGGCGGCGGTATGTACGCCCGCCCCGTCGGAAAAGCGGGACAGGCTGCCGGAGGGCTGGACATGGCGGCCCAGATACTCCGTCTCATAGCGGTACAGCATGGACACCAGCTCCTGCCGGGTGATGGGGGCGGCGGGGTCGAAGTCCTGGCCCGCCACCCCGTCCAGCAGGCGGTGGCCGGTGGCCCAGTCTACCGCCTGGGCGTCGCCGACGGGCCCGCCCTCGCCGGACAGCGTGTACAGGGCCTGGGCCATGAGGGCATAGGACACGGCCTGGGCCGGGGGGAGCGGCTCGGGCGGGGGCTCGCCCTCCCCCTCCCCCCGGCCGGAGAGAAGCGCGTGCCAGGGGTTGTCCTCCCGGGGGTCGGTGGGGTCCCAGCCGTTGGCGGCCTCCTCCGGGATGTGCTCCACCAGCTTGTCCGGCTTGCCCAGGGGGCCCGGGTCGTCACCGTCGTAAATGGTGACCTTGGTGCCCCGGGCCACGTTGTCATAGATCCACTTGGCGTCCGCCGTCTGAAGGCGGACGCAGCCCAGGGAGGCCGGGGCCCCCAGGCCGTTATACTCCTCGGTCATCAGGGTGGAGGGGTCTTTTTCGGTATAGCATACCGAGTGAAACAGGATGTTCCCCTTGATCTGGGTGGCGTACTGGCCGTAGGAATCGTCGATCATATGCAGCCAGGTCCACCGCCCGCCGATGGTGAAGGTGCCGGTGGGGGTGGCGTGGCCCTTGCGCCCGGTGGAGCACACCATGGCCTTGACGGGGACGGTATAATAGCCCTCCTCGTCCAGCTCGTAGACGGTGACGGTGCTCTGGGCCCGGTTGACCATGATGTAGTAAGGCTTGCCGCTGCTTGCCATGGGAGCGCTGGCCCGGCTCGTGCGGACGCCCGCGCATAGCAGCGGCACGGCGCACAGCGCCAAAAAGAGGCTGAGGATTCGTTTCAAAGGGATACCTCCTGCAATATCTTGTGTATAATGAAATGGCTTTCACGAGGAAAGCCATTTCATTATACATGATTTGGATGGCAAATACAAGGGGAATTGGGGGGTTCCGCGCTTCTTGTCACACGTCTTTGCTCCCGTAGAAGTGCCGTGACAGCAGGAAGGATACCGCCAGCAGGGCCAGCCCCGCCACCGCCGCGACCGCGGGAATGGCGGCGGCCTGCGCCGGGGTGGGCTCGGCAAGCTCCAGGGATTTGAGCCATTCCAGCCCGCCCAGGGGAAACAGGGCCGCGACAACCAGCAGAACGATCCCGCCCATGATGCCGAAGAACATCATCCGGGCCCGCTCCGGGCCGAATTTGTACAGGAAGGGCAGCATGATGGCGTTTACCAGTACGGACATCAGGCCCATCACCGAACAGCTCACCAGAAATTCCACAGGCTCCTCCACCCGTCCGGCGGCATACAGCATCACGCCGAGAATGGCCGTCAGGCCCACGCTGAGCAGGCACAGCAGCAGGACGCAGAGATACCGGGCGGCTACCGTTTTCGTGCGGCCCACCGGCAGGGCCAGGCCGTAGGTGTCCCACTTGGCCTGCTTGTCGTAGGCAAACACATTCATGGGAAGCATCACGACCATGACGACCAGCAGCACGCCGACGATGTCCGCCGACCACACCCCGGTAAAAGCGATGCCCGCGTATACTATCAGCATAAACAGGTAGGAGCGCAGAGTCTTGCGCAGGATGAGAAGATCCTTCAAAATCAGCCCGGTCATGCTTTATCCCCCTTTACCACGAATACCATCAATTCGTCCAGCGTCACCGGCTCCACCGCCAGCCGGGGGTAGAGCCGCTTGAAATCGCCCCTGCGGCGGATGAGCGCCTCGGTGGAATATTGGCTCTTCCGGGTGGCCACCACATAGCCCCTGTCCACCTGTTCCAGCTCCTCCCGGGCGCACACCAGCCGCCCATAGCTCTCCAGCAGGCGGTCCTTCTCGTCGCACAGCAGCAGCTTTCCCTGGTGGAGGTAGGCGATGTAGTCCGCCACCTTCTCCAGGTCCGACGTGATGTGGCTGGAGATCAGGATGGCGTGGTCCTCATCGGACACGAAGGCCAGGAATTCGTCCAGGATCTCGTCCCGGACCACCGGGTCCAGCCCCGCCGTGGCCTCGTCCAGCAGCAGCAGCCGGGGCCGGTGGGCCAGGGCCGCCGCCAGGGACAGCTTCATCCGCATCCCCCGGGACAGCTCCTTGATGTTTTTCGCCCCGGACAGGCCGAACTTGTCCAGATAGTCCCGGTAGAGCCCCTTGTCCCAGGTCTTGAACACCCGGCACAGCACCGTCTCCACGTCCCGCACCCGCAGGTACTCGGAGAAAAAGCAGTCGTCCAGCACCATGCCGATATCCTCTTTGGCGCGGTCCGGATCGGCGCCCAGCAGGACGGCCGTTCCGGCGGTGGGCTTGACGATGCCCAGCATGGACTTGATCAGGGTGGTCTTGCCCGCCCCGTTCTCCCCGATCAGGCCCATGATGGACCCGCCGGGCACCTTGAGGTCGATGGGGCCCAGGGTAAAGCTCTTGTATTGCTTGACAAGACCCCGGATTTCAATACAGTTTGTCATAATTCTCCCTCGCTATACAGAGTGTTCAGCATTTCAGTGAGTTCGTCCAGGTCTACGGCCCCGGCCCGGGCGGCGTCCACCGCCTGGGACAGGTGCTCCTCAATCTGGCAAAGGACGGCCTCCCGCCTTGTCTCCCGGTTCTGGGCGGCCACGAAGCAGCCCTTGCCCGGGACAGTGGCAAGGAAGCCCTCCCGCTCCAGCTCCTCATAGGCCCGCTTGGTGGTGATGACGGAGATGCGCAGATCCCGGGCCAGCAGCCGCATGGAGGGCAGCGCCTCGCCCTCGGAGAGCTGGCCTGAAAGGATGAGCCCTTTCAGCTGGCGGACGATCTGCTCATAGATCGGCACGCCGGAGGAATTGCTGATGATGATGTCCATGGTGCACCTCGTTGATATTTTGTATATATACGATATGCACAGTATAGACGCCATATACGAATTTGTCAAGGGGGGACGGGAAAAATTTTTGAGGTAAATCAAACCAGCCGCCTCCCGGACGGGAGACGGCTGGTAATTGGCGAATAAACAGGGGCGGGCTCTGCCGGACGGCGGGGCTTACCGGTGCTTGCCCATGAAGAACAGCGCCACGCATCCCGGGCCGGTGTGGGCCCCGATCACCGGCCCGATGGAGTTGATGATGATCTCCTTGGTGCCGTAGCGCTGCTTGATCTCATCGGCCACGAACTGGGCGTCTTCGGCGCAGTCGCTGTTGCTGATGAACATGGTCTGGCCTGCGGGGTCGTCGGCCAGCTCCCCCACCTTGTCCACCAGGGCCAGCAGGGACGCCTTGCGGCCCCGGGCCTTGGCCACGTTGATGAGGTGGCCCTCGTTGTCCACGTGGAGGACAGGCTTGATCTGGAGCATGGTGCCCACCACGGCGGTGGCGGCGGACACCCGGCCGCCCTTTTTCAGGAAGAACAGGTCGTTGACGGTGAACCAGTGGCACTGGCGCAGCTTATTGGCCTCGGCCCAGTCCCGGACCTCCTCCATTGTCCTGCCCTGCTGGCGCAGCTTGGCGGCCTGGTATACCAGCATCCCCTGGCCCAGGGAGGCGCACAGGGTGTCCACCACAATAATTTTGCGCTCCGGGAACTGCTCCGCCAGCTCCTGGGCGGCGATCTGGAAGGAGTTGCAGGTGGCGGACAGCCCGGAGGAAAAGGCCAGCACCAGCGCGTCCTTTCCCTGCTTGAGCACCGACTCCAGGGCGTCGGCGGCCTCCCCCACGTTGACGGCGTTGGTGGTGGCCATCAGGCCCTCCCGCTCCTTGCTATAAAATTCATCCGGGGACATATCCCGGTTATCCGGCCAATTTCGGTAGGTTTTGCCGTCCATGATGAAGGACAGGGGGAGTACGGTCAGCTCCAGCTCCTGAACCAGGCTGTGGGGCAGGTCGCAGGACGAATCGGTGATGATGATATAGTCGCTCATGATGAAAACCTCCAACAATATAAAAATGTGAATGGTGCCTGATTGATGTGCGGGGCGCGGAGGGCCTGCGCCCGGGCGCTCAGCGTTTCTTGCTCAGCAGGTCCTCGTGCCCGGTGCGCTGGGCCAGGATGGTCAGGGCCCGGTGGCAGGCCAGCCCGCTGGCGTAGCTGCGCAGGGCAAGCTCCAGCACCAGCTTGGGCAGGTCCTGGTCGGAGATGTCCTCGTTGATGCCGGCGGCGGCGTCCGCCATGGCCTGGTCCAGGTACTGGCAGAAGTACTCATACTGCCGCTGGGGGGCCCGCAGCTCCCGGCCCACGGTGGTGAGCACCTTCATCTCCCGCACGCTCATCACCTGCTTCAGCGCGGCGATGGCGGTGAGGTAGGCCAGGTGCTCCTGGCCGTATTTTTTGCCGTTGGCCCGCTCCACCAAGCCGTCCTTGATATAGTTGTTGATCATGGCGGAGGTGAGGGCGTCGCCCTCCCCCGTGTTCACCATCTGCCGGGCCAGGTAGCCCACCACCTGGTCCATATACAGCGGGATGTCGGGCAGGTCGTCCCAGCTGTCTGGGCGCTGCTCGGTCAACTGTTGTTTCAGTTGTGCCAACTCCTCCATGGGGGTTCCTCCAATCCATACAGGGCCTGTCCAGGGCTGGTTTGAACATTGCCGGCATGGCCAAAGGGCGGGCCTTTTTTCGCCATATGCCGCTGATTTGCCCTGTCCGGCGAAAAAAAGTCCCCCGCCGCCGGGCATACCGTCAATGTTCAAACGGCGCCTAATCTAGTACAGGGAATTATATCACATCATTTTGTCAACGTAAAGAGGGGGAATGAAAAAAACAGCGCTGGGCAGAAAAGCCCCGCACAAGGGAATGGCGCCATCAAAGGGCCAAGGGCAAGGCGGACCGCCGCTGTGACAATCGCTGCGCCTATTCTTGGTATATCCTCCTCGTGCCGCTATTCCCATAAATCCCTGGTTTGCCGGTCGGTTCATGATAAAGCAATACCCGCCGGAAAGCAACTGCCTCCCGGCGGGTATGCGCTTGCGTATGGCACGTGCGGCTCAGCTGTTGTAGGCCCGATAGAGGAAGCAGGCGATATGGCCGCGGCTGCAAACCTTGTCGGGCGCGAAGGTGTCCTCCCCGCCGTCGCCCTTGGTGATGCCCTTTTCCACTGCCCAGTCCACCGCTTTGGCATAGGCGGCGCCGTCGGGCACGTCGGTGAAGCTGGCAGCCTGTCCGGCCTCCGGCTTGTCCAGGGCCTGCCAAATGTAGGACACCGCCTGGGAGCGGGTGCAGGGTGCGGCGGGATCAAAGCCCTCGCCGATAAAGCCCTTCTCATAGGCCCAGTTCACCGCGTCCTGGTAATAGGAGGCCACGGTGACGGGGGCCTCGCTTTCGGCGGCGGGCTTGCCTGCGGCCCGCCACAGGAAGGTCAAAATCTCCGCCTGGGTGCAGTCTCGGCCGGGGGCAAAGGTGGTCTCGCCGCCGTAGCCGTTGGTAATGCCCTTTTGGGCGGCCCACTGGGCCTCCGCCTTGCACCAGTCGGGGGTGTCGGTGAATTCGGGGACGGGAGCAGGAGGATTGGCGCCCGGCGTATAGGGGGTAGAGCTGATGGGAAGGAAGCCGTCGGTGAACAGGCCCTCCTGATCGTCGCGATAAATGTAGGTATACTGCCGGCTGCCAGCGGAAACGACATATTTCTGTCCGCTTCCAGACGCATGGGCCATAAATACGCTGTCTTTTCCGATTGAGCGATTGTCACTATAGGTAATGTCCGCCAGGTAAAACTTCCCATCCTCCATGCGGACCACGTTCCACATATGCCTGTCGCTGCCCTCAGAGCCCTCGACTATATAGCAGGCCACATCACCGTTAAAATCAGACAGGTCACATAGGTATTTAAACGCTTTGGCGTAGCCCTCACACAGCACGTTGGTACTGGGATCGTTGTCAAAGACATGGATCAGCTGCCAGGGGTCGCCGTATACAGAACTGTCCTTCAGTAAAGCGTTGTATGCGTCGTCGTTGTAGGTGTTCAGCGCACAGATTTCGTCCCGGTAGGCCACCAGCTTTTCGTAGTCAGATTTGCCCGCATTCGCCCGGACAATAGAGTCCGCCGTCTCCTTGACCAGGTTGGCCTGGGCAATCTTAGCCGGGTCTACTGTGGTTTTGCTGCTGCCCCGGTAGTCGGGGGACGCCTCGAAGGAGACGGCCAGGCTCGTGAGCCAGACGGTGCTGTCGGTATGCTGTTGGTACCAATACCAAACCCAAGAGTTATTCGCCCAGAACATCTCAAAGGGGAGATCCAGTTCCAGGCAGGTATAGACCTTATCCAATACTGCATTGACTTTTTCGTTCAGCGCATCTTCAAGATCCTCGTCGTCTACGCTGGAAAGGCCCAGCTCCTGCACAGACCATTCCATTTCCCCCCGCTCCAGGGAGAGGGTGGTCTCCGTGCTGGTCTGCTTCCCTGCGGCTACCTTCTGGACAACCTCTTTCATCTCCTGATAGACCCGCAGCTCTATCCCGCTGAGCTTCCCACCTGCCACAGAGGGGACTGTGGACGCAAAAGCCGGAACAGCCAGGGACAGGATCATCACCAGCGCCAGGAATACTGATAAGAACCGTTTTTTCATACCTTTTTCTCCTTTATTCTATAGTTTCCCAACAGACCGGCCAGGGGCAGGGCGCGTTCCCCGCCCCGGCGGTCCGCCGGAAACATAAAAAACGGTGTCGAGCTTGAAAACTCAACACCGCCTTGAAAAAATCAATGCGAACACAAAGCCTGTCTGCCGTTTCCCGCCTTGCTATTCCAAAGGAAAACGGATATAATAGGCCCGTGGTGCGATGCAATATCGCTGTGTTGAGTGGTGCTGTCACTCGCATAGGGCCATGGGGTGTTCCCGCACCCCGTGGCCTGCCGCCTTTTATGCTTCCGGCCTAATTTTATCCTATCCCAGGGGAAAATGCAAGGGGGATTTGCACCATGAGAAAAGCGGCCTCTCAGGGCCGCTTTTCCGCGTCTATCCGTCCTCCGGCAGCCGCCCCAGCAGCAGCGCCGCCCCCGCCTGGGCCAGCAGCAAATCGGGGGAGCAGCCGCCCCGGGGGAGTATCAGCTCCTGGCGCTCCACCGCCCGGCCGTCCAGGGAGACGAACTCCCGCTGCACCGCCACCGACGCCCGCTGCTCGTCCAGGCTGGACAGGGTGAGGGTGTTCCGGCTGGACGAGCCGTAGCTGAGGACCATCCCGGCGGGGAGCAGCCGGGTGAGGGCGGACCGCCCCCCGGGGAGCAGCGCCGCGCGGCAGTTGAGGGTGCCCGCCCCCGCCCAGCCGGTGGCCCCGGGGGACACCACCAGCAGGTCCAGCGGCGTGCCCGCCAGCAGCGCCGGATGGCGGCAGGCCCGCACCAGGGCGGGCAGGCCCCGGACCAGGGCGCTCACCCAGTCCGCCAGCCCCTCGTCCCGCTCCCACACACCGATCTGCCACATACACCGCGCCCCCTCTGCCTATGTACCCGCCGGGGATAGTGTGTGCGGGGAGTAGGATTTTATGCGCAAACCGCCTTGGCCTTCGCCGCGTTTTGCTGTGGCGCAGGGAGGGGACCTCCCGGGCGGCTTCCCTGCCGCCTACCGCCGCGCCTGCTTGCGATGGATAAACAGCACGTAATTCACTGCGTTGCCCATGATGAGGATGTTGCCGCACAGGTACAGCCACACCAGCAGCAGGATCACCGACGCCAGCGAGCCATAAATCAGCGAGTACCGGGCGGAGTTGCCCATGAGCAGGGAAAAGATCATGGAGGCCGCCGCCAGCGCCGCCGATGCCGCCAGCGCCCCGGGCACCACCGGGGGCCGGGGCTTGTCCAGCGGGGCGGCAAAGCGGTAGAGAAGGAGAATGAACAGGAACACCATGCCCAGCAGCAGCAGGTATTTCACCCACTGCCAGGTGCCGAAGCGCTCCACCAGGCCCTCCAGCCGGAGCACCTGGCCCAGCAGGTGGAAGAACCAGTTGCCGGTGACCACCACCGCCAGCGACAGGTAAATGGTGGCCAGCAGCAGGACGGAAAAGAGGATGCTGGCCGCCAGCTGGCCCAGGCCCCGGAAGGTGGAGCGGCCATACAGCTCGGCCATGATGTTCATCAGGCCCCGGACGGCGGCGGAGGCGAACAGCACCGTGAGGAACACGCCCGAGAGCAGCATGGCGGAGGATTGGTTGGTGTCGATATAGGTGAGGTAGTCCTGGAAGAGCAGCAGCACCCCCTCGGGGAGAAAGGGGTCCGCGTGGTCCATCAGGGAGGTCAGGTCCAGATGCAGCCCGTTGACGAAAGAGGAAATGCAGATCATGATGGGGAAAAAGGTGAGGATGAGAAAGTAGGCCAGCTCGGCGGCGGCCCGGCTGACCCGCTTGGAAAAGTACACATCCACCACGTCCGCGGCGAAGCGGACAGGCGGATGGGCGCACAGAAACTGGTCCAGCTTGTTTTTCATGACGCTCCCCTCCAGTGGTTCAATAGGGAGAGTATACCAGAAGCGGAGGGGAATGACAACCGAAAATAATGTCGAACAGGGGAAGGATGGCGCTGCGGTCCAAGCGTACCTCGCTGACCGCTCCTTCGCGCTTCTTGTCACGCTGCGCGCCCTCCGCGACGGCGGCTAAGCCACTGCGGCTGCGCGCGCCGTTTTCCGGCCCTGCGGGCCGAAAAGCCGTCCACTCCGCTCCGTGTCTTAGCCGCCTGCTCCCGGGCGCTCCGCGCTTCTATTCCAGCAGCATGTCCAGGTCCTCCACCGTCAGCGACGGGTTGAGCGCCCGGCTGACGGCGTAGCCCAGCACCTTGCCCAGGTCGGCCACCCGCTGGTCCACCTCCCGGGGGGTGACGAAAAAGCTGTCACCCTGGGGCAGATCCCCCCGGTCCGGCGCCGGCTTGCCTGCCTGCTCCAGCAGGTCCAGGGCCAGGGTGGCCCCGTCCACCACTGTAGGCACCCCCACGGTGAACACCGGGGCCCCCAGGCTGTCCCGGTCCAGGGCCTGGCGGTGGTTGCCCACGCCGGAGCCGGGGATGACCCCGGTGTCCGACAGCTGCACCGTGCGGCACAGCCGCTCCAGGGAGCGGGAGGCCAGGGCGTCCACCACGATGACGCAGGAGGGCTCCAGCCGCCGGGCCAGGGCCTGGGCCACCAGGCTGCTCTCCATGCCGGTGGAGGCCAGCACCCCGGGGGCGGCGGCGGCCACCGGGCGCAGGTCCCCGAAGTGCTCCGGCACCTGCTCCACCAGATGGCGGGTGACCAGCAGGTGGTCCACCGCCAGGGGGCCGATGAGGTCGGGAGTCACGGCCCGGTTGCCCAGGCCGACGACCAGGGCAGGGCCGTCCTGGGGCAGCAGGGGGCGCAGGCACTCCGACACCGCAGACACCGCCCGGGCAAAGGCCCCCTCCTCCCGGCGGAGCAGGCCGTCCAGCTCCACGGTGATATATACGCCCTGGGGCTTGCCCAGCGTCCGGGCCCCCTCGGGGCTGGAGATGGTGACGGTGTTCACCGTAAAGCCCTCCCGGACGCCCTCCTCCGCCCGGACGCCGGTGAGGGACGCCCCCGCCCGGGCGCCCTCCCGCCAGAGCTGGTGGGCCTCCACCGCCAGATCAGTGCGCCGCTGTGCCATAAAAGATTCCCCCTTATACCAGATGTTGTGGCCGCAGGGCCTGTTTGCTCCTATTTTCTGCCGGGAGAAAGTTTCTATGCGAAAAATTGAAAAAAAGTGTTGCAATTTTTCTCTTCAAATGTTAAAATACATATCTGCGACGGGAAACCGTACAAGAGAATAAATTAGAAATCGGAGGAGGTGTTTGGTTTGCCCAATATCAAGTCTGCCAAGAAGCGCGTCCTGGTCAACTCCACCAAGGCGGCGCAGAACAAGGCGCAGAAGTCCGCACTCAAGACCGACCTGAAGAAGTTTGAGGCCGCGGTGGCCGGCGGCAACCGCAGCGAGGCCGATGCCGCATATAAGGTGGCCGTCAAGGCCGTGGATCAGGCCGCCGCGAAGGGCCTGCTGCACAGCAATAACGCTGCCCACAAGAAGAGCTCCATGACCGTGAAGCTGAACAAGCTGGCATAAGCGCATTGCCGCATTGTCATACCACCTAATTTGAGGATGGGGGCCCCATTTCGGGGCCCCTGTTCTCATTTTCCGGCGGAATTGTCGGCTGCATCTGCGGTCAGAATGCAGCCCGGCCGGGAAAAGCGTGGACAGGCGGCATGGTAAAGTGGTAAGCAGAGGTGTGAAGGCCGGACGCGCTTTTTGACGCGTCCGGCCTTCGGCGTGATCCGATTATTTTTTCCAGCGCTTGAGCATGGGGAAGAACTGGCGCATCTGGGCCTTGGCCTGGTCCTGGGTCATGCCGGGGTTGGACTGGGCCATCATGGGGGCGCAGAAGTCGATCATCTCCTCCATGGTCATCTCCCCGGCGAACTTGCCCTGCTTGTAGCAGTAGGAGCAGTAGTCGGGGCTGGCGGAGCCGTCGGCCTCGGTGCCCAGCTCCGTGCCGGGGAGCAGGGGCATCCCGCAGGACTGGCAGAAGTGCATGTCTTTGTAATTTTCCATGGCTGAAACCTCCTTTGTGGATGGTTCCATTGTAGCGCCCCAACCCTGACAGGGTGTGTCATGTTCCGGGGCGTGGGCCCGATAAATTTCCCAGCCCAGGGCGGCCAGACGGCGGCGGAGGACGCCGGGGGCGAGGACCTCCACCCCCGCGCCGAAGCTGAGCAGATAGCCGTACAGCCACTGGTCCTCGGGAAACACCGCCTCCACCAGCAGCGAGCCGTCCTCCTGCTGGGATACGCAGTCCTGGCCAAATTCGTCGTACACCCGGTAGGCCATATAGGGGGCGAAGCGCAGCCTTGCCTCTACCCGAAACAGGGGCGGGATGTCGC
The DNA here is from genome assembly GCA_948670295.1 of uncultured Oscillospiraceae bacterium. GTDB lineage: Bacteria > Bacillota > Clostridia > Oscillospirales > Oscillospiraceae > Enterenecus. The sequence continues at coordinate 844 of CAPOAR010000089.1, read as the reverse complement.
CGGAAAAGCCGATATCCGGGGGCTCCAGGCGGCGGTGGAACGCCTCCCCGGCAAATTCCGGGGACAAAATCCGGGACAGGCGAAAGGTGCGGTAATCCTCACGCTCCAGGTCGAATGCCTGCAAATACCAGCCCTGGCCCTTGAACACCAGCCGGGCGGGGAGCACCCGCCGGGAGCGGGTGGCGCCGTAGGAGCTGGCGTAGTCAAAACGCAGGGTCTGCCGCTCCAGCACCGCCCGCTTCAAAAGCCGGAACTGTGCATTGTCCGCGTCCCCCGCCCCCCAGCGGGACAGGTCCACCTGGAGCCAGTCCTCCTGCCCCCGGCGGAACAGGGCCGACAGCTTGGTCAGCGCCTGGGCCCCCTCCTGCCCCGGCAGGCTTTGCAGGGCGAGAAGGAGCTGGCGCTGCTCCTCGTCGGTGAAGGCGGCCCGGTCCAGCACGTAGCCGGGCAGCAGGGCCACGCCGCCCCCCGCCCCCTGGGTGGTATAGATGGGCACCCCGGCGGCGGAAAGGGCGTCCACGTCCCGCAGCACGGTGCGCTGGGAGACCTCCAGCCGCTGGGCCAGCTCCCCGGCGGTCATGCGGCCCTTTTCCAGCAGGAGGTAAACCATTTGGAATTGCCGGGCGACAACGGACATGGGCGGCGCCCCCTCTCATGTTTTCTCTATTCTACCACAGAAAAAAGGGAAGGGGAAGCCCCGGCAGGGCCTCCCCCTTCTCCTGTTCGCGGTGTTGTCACGCTGTGGATTGGCCGCGCTCCGATCCAAGCGTACCTCGCTGACCGCTTCTCCGCGCTTCTTGTCACGCTGCGCGCCCTCCGCGACGGCGGCTAAGCCACTGCGGCT
>CAPOAR010000088.1:0-12111 GCA_948670295.1 uncultured Oscillospiraceae bacterium | reverse complement strand
CTGGATTCCCCCTCCCCCGGGAAACAGCAGGAGACGGGTTCCCCCGTCTCCGTCTTTTCAGGCCCCGGCAGATTCCTCCGATCCCTCCAGCCGGGCGGCGATGTAGTCCTCCACCTCGCCGTAGGCGATGCCAAGGGCCGTGGCCAGCTCCCCGTAGAGCAGCCGTTCCGCCTGCTTCATATACCGCTCGTCCACCATTCCCAGGCGGCGGTTCTTGGACTCCGCCAGCCCCTGTTTGTGGCGGATGGCCTTCATCATCTCGATCAGGGCCTGGTGCCCCCCGTCCCGGACGGCAGACTGGTACTGCTGGGCCAGGGCCTGGGCCGTGCCCCCCCGGCAGGACGCCGCCTGGATGCCAGGCATCCGGTCAATGAGGGCCTCCGCCTCCATCCGGCTGATGACGGGGCGCATGGGCACTTTCCCGCTGTCCACCGGGGCGTAAATCACCCCGTCCTGCCACAGGGGCTTCAGGACGTAATAGCGCCGCCCCCGGTCCCCGCCGGGCTGGTCTACTCCCGAAATCTCCTCCACCCGGCACACGCCGGTGGACCCGTACACCACCAGCTCTCCGATCTGAAACATAAGGCCCTCCTTCTCCCCGGAGCCGCACCGTCGCGCCCCCTCCGTCAAACTTCATGGCTTTGCTCTCTTAGTGTACCACAAATCTGGGGGAATATGTAAGAGAAATTTTCATATTTTTCTAGTTTCTCCAAGTTTGCCCGAAAGGGATTGACAATGATCCCCAAATTCCTTATGATGGACCTGCCGCCGGGCTCTCCCGGCGTACTGCATACGAAAAGGAGCGTACCTATGAGCATCGACATCAAGGCCAAAGTGGAAGAGCTGGCCGCCAAGCTCCAGCAGGACCCCGCCCTTATCAAGAGCTTCCAGCAGGACCCCGTGAAGACCCTGGAGCGCCTCATCGGCGCGGACCTGCCGGACGAGCAGCTCCAGCCCCTGGTGACGGGGATCAAGGCCAAGCTGGCCGCCACCGGTCTGGGCGGCGCGCTGGACGGGCTGAAAAAACTCTTTTGACCCCCGCCAAGGAAAACCGCTCCGGGACGCTCCTGGAGCGGTTTTCCTTATGCGCCCGGTGCCAGGGCCTCATACACCGCCCGGCTGATCTCGCCGCACACGGCGTAAATGCCGTGTGCGTCCTTTCCGCCGTCGGCCCCCATGGTCAGCACCACCACGCCGTCCCCGGTGTCCGGATCGTAGCTGAGGAAGTTGTACGCGCCGTAAGCGCTGCCCGTGTGGTAGTAGAGCCGCTCCCGGCCATAGGCGCCAAACCGCAGCCGCATGGGCAGGGCCTGGTAGATTCCCCCGGGGAGGGCCTGGTCCCCATGGCTCTCCATCAATTCCACAGAGGCCGCGTCCATCAGCCGGACGCCCTCAAAGCAGCCGTCTCCCGCCAGCAGGGCCGTCAGCTTCGCCATGTCAAGGGCGCTGGCGGTAAAGCCCCCGGCGAACTGCCGCCCCGTGGCCCCCGGCGCGCTCCACTGGCGGACGCTCAGCACGGAGGAGGCGCTGCGCCCCAGGCCGTTCCCCCGGTACAGCGGGGTTACCAGCTCCGGCTCCTCCAGTTCCCCGGCGGTGAAGGACCCCTCCGCCCCCAGGGGCCCCAGCACCCGCTCCTCCAGTACGTCGTCCAGATACCGTCCCGCCGCCAGCTCCAGGGTCTGGCCCAGGACGCCGAAGGCGTGGTTGTTATAGCTCCAGTACCGCAGCTCCCCCGGCGTGCCCCCGCCGTAGCCGGAGGCGCTGCCCAGCTGGGCCCGCACCCCCGCGTAATCCCAGGCGATGCTCTCGCTGTTCCGCAGGGTGGAGGTGTGGCTCAGCAGGCTGCGGATCGTAACAGGCTTCCAGGTTTTGACGCCCCAGTACGCCCCGATGTCCGTGTCGTAGTCCACGGCCCCCTCCTCCCAAAGCAGGGCGGCGGCCAGGCCCGCCGCCACCTTGGAGAGGGAGGCGGTCCGCAGCTTGTGGGCGCTGCTCATGGGGACGCTCCCCTTTACCGCCCAGCCGTAGTGATACGCATCGGTGACCGCGCCCTTTTCCAGGACGGCCACCTGGACGCCCACCGCCCCATGGCGCCGGGCGGCGGCGGCCACGGCCTGGTCCAGCTCCCCGTGCTTCTGCCGGGAGAGGCTGGCCTCCCCGCCCTCCGGCAGGTCCAGGGCCCCCGCCAGGGGGTCCCGTGCCTCCTGCAATCCCGCCAGGATGACGGCCAGCTGGAGCCGGGATACCGGCAGGTCCGGGTAGAGCCCGTGGTCCGTCATGCCCTTATAGAGCCCCCGGTCCATCACCCAGTTCAGGGCCTCCTCCGCGTAAGCGGGGACCTTCTCCCCATCCCAGGACACGGCGGTGCGGCTTTCCACGTCCTCGCCCCGCCAGGCGGCGAAGCGGTGGAGCATCACCGCCAGCTGGCTCCGGGTCACCGGGGAAAAGGGGGCGAAGCGCCCCTCCGCCACGCCGCCGCTGACGCCCACGCTCTCCGCCCAGGCCACGGCGTCCTGACAGGCCTCCGGCACATCCGGGTAAGGGCAGACGTCCACCGGAACCCGGATGCCGCTGAGACGGTAAAGGGCCTGGACGGCCTCCCCCCGGCTCACGGGCTCCTCGCTGCCAAAGGTCCCGTTCTCCCTCCGGGGCAGCAGCTCCCGGTAAACGGCCCAGCGGGCCGCGTCCCGCCCCTCCGCCGGGACGTCCGCCGCTTCCACGGCCCGCAGGTCCGCCAGGCTCCCGGCGGGCTCCACGATTTCCGTCAGGAACAGCCCGCCGTCCCCGGCCTCCGCTTCCGCCGCCGTTTCCTCCAGGAGCGGCGCGGGCCCCTCCCCTTCCGGGGGAAGCGCCGCCGCCTCCCGGGCCGCCCGTCCCCTGGCATCCGCCAGCGGGGAGGCCGAAGCCACCCACAAAAGGGACAGCGCCAGCAGCGCCGCCGCCGCCAAACGTCTTCCCATAGGCTCCCTCTCTCCCCTCTCCGGGCCCCCGCCCGGCTGTTTTCCCCTTTATCCGACATTATACCGATTGTTCCGCCAGCTGTCAATCTCCCCAAAGCCCGGTGGTTTTGTCCGGGTAATTCGGCGTTTTCGTGCTATCCCTCCCCTCCCCCTTCTGGTATAATCAAGGCGTTCTTCATATTTTAGGAGGATACCAGACTATGGTCCACTTGCTTCTCGCGGTCATCTACCTCTCTTTTATCAGCCTGGGCCTGCCCGACGCCCTGCTGGGCGCGGCCTGGCCCTCTATGTACGCCGGGCTGGGCGTACCCGTGTCCTCTGCAGGCATCATTTCCATGATTATCGCCCTGGGCACCGTGGTCTCCAGCCTGCAATCCAGCCGCTTTACCCGCCGTTTCGGGGCGGGGCGGGTCACCGCCGCCAGCGTGGGGCTGACGGCCCTGGCCCTCCTGGGCTTCTCCCTCAGCGGCTCTTTTTGGCAGCTGTGCCTCTGGGCGGCGCCCTACGGCCTGGGGGCCGGGGCCGTGGACGCGGCGCTGAACAACTACGTGGCCCTGCATTACGCCAGCCGCCACATGAGCTGGCTCCACTGCATGTGGGGCGTGGGAGCCTCCCTGGGGCCCTATTTCATGGGGCGCGCCCTCACCTCCGGCCAGGGCTGGCCCATGGGCTACCGCTGGATTGCCTTTTTACAGGCTGGCCTCGCCATCCTCCTGGTCCTGAGCCTCTCCCTCTGGACCCGGGGCGGGGGAAGCCGGGAGGGCCCCTCCGCCCAGGCCCTGACCCTGACCCAGGTTCTCCGCATCCCCGGGGTAATGTCCATGGTGGCCGCCTTCTTCTGCTACTGCGGCCTGGAACAGACCGCTGGCCTTTGGGCCAGCAGCTACCTGACGCTGGAAAAGGGCCTCCCGGCGGAGACGGCGGCGGGCTTTGCCAGCCTGTTCTTCCTGGGGATCACCGCCGGGCGGGGGCTCAGCGGCTTTTTGACCCTGGCCCTGAACGACCAGCAGATGGTCCGCCTGGGCCAGGGGACCGCCGCCCTGGGCATCCTGGCCCTGCTGCTGCCCGCGGGCGGGGAGGCCGCCTCCCTGGCGGGGCTGGTCCTGGTGGGCCTGGGGTGCGCCCCGGTCTATCCCTGCTTTATTCACGCCACCCCGGACCACTTTGGAGCGGAGAACTCCCAAGCCGTCATCGGCGTCCAGATGGCCGGGGCCTACCTGGGCACCTGCCTGATGCCGCCCCTCTTTGGGCTCCTGGCCTCCCGGGTTACCCCGGCGCTGTTCCCGGCTTACCTGCTGGCGGTGCTGCTGGCCATGGCCGCCGCCCACGAGGGGCTCCTCCGGACCCGGCGGAAATAAGCGGGAAGCCCCAGTCCAGGAATCCGGCCCGGCTTCCTCCCCCCTTTCCCCCGGGGCCCAATGCTCCTTCCGCCTAGGGGCTCAAATGGCGTTTCATCTCCTCCAGAAGGACCCCCGCCGCCGGGGAGAACACCGCGTACTTCTTCCAGGCAAAGAACAGCTTGGAATAGAGGGGCGGGGCCAGCGGGCGGAAGCAGAGCGGGCTGTCCGGCCTGGTGGCCGCCAGCTTGTCAAAGGAGAGCAGGCAGCCCAGGCCCTCCCGGGCCAGGGCCCCGCCGTTGTAGGCCAGGTTGCAGGTGGCCGCGAGGTTCAGCCTGTCCACCCTCTCCTGGAACCAGCCGGAGAGTTCCTTTTCCAGCCCCTGCCGGGGGCAGATCAGGGGCGCCTCCAGCAGGTCCTCCGGGGTGAGCGCCTCCTTTTCCGCCAGGGGGTGGTCCCGGCGCAGGATAACGCCCCAGGCGTCCGCGCCAGGCAGGGGGGATGCAGTTGTATTGGGACAGGCCGCTGGATTCCATCAGCACAGCGAAGTCCAGCAGGCCCTGGTCCAGCCGCCGGGCCAGGCCGCTCCGGCCGCCGCTGTACAGGTGGACCCGGATGCGCGGGTACCGCGCCTGTACCGCCTTGATCCGCCGGACCAGGTATTTGACGCCGTCGGACTCGGCGGCGCCGATGTGGATGTCCCCGCCGCTGGCCTCCCCCAGGGCCTTGCATTCCTCCTCCGTCTTGTCCACCATGTCCAGGATTTCCTCCGCCCGTTTGCGCAGGAGCATCCCCTCCTCCGTCAGCCGGACGCTGAAGCTGCCGCAGACAAAGAGCTTCTTCCCCAGCTCGCCCTCCAGGTCTTTGAGTTGCTTGGACAGGGTCGGCTGGGAGAGGCGGAGCCCCGGCGGCGCGGGTGACGCTCCCCTCCTGGGCCACGGCGAGATAGTACCGCAAAACGCGAAGTTCCATGAAAGCACCTCCTGCTGCCAGTATAGCGGGAGGTGTTATTCTTTTTAAGAATAACATGATGTAGAAACCAAGTATTTGCTATTTCATCTTCCCGCTTATACAATAGGGGCCAAAGGAGCTGGCCCAACAGGCGCCATCCCCTTTGGCCAAGCGGAAACGCTCTTCCGGAACTACCTGGACGAAAGGAAGCGGTAACGATGATTCAGCAGACTGCGGGCCGGGACCAGCTGGGGGATTTCGCCCCCAAATTCGCACAGCTCAATGACGACGTGCTCTTTGGCGAGGTCTGGAACCGGGAGGGCTTGTCCCTCAAAGCTGCGCTCCATCCTCACGGTGGCCCTGCTGGTGGGCAAGGGGCTGGTGGACCCGTCCTTCCAGTACCACGTGGAAAACGCCCGGAAAACGGCGTAACTAGGGACGAGATGGCGGAAATCCTGACCCACGCGGCCTTTTACGCCGGGTGGCCCAACGCCTGGGCGGCCTTCCGGGTAGCGGCGGAGGTCTACCGGGGCGGTCCGGGCGCGGACGGCGGGATGTTCGGCCTGGGCCAGCCCAATTGGGACTATGCCCAGTATTTTACCGGAAACAGTTGCCGGAAACCCCTCACCCCTCCCGGGGGCCCTTTTTCCTGGCCAACGTCACCTTTGAGCCAGGCTGCCGCAGCCACTGGCACATCCACCATGCCGCCAAGGGCGGCGGGCAGGTCTTGCTGTGCACCAACGGCCGGGGCTGGTATCAGGCCTGGGGCAGCGGCGCCCAGGAGCTCCATCCCGGCGGCGTGGCCTATATTCCCAGCACTGGCACGGCGCGGCCAGGGACAGCTGGTTCAGCCACATTGCCCTGGAAGTCCCTGGGGAGGGCTGTTCCACCGAGTGGTGCGGGTGCGTGGACGACGGAGAGTATTGCGCCCTGCGCTGAAAAAAGGAGGTATTATGTATAAGAAACGATGGCTCAGCTTTCTGCTGCTCTGCCTGCTCCTCACCATGCCCGCCTGCGCGGTGGGCCCAGGCCAGCCTGCGGCGGACCAGGCGGGCGGTGCGGTCTGGACGACGGCCCTGGAGGACAACCCTTCCGCCGCGGCCTGGAGGGAGCTTCTGTCCAAGGGGCCGCTGGTGGTGGACATGCACGATTACGGCGGGTTTGAAAAGGTGGGCAGCATTGGCGCGGACCTCCCCCAGAGCAACCGCCAGGTTAACGCCAAGCCAGGGGATGTCATTCTCTACCAGGGCAGCCGCGTCACCATCTACTACGGGGAGAACTCCTGGAATGTTACCCCTCTGGGGCACATTGGCGGCGTGACAGAGGCCGGGCTCCGGGAAGCACTGAAGGCTGGCGGCGGCCATGTCTCCGTCACCTTTTCCCTGGAGGGCCCGCGGCGGGACCATGCGGGAGTATTTGACCTGGAGCGCGGAAGCGTGAGGCTGAACAGCGGTTACACCATGCCCATCAACAGCCTGGGCACCTATAGCCTGGCGTGGGAAACCTGCGCCAGCGCTGTCAAAGCCGCCTTGGCCCACGGAGTGCGGCTCTTTGACACGGCCTCCATATACCGCAACGAAGCCGGGGTGGGCCAGGCCATCCGGGAGTCCGGCGTTCCCCGTGAGGAGATTTTTGTCACTCCCAAGCTCTATCCGGGCAGCCAGTATGACCACCCGGAGGAAGCCATCCAAGACGCGCTGGACAAGCTGGGCGCCGGCTGCATCGACATGATGCTGCTGCACCGCCCCGGCCGGAACGACGGAAAGGCCTACAAGGCTATGGAACAGGCCGTGGCGGAGGGCAAAATCCGCTCCATCGGCCTGTCTAACTGGTATGTCAAAGAGCTGGAGGAAATTCTGCCCCAGGTGTCCATCACCCCGGCGCTGGTGCAGAATAAAATCCATCCCTTCTATCGGGAAAACGACGTGATTCCCTATATCCAGGACCTGGGCATTGTGGTACAGGGCTGGTATCCCCTTGGAGGCCGGGGCCATACGGCGGAGCTGCTGGGCAACGAGGTCATCTCCGGAATTGCGGAGGCCCACGGGAAGTCCTCCGCCCAGGTAATCCTCCGGTGGAACCTGCAAAAGGGCGTGGCGGTCATCCCCGGCTCCAGCAACGCGGAGCATATCCGGGAAAATACGGAGCTGTATGGCTTTACGCTGAGCGATGCGGAAATGGCGCAGATCAACGCCCTGGACCGGAGGGAAAAACACGATTGATACTAAGCTCATTTTATCTAGCCAGCACGAGCACCCGCCGGACGGAATCCGGCGGGTGCTCCTTATATTTTTGGCCTACAGCCGGATATCCTACAGCCGGATATATTTTATAGGCCGGAAAACAGTTTCCAAACTTCGGGCATGTTTGAAAATGCCCAAACGGTGGTTTTCCCTCTGGGACAGCGTTAAAAAATCTTGAAGTACGCCAGGTATCCCCGGGATTTTTTCCTTGTCTGAAAAAATGTCCCGGTTATTCCGCCGTTTATCAAATAAGCCCTGGAGGTGGAGAGTGGAAAGAGTGTCTGCCCTATTCCAGGCGATCTCAAAACAGCCGCTAGTTCTCCAGTAAATATCGCCCTGCTGCTTCTCGATTTTCAGGCGGAGGAGAAAAGGGGCATCTTTTATGAAAGACTATACTGCCCCAGTTCTATGTTCAAGCGGACATACGAGAATGCTTTCAGGGAGCAAAATCCTATAAATAAGGCAGGTTTCCCTAAGCCTGGAAGAGACGAAACTATCCGCGGGGAGATGGATAGTTGCACGGCCGGGAACACCCATTCCATCATAGGGTTCCTTGCAAAAGAACTACGTACATCATGAAGAAGACGGAAACAAAACATGGCATTGCAGGTTTTCCCCCTCACCGTCCCTGGCATGCTCACGCCTCCATTGCAATTCTCCCTGGTACAGCTATCACGTCTGCTAACCGGAAACTTAGTCGCTCTGATATTGCAGCAGCTCTCAAAATGTATACTCACATCCCAATCCAGAAGCCTAAGAAAGAAGGCGCTGTTTTTTAAACACCCTCAAAAATAGAAAAACAGGAAAAGCAAGAAGCTGGCCAAGAACAAACTCCCACCCAGCTTCCCTATTTTGTCTCTGCTTCTCAATGATTTCCCAAGGGCCCCCATATATTTCACAAAGAACCTTAAAAACAAAAACCCCAGAACCACAATGGTTCTGGGAAAATCTTCATGGAGCTGCTGGGCGGATTCGAACCGCCGACCTCACCCTTACCAACTGCCATGGTAATATTTTTCACATATTTTCCACTTGTTTATAGCCGTTTTTGTTCTATTTCATTTGCTTTCCAACACTCTTTGAAAACAGCATTTCCATGTGTTCCACACCTGTCTGTGGCTGATTATGTGGTCAGAAACCCTTGCGGCACTTGAGGTTTCAAGCCAGGAGCAACATTATTTTAACTCAAGGAAGTGGTCAAATTTGAATCAGGCTGTCTTAACCGGCTGTCAACTCAGAGGAAATATCAAGCGATGAATTGCACCTCCGTCTACAATGATAAGCAGATTTCCTAAAGTCCTGTCGCACAAAGATACTGTATAATTTGCTTGCTTTTTACCTCTGTATTTCTACATTTTATTCCCGAAAATCGCTCGACTTACGGACTCCATTCCAGTATTGTATTGCTTGCAAAAGTACCCCAAAATATGGAATACAGGAGGAAAACGTATGACCAGCATGAAAAAACGCATTTCCGCCGCACTGACCGCGGCCACCCTCACTATCGTTCTCACCATCCCCGCAATGGCAGCGGAGGCGACTGACGAAACCGTCCGGGTGAGTAGCTACAAGGGTAGTTTCCTGGAAGTGGGAGAGCGCAGTGGCCTCATCATCGGCCCCAGCGGTACGGAGTACGCCGTCACCTCCAGCGACCCGGACACGGTGGCGGTGGAGCAAGTGCTGACCTTCTGGGTGGCTGTCGCCAAGGCGGAAGGCACTGCGGAGATTACCGCATCCAACAGCGCCGGGGAGCGCGGGAGCGTAACATTGACAGTCGGCTCCACAGCCCCCATCACACCGGAACCTCCCGACAGCGGGGACAGTTCCGACCTGACGGACAACCTGGAGATACGCCAAGAGATAATCCGGCTCATCAACCAGACCCGAAAGACCAATGAGGTGCCAGAACTACCTGTCAACGAGGCTCTGATGAACGCCGCCCAAGCCTGCTCCAACCGGCGCTACACCTGGCATCACGTTTTGGAGGAAAGCAAGGCCGCTGTTGATGCCGGCTACCCCTACGGCTTCGGCGATAACCTCACCGTGTTCACCGGCACAGCCGATGCCGCCCAACGCGCCGTCGACAACTGGACTAACTCTCCCGGACACTTCCAGACGATGATCGACCCGAGATGCGACTGCATCGGTGTGGGCGTGACCCAGTACGACGGGATTACATACTGCTATATGTTTGTCGGAATACCCAACAGCGTCAACTTCTACGCATAACCAGATATGAAACAAAGCGGTGCGTTCCGGGTAGTGGAACGCACCGTTTTCTGTTAATTGTGAAAGTACCCTGTCAAATATTGCGTAGCAGAAAACAAAGAAAAGGGGACCGCATAACTGACATGACTGTTTCTGGGTTCCCATCTAATAGCGCATTATCTGCTTAGATGCATTTAATCATCCTCTGCTATCGTTTATACCTGCACTTTTTTCAAATAAATGCAGGTAATTGTCTTGACATCTGAGATAAACCATGCTATAATCACGAATGAAAAAATTTCTCCCGGAGGTGTCTGATATGTTAAGATTTCTTAGGGAGCGAAAACAGGATTACGACGCCAATACATTTATCGGTGAATTATTTGAAGCGTCAAAGTGTTTAGGTATCTTAGAAGCTAAAATCGCAGGATATCAATTTGATCGTATTTTAGTTCCTATGCTACACAAAAAAGAGGCCATTTCGACTATGTATATCGAAGGCACTCAAACAACCCTCAGCGATATTTTTGAAAGTGAGATTAGTTCACAGCCAAGTACGGATAAAACCATCAAGGAGGCAAATAACCATAGCCGTAGTATACTATATGGGGCAGAGTATCTACGCAGTAATCCTTTTTCACACTCGTTTATCAAAGAATTACACAAGTTAATTCTGCACAGTATTGTTCCCCCAGCAAAAGAAAATTCTCTTGGCAAATATAAGGAAATCGACAACAAAATTGTAAACAGTATGGGTTCAGTTGTTTTTATTCCCCCTTCATACACTGAAACTAAAAAATATATGGATGAACTTATCGATTACATGAATGACGTAAATGATGGCATTAATCCCTTAGTCAAAGCAGCCATCATCCATTCTCAATTCGAGTCGATTCATCCATTTGAAGATGGAAATGGGCGTGTTGGTCGATTGCTTATTAGCCTACACTTATATAAAGCACGGGTAATAAATTTTCCTTTCTTTTATATGAGCGAAGCCATCAGCCAAGATAAACGCATATATTACAATATGTTGACAGCATCAAGAGAGAATAGCTATGATGAGTGGATCAGGTTTTTTCTAAAAAAATGTATCGTACAGGCTCACAAGCACATTGAATATATCGATTCACTCAATCGGCTGTATGAAAAAACCAGGCGCACATTGCAAGCAACATTAAATAGTCCTAAATTTGACCAGATCACCGAATGTATTTATACTCAGCCAATTTTAACATCTTCCTATTTAGCTGAGAAACTGAATGTGAGTATCGGGCAAGCAAAACGTTACCTTGACACATTGGAGAGCGCACATATTTTGCAAGGTAGCGACAACAAGCGCAATAGAAAGTATTATTTTATGGATTTGTTAGACTTGGCTCGCTAAATATTCACAACGCTTTACTAAAATATTACGCAGGTTTAGGCAACGAAAAAACGCCGGGTTCCCCCGGCGCTCTTAGGCGACAAAGCACGGCGAATGGTACTTCATCGATTGTGGCAGATTGAGTTTACCATGATTTGCGGCCGAATGCAAGTAAAATCTGTCGTCTGAAAAGAGGTGAAACAGGAGCGTTTCCTCCGCTGTGTGTCGACGATAGATATTTTATTTGTAAAGAGGTGTAATTTAATGCATATTTCCGCCCATTTGGGCCTTCCTCCTGGACATTCACATTTTCCTTTTGTGGACGTAACAACCCGCAGCGACACCAGATTGTTCCTTGATCCCTGCTTGATCGAACGAGGCCAAGATGATTTTAGCCGGTATTCTACCGCACTTATTTCCGATTTTGAAGATAAACTGTATTGGGATATGCGGCACGGACGTTGGGACAGCACTACGGTCTTTGATGAAGCACATGAAATCAATGATACCAAACTCGGCTATGGCACAGGCTATAACGGGAAAGGCAAAACGCCGCACGGTATGCGGGATAGCTTAAGAGGCCTATGCAAATTAGCAAACAGTATTCCGACTATTTCCCGGATACAAGACATCTCCGTTTTCGTAGAGGCCTTTGCGGAAGATTGCATGAGCGACCTGCTGACGAATATCTTAAGGTTGAACCTTAGTCTATTCACTGCCGACCTCATGCACACTTACGGGAAAGAACCAGCTGGTATACACTTGATTAAATCCTGGGATTTACAAACCCACAGCTGGGTCGAAACCGAGCAGCCATATTGGACTGTCTCTGGGCAAAAAATTTTGCTCGTCCCAAAGTGGTGGGTGCGAAAAAACTTCCTCTTCAAGGCCCATCAATACCTATATGGTGTTATTATTGAACGCATGAAGAGAGAACCAGGATATGAGAACCTTGCTAAAATAGATGTCTGGAAAAACATGGAGCGTGATTCCGAGCATTGGGAATACGCCAAAGTTATCGAATACACGCAGGAGCATCCAGATGC
>CAPOAR010000087.1:0-13077 GCA_948670295.1 uncultured Oscillospiraceae bacterium | reverse complement strand
AAGCCGATGACCTTTGCGGTAAAGTAGCGGTTGGGATCGTCCAGCAGCAGCACCCGGACGCTGACCGTCTCATCAATGATGTGATAGTTGGTGAGTACATAGCCCTCGGCGGACACCACCACGCCGGTGCCCACGCTCACCCCCCGGAACTGGCTGGAGTGGGCGGCCTCCACGCACACCAGGCTGGGCCGCACCGCCTCATACACCTCCGGGCCGGTGACGGCGGGGCCTGCGGGCTGGGCGGACAGGGTGACGGACGGGTCCGGCTTCCCCCAGGGCAGGTCGTCGGGGGTCCAGTCGGAATCCCGGGGCGCCTCCCAGCTGGGCCAGGGGCGGGGGTCGCCGCCGGGGTCCTCATCCGGCCCGGCGGGCTCCATCTGCGCCAGGATATTGGCGATGCCGTTCACCGCCCAAAAGCTGGCCCCGCCCAGCAATGCCAGGCACAGCACCACGGCCACCGTGGGGATCAGCCAGCTGCGCGCACTCCGCTTGGCCTTGCGCGGAGGCGGGAGCGGCCTGTCGCTGGGCACCGGGGGCGGCTGGACGCCGGGCCCTTTGGGCCAGCGGTAGTTGAGGTAATTGTCCACAGTGGATTCCTCCCATCCAAAAACGTTGGCGCTATGCTCTTGTCATGGTAAAAATAAACTTGGTCACCCCATCCTCGCTGACACAGGAAATGGTCTCCTTGTGGCTGTTGAGAATAGTTTTGACGATATACAGCCCGAGGCCCACCCCGTCCCGGTCCGCGGAGCGGGAGTGGTCGGTCTTGTGGAAGCGGTCGAAGATCAGCTGCTGCTCCCCGGGGGGGATGGTCTCGCCCTGGTTGCTGATGGTGACGGTGGCCTTGGCCCCCTTCACGCTGACCCCCAGCCCCAGCACGCCCCCCTCCTGGGAGAACTTGATGGCGTTGTCCAGCAGGTTATAGCACACCTGGGTGATGGCGTCCTGGTCCCCCCACACGGGGACCGGCTCATCCTGGGGCAGCTGGGCGTCCACCTCCAGGCGCTTGGCGTTCACCTTGCCCTCCAGGGTGACCAGCGCCCGCACCAGGGTCTCACACAGGTCGAACTGCTGCTGGGCGGCCCGCTCGTCGGACTGCAGCCGGGACAGGTCCAGCATGGAGCGCACCAGCCGGGACAGCCGCCGGGTCTCGGAGGAGATGATCTGGAGGTAGTGCCGCTCCTGGTCGGGTGGTATGGTGCCGTCCAGGATGCCGTCGGCAAAGCCGGCGATGGAGGTCATGGGGGTCTTGAGCTCGTGGGACACGTTGGCGATGAACTCGCTGCGCCGCTGCTCGCTCTTGGCCAGCGAATCGGCCATGGCGTTGAACGCCTCGGCCAGCTCCCCCACCTCGTCCCGGCGGCTGCCCACGTCCACCCGCACGTCCAGCCGGCCCAGGCCGAACTGCCGCGCGGCGGCGGCGATCTCCTTGATGGGCTGGGACTGGCGCATACTGGTCACGGAGCTGATGATGGCCGCGATGAGAACAACGGCCAGGGCGGTGACCAGCAGGATGCCGGACAGGTCCCGCCACACCCCGCTGATGTTGGACGCGGAGGCCGACACCAGCACCAGCCCCTGAAGGTAGCCCTTGTCGTTGGTGATGGGCAGGCCCACCAGATACCGGGGCTCCCGGTACAGTCCGTCCAGCTGGTCCATCCCCACCCGGGAGCCGTCCACAATGCTGGCCACCGTGGCGGGCGACAGCTCGGCATACTGGAACTCAATGAGGTCGGCGCTGCCGCTGGTGGCGTAGACGATGACCCCCTCCGGGGTGGCCACCATCACGTGGGAGTCGGACACCTTGGCCACCGAGCTGAGGTATTTCTGGAACGCCGGGGTCTGCCACACCAGCTTGCCGCCGGACTCCACCGAGTCGGAGGTGAACTGGGCGATATACCTGGCGTTGCGCTCCAGGGTGTCTTTTTTTTCCCGGATCGTATACTGGTAGCTCAGCGTAGCGAAGGACGCGCCCAGCATGAGGAAGGACAGCAGCACCATGCCCACCATGGTGGCGAACTGGCGGCCGTACATGGTTTTCATCCGTTGGCAACCTCAAACTTGTAGCCCACGCCCCACACGGTTTTCAAACTCCACTGCTCGGAAACCCCCTCCAGCTTCTCCCGCAGGCGCTTGATGTGTACATCCACCGTCCGGGAGTCGCCGAAGTAGTCAAAGCCCCACACCTCATCCAAAAGCTGGTTACGGGTGAATACCCGGTTGGGGGCGGCCGCCAGGTGGTAGAGCAGCTCCAGCTCCTTGGGCGGGGTGTCCACCCGCCTGCCGTCCACCAGCAGCTCATAGGAGTCCAGGTTGACCACCAGCTTGTCGAAGCTGAGCCGTTTTTCCGGCTGCTCCTCCTCGCCGAAGCGGCGCAGGACCGCGTGCACTCGGGCCAGCACCTCCTTCGTCTCGAAAGGCTTGGTGATATAGTCGTCCGCCCCCATTTCCAGGCCGGATACCTTGTCCTCCAGCTCCCCCTTCGCGGTGAGCATGATGATGGGCACCTTGGAGGTCTCCCGGATCTTCCGGCACACGGACCAGCCATCCATGGAGGGAAGCATGATGTCCAGCATCACCAGGTCGGGCTGGACGGCGTGGAACTTCTCCAGCCCCTCCAGGCCGTCCCCGGCCACATGGCAGGTCATGCCCTCCTTCTCCAGGTACAGCCGGATCAGGTCGGCGATATTCTTGTCGTCCTCAACGATGAGAATACTGCGGGGCATTAGGATACACCCTTTCCTTTCAATATGCGCTGAGCCGTCGTGAGCAGGCAAGGCGCAGCGCCATCAGATTATTCTCCTGCCATTATACGTCGAACGCTGCAAAATTTCCAGAGAAATTTGTGAACAACGGAAAATTACAACACGTGGGATCGGTCCACCCCAATAGACGGGCGGCAGTCCGGCTCCCGCCGCGCCAGCTTTTCCGCCAGCGCCTCCCGCACCTGCCGGTCGGACAGGGCCACGTCGTAGGGCACCACCACGTCGAAGGACACCTCCCCCTCCCCGCCCCGGCGGAAGTCGTGGATGGTGGCGGCGGGGTCGATCTCCCGGGCCAGCCCCTCCGCCAGCGCCCGCAGCCGGTCCGCGCCTGGGTCGCCCATCTCCACCGGGTCCAGATGGATCACCGCCTCCAGCCCAAAGCGTTCCTTCAACTCCCGCTCCGCCCGGTCAATGACATCGTGCAGCTCCACCAGCGAACCGTCGGCGGGCACCTCGGCGTGGACGGACATCATCCGCCGCCCGGGGCCGTAGTCGTGGACCACCAGGTCGTGGATGCCCAGGATCTGGCGGTAGCCCAGCACCAGCTTTTCGATATCCGCCACCATGGCCGGGTCGGGGGGCGTGCCCAGCAGGGGGTCCAGCGTATCCCGGGCGGCCCCCCAGCCGGTGCGCAGGATGAGGGCCGCCACCAGCAGCCCCAGCCAGCCGTCCAGCTGCACATGGAAAAAGTGGGACGCCGCCAGCCCCGCCAGCACCGCCGAAGTGGCCAGCACGTCCGACCGGGCATCCGCCGCAGCGGCGGCCAGGGTGGGGGACTGGGCCCGCCGCCCCATGGCGGCGTAAAACCAGCCCATCCACAGCTTCACCCCGATGGACAGCCCCAGCAGCGCCACCGCCAGCACACTGAATACGGCGGGCTCCGGGCGCAGGATTTTCCCCACCGACCCCTGGGCCAGCTCCACCCCCACCAGCAGGATCAGCAGGGACACCGCCAGCCCCGCCAGGTACTCGATGCGGCCATGGCCAAAGGGGTGGCGCTCGTCCGCCCGCTGGGCGGCCAGCTTGAACCCCGCCAGTGTCACCGCCGACCCGGCGGCGTCGGACAGGTTGTTGAAGGCGTCGGCGGTCACCGAAATGGCCCCGGTGAGCAGCCCCGCGCACAGCTTGACGGCGAACAGCAGCAGGTTGAGCCCCAGTCCCACTCCCCCGGCCAGCAGCCCGCAGCCCTTCCGGGCCTCCGGGTCGTCCGGCTGTCCGTAATGGGGGATTAGGCGGCCCAGAATGGCGTCCAGCATGAAAGAACCTCCCATGATTGATATCTGATCAATATACGCAAAAACGGCGCGGATCATAACCTCCGCCCGTCAATTCCCCTCCATCAGCTCCCTGGCCTGCTTGCCGGTGACCTGCTCGGGGACCAGCTCCACCATCAAAAACCGCTCCCAGGAGCCGTCGATCTCCGCCGCCATGGCCTCGGGGAAACCGGGACAGTATTTCTCCGCCAGCGCCTCAATGGCCCGGCGCTTTTCCACCGGGTCCCCAATCACCCGCGCCCGGCCAAAGACGATCACCGAGCGGTAATAGGTGGTATACTCCTCCGGCACCACCTGGTCCCGGTCAATCACGCAGAAGGACGCCCGCTCCTCCCGCCGGACAGCGTCCAGCTTGTGGCCCGCCAGGGCGAAGTGGAACAGCACCCGCCCGTCCTTCCACACGTAGCTCAGCGGCACGGCGTAGGGCCAGCCGTCCTCCCCGGCCACCGCCAGCACGCCGGAGGTCCCCCGCTTCAAAATCTCATGGCACTGCTCCCGGGTCAGGGCCTGCTTAAACCTGCGCATCTCTCTCATGGTGTTCTCCTCCACGGATTTGTATTTTAGGGGCAAATCAACAACATATGACGGAAAAAGGCCCTCCGCTGGGGCATGGCGGCAATGTTCAAGCAAGCCCAGCCAGCCCTCCCTGGAAAGACTGCCTGGACGGGACGCCCAGGCAGTTTGTAGGGTGTATTCACGCTCCCATTGGCCGCGCGGCCGGGAAAATAAGTCCTCCGACTCCGGGAAAAACCAACCGGGGCGTACCGCCCCTCCCCCGGTTTTTCCCTGCGCTCCGGCCTTATTTCCCCTGCGCGGCTATGGGTCGCGCTATGCTTCGTATTCACGCTCCCATTGGCCGCGCGGCCGGGAAAATAAGTCCTCCGACTTCGGTAAAACCCAGCCCCACTGCGCGGGCCTTGGGCTTTTACCTTCGCTCCGCTCCAAGCGTCCCTATGCGCCTGCCGCCGCGCTATGCTATGAACTGGGACGGCAGGCCCGCACGATGGACAGGGGCGGCGCCGGCCTTGGCAGCCTCATGTAAAACTCCATCCGGGGGTTCCTGGGCTCCCGCAGTTCAAAGCCGTCCACGTCCCGCATCATAGGCGCGCTCATGGGAAAGGCGGGCACACCGGGGCCCACCACCTCGATCTCATCCCCGGCGGCGAACTTGTTGCGCAGGGACAGCCTGGCGTTTCCCAGCCCGTCGCAGCTCTCCACCACGGCCAGCACCTGCCAGTCCCGGACATACCGGGCGGAGTCGGTATACTGCCCCGGCTGGCCAAACCAGAAGCCGGTGGAGTAGTGGCGGTGGCTTACCTTATCGACCTCGGCGCGCCAGGCGGGGTCCAGGGGCCTTCCCTCCGCCGCCGCGTCCACCCCATGGCGATAGGCCGCGGCGGTCATGGCGGCGTAGTAGGCGCTCTTGGCACGCCCCTCGATTTTCAGCGAGTCCACCCCGGCCCGGAGCAGCTCCGGGATGTGGTCGATCATGCACATGTCCCGGCTGTTCATGATGAAGGTCTCCCCGTTCTCCTCGAACACGGGGAAGTATTCCCCGGGGCGCTTTTCCTCCATCAGCGCGTACTGGTAGCGGCAGGGCTGGGCGCAGGCCCCCCGGGAGGCGTCCCGCCCGGTCATATAGTTGCTGAGCAGGCACCGTCCCGACCAGCTCACGCACATGGCCCCGTGGACAAAGCACTCCACCTCCAGCCCCCTGGGGGCCTTGGCCTTCAGCTCCGCCACCTCGTCCAGGGACAGCTCCCGGGCCAGGATCACCCGGGAAGCTCCCAGCTCATGCCACACCCGGGCCGCCTCGTAGTTGGTGATGCCCGTCTGGGTGGACATGTGCACCTGGACGTGGGGGGCATGGCGCTTGCAAAGGTCCAGCACCTCCACCCCGGCTGCAATCACCGCATCCGCCCCGATGGAATCCAGATACTCCAGGTATTCGGGCAGCTGGGCCGCCTCGTGGTTGCGGGCCAGGGTATTGCAGGTCACGTGGACCCGCACCCCCTTGGCGTGGGCCGCCTCCACCGCAGCCGCCAGTCCCTCCCGGTCAAAATTCCCGGCAAAGGCCCGCATCCCGAAGGCGTTCCCGGCCAGGTACACCGCGTCCGCCCCATAGGCCAGGGCCATGTCCAGCCGCTCCCGGTCCCCGGCAGGGCACAGCAGCTCCGGCTTAGCCGCCATTGCCCTGGTAGCGCTGCACCAGCGCGTCGTGCTCGGCGTAGGTGCGGCTGTACTCGTGCTGCTTGGTCTCGGGGTTGAGGACATAGTAATAATAGTTGGTGTCCGCCGGGTTCATGGCGGCCAGCAGCGAGGTCATGCCCGGATTGGAGATGGGGCCGGCGGGCAGCCCCTTGTACAGATAGGTGTTGTAGGGGGAGTCGATGGCCCGGTCGGCCACCGTGGGCACCTTGCCCCCGTTGAGGTAGACCAGGGTGGCGTCGATCTGGAGGTAGCCCACCGTCTCCGCCGCCGGGTTCTCCAGGCGGTTGTAAATGACGGAGGCGATGCTCCTGTAATCGTTGCGCTCGTCGTTGTTGGTGCCGTCGGTCTCCTTTTCGATCATGGAGGCGATGGTCACAATGTCATGGAGGGAGTATTGGACATCCTCCCCAGTGTAGCTGGCCATATACTCATCCATTTTGGCGTCGAAGTTCACCAACATCTTGTTGATGACGTATTTGGGATTCTCCCCCAGCTCAAAGGTATAGGTGTCCGGGAACAGGTAGCCCTCCAGCCGGTGGTAATCGCCCAGGGGGCGCTCCCGCAGCCAGTCAAAGGCGTAGTCGTAGTTGGCGGCCATATCCCGGAGCTTGTCCGCCGAGGTAACCCCCCGGTCGTCCAGAAGCTCAAAGACCTGGTCGATGGTGAGCCCCTCCTTGATGGTGACATCCGCAGTCTTCCGGGTGGAGGAGGACGAGCCCATGCTGGACACCAGGGCGTGGTAATCCATTTCGGTGTTCAGCTCATAGGTGCCCGGGGCGATTTTGGCCTCGGCGTGGGAGAACCACGCGTACAGCTTGAACAGGAACTTGTACTCAATCAGCCCTTCCTTCTCCAGTTGGTCCACCACGGCGGAGAAATCGGTGTCCTCGTCAATTTCAATGGTGGTGGATGCGGGCTCCTTGTTCAGGCCCAGCAGATCGCACGCCCACACCCAGCCCACCGTGGCCAGAACGCCCGAGGCGCCGATGACCAGCAGGACATATAAAAACGCGCCCGCCACCCGGGCCGCGGTGCTGCGCCGGCGGGGGGGCCTTCTCCGGGGGCCGGACTGGGGCTGGCCGCGCTGGGCTCCGGCCTGCTCCCGGCGGGGCTGGGACTGGCCGCTGCTGGCGGCGCGATGCTCTTCTGCCATGAGACTCACTCCTTTGGGTTTCAGACGGGGAACCAATTTCCGGCCCCCCACATAGTATAACTCGGAAACGGACACAAGGCCGCTTCCACAGCCGGCCCTCGTGGCCGGGAGAATATTAGTGAGGTGACAAATCATGTGTTGTGGCAACAATGGTGGTTTTGGCGGGGGCTGCTGGTGGATCATCATCCTGATCCTCCTGCTGTGCTGCTGCTGCGGCGGCGGGAACAGCTGGGGCGGCAATAACAATTGCTGCTGCTGTGGCGGCGGCAACAATAACAACTGCGGCTGCGGCTGTGGCTGCGGCTGCAACAACAACTGCGGCTGCAACGACGGCTGCTGCTAATCCAGAAGCGCGCAGCCGTCGTGAGCAGCGGGCTAAGCCCGAAGCGGAGCGAAAGCGGGAAGGCGCCCCCCAGGGTGCCGGACAGCTTTCGCGCAGTCGGAGGGCTTAGAACCGCGCCGCCAACAGGCGCAGCCGTCGCGCACAAAAGTCTAACCCCCGAAGCCAAGGGCGCACAGCGCCCCGGCATCACTGTACCCATGGGGCGGAGGGCGCTTGCCCTCCGCCCCCCTTACTCATCAATGAGGACAAGCTTCACCGGCACGTCAAATTCCTCCCGGGGCATATGCTCCAGCAGCCGCCCCGGACGGCACACGCACGCGGTAAAGCCGGTGAAATCCGCCAGCCACCGGTCATAGTACCCTCCGCCCCAGCCCAGGCGGTAGCCCTCCCTGTCCACCATCAGGTGGGGGATGAGGGCTGCGGCGATCTCCCCCTTGGGCACCACGGGGCAGGACTGGTCCGGCTCCGGGATGCCGAACCGATTGGGCGCCAGCTGCTCCACGTCCAGCACCTGCCGGGCCTCCATGCCCCGGCGGGGCAGCACCACCGGCAGGGCCACCCGCTTGCCCCGCCCCAGCAGGGCGCGGATGAGGGGTACGGTGTCCGGCTCCCGGCCTGTGCCGTAAAACACCATCACGGTGTCCGCCCCCTCCACCTCCGGGAGGGCCAGGAACCGCTCAAACAGCGCCCCGGCCTCCATCTGCGGCAGACCGGCGGCATGGCGGCGCAGCTCCGCCTTGCGCTCCTTGACCGTCATACGCCGTAGTGCAGCCCGGCGCGGACCTGGCCGGCCCTCTCCGCCCCCGTCAGCGCCTCCACCAGGGCCAGGGCGAAGTCAAACGCGGTTCCGGGGCCTTTGCCGGTGATCAGCATCCCCTCCCGCACCGCAGCCTGGTCCATGGCGGGGACCGCCCCGGCCTGGGACAGCTCCCCCTCCATACCGGGATAGCACACGCACCGCCCGCCTTGGGGCAGCAGCCCCGCCCGGGCCAGCAGGGTGGGGGCTGCGCAGATGGCGGCCAGCCAGCAGCCGGGGTTTTCCGCCGCGCCCCGCACCAGGGCCAGGGCTTCCCCGCTGCCCTCGATGGAGGCCACGCCCCCCATGCCGCCGGGGAGGACCACCATGTCGCCCTCCTTCAGAGCCACGCCCTCCACGGGCAGGTCGGCCTTGACCGTGATGCCGTGGGAGCCTGCGACCCACTCTCCCCCGATGCCGGCCAGGGAGACGGGGATCTCCCCCCGGCGCAGCACGTCGGCGGCCACCAGGGCCTCGGCCTCCTCAAATCCGGCCCCCAACAGGATATAGACCATAGAGCATCTACCTTTCCTTAAATTTTTATGTCTGGTTACTGTTTCCCTGTCAGCCGCGCCCCCGCGGCCGACACCAGAAACAGCGGCAGCTTTGCCATGCGCCCGATGCGGGAGGGCTCCTTTATCAGCCGGTGCAGCCACTCCAGCCCCAGCCTCTGGAAGGACTCCGGGGCCCGCTCCACCCTGCCCGCAAACACGTCCAGCGACCCGCCCAGGCCCACGTACAGCCGGGCCCCGGCCTCCCTGCCGTGGGCAGCGATCCACTTTTCCTGCTTGGGAAAGCCCAGGCAGACGAACACCACATCCGCCCTGGCCGCCTTGATGGCGGCGGCAGGCGAGGCGTCGTCCTGAAAAAATCCGTCATGGGCGCCACATACCACAAGGCCGGGATATTTTGCCCGCAGGTTCACCGCAGCCTGCTCCGCCACGCCGGGGGCCGCCCCCAGCAGGTAGAGCCGCCTGCCCGTTCCGGCCATACGCCCCATCAGGGCGGAGGCGAAGTCGATGCCCGGCACCCGGCCCTTCAGCGGCCTGCCCAGGATCTTGGCGGCGTAGACCACCCCCACCCCGTCGGGGATGACCAGGTCTGCCTGGGCCAGTATCCCGGCGAATTCCCGGTCCTTTTTGGCCCGCTGAACAATCTCCGGATTGGGGGTGGCCACCATATGGGGCCCGTCCTCCTCCAGCATGGCCAGCGCCCGGTCCACCGCCTCGTCCAGCGTCACATCATCAAAGGCCACACCCAGCACATCGGTACGCATGGGCCTCCCCTCCTCCTTGGCATAACCATCCATTTTCAAGGTATTTTACCACAGGGGCGCAAAAAAGTCCACCCATGGCCGGAAGTATTTACAGACCGTTAATGAAGAAGCGCGAAGAAGCGGCCAGCGAGGACGCTTGGACCGAAGCGAGGCCGGGCGCAGGGCGCAGCGTGACAGGAAAGAAGTGCGCAGCCGCCCCCACACATATTTTGCGGAATTTCCTGCGTTTGGCCTTGACACCAGCGCGTTAAAGCGTTATACTAGCGTCCATGAGCTGTGAAGCTCATTCCTTTGTGCCCCGACGCTTTGACGGCGCAAAGCAGTAAAGCAACTGTTTGGAGGAATTTATAGAATGAAAAAGACCGCAAAGCTGACCGCGCTGCTGCTGGCGCTGGTGATGGCCCTGTCCCTGGCCGCCTGCTCCGGCACTAGCTTGGACAGCGCCGACCCCAACGAATCCAAGGCCACCCCTGAAAACAGCAATGAACCCGCCGGGGACGTGAAATATGTGGTTGGCATCTGCCAGCTGGCCCCCCACGTGGCCCTGGACGCCGCCACCGAGGGCTTTATCGACGCGCTGAACGAGAAGCTCCCCGGCCAGGTGGATATCCAGAACAAGAACGCCGCCGGCGATTCCCCCACCTGCGCCACCATTATCAACGGCTTCGTGTCCGACGGCGTGGACCTGATCATGGCCAACGCCACCGCCCCCCTTCAGGCCGCCGCCTCCGCCACCAACTCCATCCCGGTGCTGGGCACCTCCATCACCGAGTACGGCGTGGCCCTGGGGATTGAGAATTTCTCCGGCACCGTGGGCGCCAACGTGTCCGGCACCTCCGACCTGGCCCCCCTGGACCAGCAGGCCCAGATGATCCAGGAGTGGTATCCCGACGCCAAGACCGTGGGCCTCATCTACTGCTCCGCCGAGCCCAACAGCCAGTACCAGGTGGACAACGTGCAGAAGAAGCTGGAGGAGCTGGGCTACGCCTGCAAGCAGTACCCCTTCTCCGACACCAACGACATGGCCAGCGTAGTGCAGGACGCCGCCGACAACAGCGACGTGCTCTACGTGCCCACCGACAATACCGCCGCCAACAACACCGGCATCATCAACAACATCTGCCAGGGGGTCGTCCCCGTGTTCGCCGGCGAGGAGGGCATCTGCGGCGGCTGCGGCATCGCCACCCTGTCCATCAGCTACTACGACATCGGCTACAAGACCGGCGAGATGGCCGCCCAGATCCTCACCGGCGAGGCCGACATCGCCTCCATGCCCATCGAGTACGCGCCCCAGTTCGTGAAGAAGTATAACCCCGTCACCTGCGAGGCGCTGGGCATCACCCCGCCCGACGGCTACGAGGCCATCGCCGCCGGGTAGCGTAAAACGGCGGGAAAGGGCTTCCCTTTCCCGCCGCTTTCGCGCATTTTAAATTGGGAGGAACATCCACAATGGCAGGATTTTTGAGCGCGCTGCCGGGGGCGGCGTCCCAGGGCCTTATCTGGGGCATTATGGCCATCGGCGTATACATCACCTATCAGATACTGGACATCGCGGACCTGACGGTGGACGGCTCCTTCTGTACCGGGGGCGCGGTGTTCGTGGTCCTGTTCGCCGGCGGCGTCAACGTGTGGCTGGCCATGCTGGCCGCGCTGCTGGCCGGTATGGCGGCGGGGCTGGCCACCGGCCTGCTCCATACGGTGTGCGGCATCCCCGCCATCCTGGCGGGCATCCTCACCCAGCTGGGGCTGTACACGGTGAACATGGCCGTCATGGCCTTCAAATCGTCGGTGGCCCTGCCCATCACCCAGGAGGACATGCTGGACAAGCTGCTGGTGTCCCTGCGCTTTGTCCAGGGCTCCAAATCGGGCTACCCCATCTGGCGGCATCCCGTGGTGGTGGTGGGGCTGATGACCGCCGCCCTCATCGCCATTTTGTACTGGTTCTTTGGCCGGGAGCTGGGGGCGGCCCTGCGGGCCACCGGCTCCAACCAGAACATGGCCCGGGCCCAGGGCATCAACACCGACTGGGCCAAGGTGCTGGGGCTGGTGCTGTCTAACGGGCTGGTTGCCCTGTCCGGGGCGCTGATGTGCCAGTATAACGGCGCCAACAATATCGACGTGGGCCGGGGCGCCATCGTCATCGGCCTGGCCGCCGTGGTCATCGGCGAGGTCATTTTCGGCAGGATCTTCCGCAATTTCGCGCTGAAGCTGCTGGCGGTGTCCTTCGGCGCCATCATCTACTATGTGGTCATTACGGCGGTGCTCAAGCTGGGCGATCTCAACGCCAATTATCTCAAGCTGCTCACCGCCCTGGTGGTGGCGGTATTCCTCACCATCCCCTACTGGAAGGGAAAATACTTCTCCAAGCCTGTCAACCCCGCGAAAAAGGAGGAGCTCCCCCATGCTTGACATTAAAAACATCCGCAAGACCTTCAACCCCGGCACCGTCAACGAGAAGACGGCCCTCAACGGGGTGTCCCTCACCCTGGAGGACGGGGACTTCGTGACCGTCATCGGCGGAAACGGCGCGGGCAAGTCCACCCTGCTCAACGCGGTGGCGGGGGTGTGGCCGGTGGACTCCGGCTCCATCTCCATCGGCGGGACGGACGTGACCAGGCTCCCGGAGCACAAGCGGGCCAAATACATCGGCCGGGTGTTCCAGGACCCCATGATGGGCACCGCCGCCACCATGCAGATCGAGGAAAATATGGCCCTGGCCGCCCGGCGGGGGAGGGCGCGCACCCTGCGCCCCGGCATCACCCGGGACGAGCGGGAGCGCTACCGTGAGACGCTGAAAATCCTGGACCTGGGGCTGGAGGACCGGCTCACCTCCAAGGTGGGGCTGCTGTCCGGCGGCCAGCGCCAGGCGCTCACCCTGCTGATGGCCGCCCTGCGCAAGCCAGATCTGCTGCTGCTGGACGAGCACACCGCCGCCCTGGACCCCAAAACGGCGGCCAAGGTGCTCCAGGCCACCGAGCGCATCGTGCAAAAGGACCGGCTCACCACCCTGATGATCACCCACAACATGAAAGACGCCATCGTCCACGGCAACCGCCTCATCATGATGTACGAGGGACGCGTCGCCCTGGATATCTCCGGGGAGGACAAGAAACGGCTCACCGTGGAGGACCTGCTGGCCCGGTTCGGGCAGGCCACCGGCTCCGACGAGGCGGACGATAAGCTGCTGCTGGGCTGAAAACGCACCTATAGCAACGATCAAAAATAAAGCCAAGAGTTGACAGCAGTGGTATAACAGAGG
>CAPOAR010000086.1:0-13384 GCA_948670295.1 uncultured Oscillospiraceae bacterium | reverse complement strand
GGCGCTGTCCCTGCCCGCCGGGGCGGCGGCAGGCAGGCTGCTCCGGCGGCTGCTGGCGGGCCGGGTGCGCCGCCCGGCGGCGTGGCAGCGGGCGGGGGCCGCCCTCACCGCCCTGCTCCATGGGGTGCAGGACGGACAGAAGTTTTTGGCCCTGCTGCTGCTCACCGAAGGGCTGGGCGGGGAACAGGGCCTCTCCCGGCTGTCCCTGGCCCTGCTCACCGCGGCTGTGATGGCCCTGGGTACCGCCCTGGGCGGAAAGCCCATCGTGGAGAAAATGGGCACCGAGCTGGCCGCCCTCTCCCCCGCCGAGGGGCTGGCGGCGGACCTGGGGGCGGGAGCCGTACTGCTGGCGTGCTCCGCGCTGGGCCTGCCCGTCTCCACCACCCACGCCAAGGTGGCCGCCATCTGCGGCGCGGGCCGGGGGGCGGACCGGCTGGTGATGGGCCAGATGGCGGGGGCGTGGGTCCTCACCTTTCCCGCCTGCGGGGGGCTGGCCTTCCTGCTTACCCGGCTCATGATGGGATGAAAACGGCTCCGGCCCGCACACATCGCGGGCCGGAGCCGTTCCGTTTCCTTTACTTATTCCAATTGAGCACGTCCCGGTTCTTCACAAAATACTCCACGCCGGAGTACAGGGTGGTGGCGGCGATGACAACCACACACGTCCAGTCCAGCACCCACATGGGGATGGGCAGGATGGTGAGGTGCATCAGGCACAGGCACACCATGGTGGAAAAGGTCTTGACCTTGCCCGACCACCCGGCGGCAATGACCCGGCCATTATCCACCGCCACCATCCGCAGGCCGGATACGGCAAACTCCCGGGCCATGACAATGACCAGCGCCCAGTCGGGGAAGCGGCCCATGGCGCAGAAGCAGGTCATGGCGGTGAGCACCAGCATTTTGTCCGCCAGCGGGTCCATGAACTTGCCGAAGTCTGTCACCAGGTTGTGCTTCCGGGCGATGTAGCCGTCCAAAAAGTCGGTGAGGCTGGCCACCACAAACACCGCCAGGGCGGCGTAATTGTTGCCGGGGAAATCCAGGTGCCACAGCACCAGGTACACAGGGATCAGGATGACGCGCATCAGGGTCAGCTTGTTGGGTAGGTTCATGGTGTTCCTCCTTTATGTTCCGCCTGTTCTTCCATTGACTCCCGGGCGGCCAGCGCCATGGGCAGGCCGGCGGCCTTGGGCTTGCCGAAATATTGGGTCACGCCGGACCTGAGCGTCTTCAGCCCAGGCGTGGGCGAGCAGTGGTAGAGCGTCATTCCTCCATCTCCCCTGTCAGATCCCCGTCGGACACGCCGGTGATGCGCACCCACACGAACGTCCCCGCAGGGATCACCCCCGCCGCCGTGAACAGCACCCGGCCGTCGATATCCACCGAGTCGGCGTAGGTGCGGCCCGTGTAACAGCTCGCCTCAGCGTCAAAGCCCTCACACAGCACCTCCATGCAGGCGCCCAGGCGCTGCTCGTTATACCCGTCCATAATGCGGGACTGGATATCCACCACCAGCTCCACCCGGCGTGCCGCGGTGTCCGGGTCCACCTGATTTTCCATGGCGGCGGCCAGGGTGCCCTCCTCCGGGGAGAACTGGAACACCCCCGCCCGCTGGAGCTTCTGCTCCCGCAGAAAACCGCACAGCTCCTCGAACTCCGCCTCCCCCTCGCCGGGCAGGCCGCAGATCAGGGAGGTGCGCAGCACCACGTCGGGCATGGCGGCGCGCAGCTTGGCGAACAGCGCCTCGATCTCCGCCCGGGTGCTGCGGCGGCGCATGGCCCTCAAAATGCCGTCGTTGGCGTGCTGAATGGGGATGTCCAGATAGTGGACGATCTTCTTTTCCCGGGCAATGACCTGAATCAGCTCATCCGTCACCGCCTCCGGGTACAGGTAGTGAAGGCGGATCCAGTGGAAGTCCAGCCTGCAAAGCTCAGTCAGCAGACCGGCCAGCGAAGCGCCGTCCTCCAGATCCTGCCCGTAACGGGTGATGTCCTGGGCAATGACAATGAGCTCCCTCACCCCGCTGTCCGCCAGCCCCCTGGCCTCCTTCAAAAGGGCCTCCATGGAGCGGCTGCGGTAGCGCCCCCGCAGCTTGGGGATGACACAGAAGGCGCAGCCGTTGGAGCAGCCCTCGGCAATTTTCAGATAGGCCGTCCAAGGCGGGGTGGTCACCCACCGCTCCCCATCCTCAAAGGTGCGGTGGATATCGCCGAATAATTCCGGCCTCTCCCCCGCCATCACCTGCTCCACAGCGGAGACGATATCGGTGTAGCTCCCTGTGCCCAGCAGGCCGTCCGCCTCGGGCAGCTCGGTGCGGATGCCGTCGGGGTAGCGCTGGCTGAGGCAGCCCGCCACCAGCAGCTTTTTCAGCTTCCCCCGGTTCTTCAGCTCCGCCAGCTCCAAAATGCTGTCGATGGCCTCGCTCTTGGCGGACTCGATGAAGCCGCAGGTGTTGAGCACCGCCACGTCGGCCCCCTCGGGGTCGCCGGTGACGGTGTGCCCCGCCGCCCGGCACAGGGCCATCATCTGCTCGGTGTTCACCAGATTTTTGGCGCAGCCCAGGGATATAAACGCAACATTCAAGCTAAAAAACTCCTCACATTTTCATAAAAGCACAGCAGCCTATGTCCCGGTCCCGCCGGAACCCCAGAGACTGGTAAAATGCGGCGCTCTCCAGTGTGTTATCCGCAGCCAGCTCCATCTGGTACACCTCCGGGTAACGCTCCATCAATGCGCCAAAGAGCATCGTCCCGATTCCTTGACGCTGGTATGCGGGAAAAATCAGCACATCCTGAATAAATACGATGGAAAGCCCATCCCCCACCGCCCGGAGCAGGCCCGCCAGCCTGTCCCCATCATACGCCCCCAGCACCAGCAGGGAGTGCTCCAACGCGTTTTTCAGCATCTCAGGCCGGTCAGTATAATTTGTCCAGCCCACAGCGGCATAGAGCGGCAGGATTTCGTCCATGTCAAACAGCGTCAGCTCACGTATTGTCCGCAGAGATTCTCCGTTCACCTTTTCTACCATTCCGATTCCTCCCGTATGCGGTCCAGCGCCGACGAAATCTCCTCCCAGCCGTATCCCCGCCGGGCCAGATAGTCGGACACCTTCTTCAAATTTTCCCTCGTGGGCTCCGCCCCCCGGAGCTTCTGCCGGGCCAGCTTGTCAATCTGGCCGCTGTCCGGCTCCCGTTCGTCCATGGCGTCCTCCCAGAACTCCCGGGGCACCCCCCGGCGGTACAGCTCGTCCCGGATCTTACGGGGACCGTACCCCTTGGCTGCGTAGTGGCGCACCACCATGCGGGCGTATTCCCCGTCGTTGAGCAGGCCCAGGCCGGCAAGGCGGTCGGCCACCCCCTCCGCCCGCTCCCGCAGGGCCTCCTTCTGCTGCTGCAAAAGCGCAGGGTCCGGGCCGCCGTCCAGCTTGTCATAGGGGTACTTCTCCCGCTTCTGCCGGGGCGGGACGCACAGCTTATCCAGCAGCTCCTTCCGGGACATGGGCCGCTGGGCCAGCAAGCCCACCGCCCGCTCCATCAGCCGGGACTGCTCCCCGGCGGCGCACAGCGCCTCCCCCTCGGCATCGGTCAGCTCCCTGCCGGCATAGAGCCCCAGGGACACCACATCCCCCTCGCCCACCCGGACGACGGAGGCGTCGTCCAGCCACACCAGCCAACGGCCCTGCTTGTGCTGGGAGGGCTCCAGCTTTTCGATCCTCATCAGGGCTTTTCTATTTGCGTCAAGCCTTCGTAATTGTATTCCGCCAAGCGATCATAAGCGGTACACAAATCCTCTTTTGAAAACAGGCGCCGAAAACGCCACTCCAAAATTATTCTCTCTACCGATAAATCCAGTCTTTTATTCTCATATAACGTCTCAAAGCCCGATGTCCCGCCGCTCTTATAAATCAGCTTTCTGGTCACGGCCACAATATCATCGTCGCTGATTACCATATCCAAGAAAAGGGAGGGTTTATACCCAAATTTTTTACACTCCCGGTAAGTAGAAAGGTACCGTTCCCTCAGTTCTCGCTTCAATGCATCCATACTCACTGCCCCCTCTACCCTTCGAAATCGTCGGCGGACACGTCCACCGCCCGGCCCGCCGCCTTGGCCGCCGCCTGGGACTGGCGGCTCATCAGCTTGTAGGCATTGGCCCTCACGTCGGCCTCCACCTGGGCGGCGATCTCGGGATTCTCCCCAAAGTATTTTTTTACCGCGTCCTTCCCCTGGCCCAGCCGGGTATCCCCCATGGAGAACCAGGAGCCCGACTTCTGCACGATGTCCAGCTTGACGGCCAGGTCCACCAGCTCGCCCATTTTGGAGATGCCCTCGCCGTACATGATCTCGAACTCCGCCTCCCGGAAGGGGGGCGCCACCTTGTTCTTCACAATCTTGGCCCGGGTGCGGTTACCGATGATCTCGGTGCCGTTCTTGATGGCCTCAATCCGCCGCACCTCCATGCGCACCGAGGCGTAAAACTTCAGCGCCCGGCCCCCGGTGGTCACTTCGGGATTGCCGTACACCACGCCTACCTTCTCGCGGAGCTGGTTGATAAAGATGACGATGCAGTTGGTCTTGGAGATGGACCCCGCCAGCTTGCGCAGGGCCTGGCTCATCAGCCGGGCCAGCAGGCCCACATGGGAGTCGCCCATGTCGCCCTCGATCTCCGCCCGGGGGGTTAGGGCGGCAACGGAATCCACCACCACCACGTCAATGGCCCCGGAGCGCACCAGGGCCTCGCAGATCTCCAAACCCTGTTCGCCGGTGTCCGGTTGGGAGATGAGCATGGAGTCGATATCCACCCCCAGGGCCCGGGCGTAGGTGGGGTCCAGAGCGTGCTCGGCGTCGATGTAGGCCACCTCGCCCCCCCGCTTTTGTGCCTCGGCCACAATATGCAGGGCGAGCGTGGTCTTGCCGGAGGACTCGGGGCCGTAAATCTCAATGATGCGCCCCTTGGGCACGCCGCCGATGCCCAGCGCGATATCCAGCGACAGCGACCCGGTGGGAATCGCCTCCACCACGATATGGGAATTTTCGCCCAGGCGCATGATGGAGCCCTTGCCGTACTCCTTCTCAATCTGCGCGATGGCGGTGGACAGCGCCTTTTTCTTATCCGCCGCCGGGGCGGCGGGCTCAATTTGTTTCTTCTTCTCAGCCATGTACAATCATCCTTTCCCACCGGCATGATTTTGAAAGCCGCCGGCCTCTTCCTGCCCATATGCTACTCTTTTAAATGTCCCATAAACCGGGCCTTAATCCCACCCCCGCAGGGTGTTCCTGCCAAATTTCCCTATCTGCGGCTTCTGATCAGGAACCGCTGCAAGCGCAGAAGCTTTCCCGTCTCTGTCTCAAACTCGTCCAGCCCCTCTTTTCGGTAATCGAACTTTTCCGCCAGCTTCATACTTCCAGCGTTTCGGATGTCCGCCTCAAATACGTACCACTCCTTGCGGTAGCTGCCGTCTACGAATTTCAACACACCCGCCAGGGCTTCCCAGGCATATCCCTTTTGCTGCTCCCCTTTTTTGATCCAAATCCCCAGCTCGGGATATTCCTCCCGGATACCATGTACCTCAACGCCGCCCACAAACCCACCGTCCGGGGTCAGAATGGACAGGAATAGCATCTCGTTTCGGTGCATCAGATCCATAAACCCCTGCAGCGTCTCCTGGGCCGCTGCCACAGAGGCAAAGGGATCTGGATACTGATATTTTGTAATTTCCCCGTCAAATGCCGAGACATATTCCTCCAAGCGGCCCATCTCAAAAGGCACAATTTTAAGCCGGCCCGTCTCAATTACCACGCCCATTCCGCACCTCCGCTACTCCACATGATTGTACACCTCAATGCCCAGCAGCTTGACTATAACCCCCTCCTGAAAGGGCTTCTCCGCCTCCAAGCCGTTCAGGCGGCGGACCCTGGACACCGTGTACAGCACCGCCCGGTACTCCACCGTCCCACCGTCCTTCAAATGAAACGGCATCGGAAGCAGGCAGGCCAGCAGCAAAGCGCCCGCCGCTATGAGAATGAGCCTCTTTTTTATAGCACATCCTCCTTTACCGGCGTGTTCCTGCCCCTCACTGCGCTCCAAGCTCGTTCGCTGTCCGATTCTCCGCGCTTCCTTCCACCACCCGCCAGTGCATTCCCGGGTCCATGGTGGTCTGGATGCCTGTAAACCCGTTTTCCGCCAGTATGTACTCCACCGCCGGGGCCTGGTCGTACCCCACTTCAAAGGCCAGCTTGCCGCCCGGCTTCAGCGCCCGCTTCCACTTTCTGGCGATGGCGCGGTAAAATTTCAACCCGTCCTCTCCCCCGTCCAGCGCCATCCGGGGCTCGTAGTCCCGGACAGAGGGATCAAGCCGCGCCACCTCCAGGGTGGGGATATACGGGGGATTGCAGAGGATGAGGTCGAAGTCCCGCAAAATCCGCGGCGGCGGTTCCAGCGCGTCCGCTTGGACCGGGCTCACCTGGTCCGTCAGGCCGCACCGCCGGATATTCTGCCGGCACACCCGCAGGGCGTCCTCCGACCACTCCGCCAAAAACACACGGGTATTGGGGCAGTTGTCCGCGATGGCCAGCCCGATACAGCCGCTGCCGGCGCACAAATCCAGCACCCGGGTGCCGTCGGGCAGATCCCGGACATACAATATGCCCCGCTCCACCAGCGTCTCCGTGTCCGGCCTGGGGATGAGCACGTCCCGGCACACGTCCAGCGTCAGGCCGTAAAACTCCCACTCCCCAATGAGGTATGCCACCGGCTCCCCCTTCAGCCTGCGCTCCAACAGGCCCCGAAACCGCTTCCCCGCCCCGTCGGAGGCGTACAGCGGCAGATCCCGGATGAATTCTTCCCGGCTCTTGCCGGAGGCAAAGCACAAAAGCTCCCGGGCCTCCAGCTGGGCCTGCTCCACTCCAGCGGCTTTCAGCGCCTTGCGCGCATCCAGGTATAGGTCGTTATAGGTTGCTGGCATGAGCTCACCCTCTCTCTGCTTTGGTGGTGCTGTCATGGACAGCGGCTCCGCGCTTCTTTTTACCAGGCGTCGGCGCCCTTCTCCTCCGGCAGCACCCGCTTGAGCGCCTCAATCCCCACTTCAATCATGCCGTCGTCCGGCTCAAAGGTGGTAAAGTTCTGCATCCACATGCCCGGAGTCCGCAGGGCGCGGCACACCGGCCCGTCATGGCCGCCCACATAGCGGTTGAACTCATAGGTCACCCCCACGATGACGGGCAGCATCAGCAGGTGCAGGGCCATGCGTAAAAAGGTGTTCTCAATCTCCAGCGGGGTGAAGACCACGATGGACAAAAAGATGGACACCGCAATGACCACAAACAAAAAGCTGGTGCCGCACCGGGGATGGTGCCGGGGCTGCTTCCGCACGTTTTCCACCGTCAGCTCCAGGCCGTTCTCATAGCAGTAGATGGTCTTATGCTCCGCGCCGTGGTACTCAAATACCCGGTGGATCTCCTTCATCCTGGAGCACAGGAACAGATAGCCCATAAAGATGGCCACCTTCAGCACCCCCTCCAGCACCGAGCGCACCCACAGCGGCATGGTGGTCCACACCAGCCCGATCAGCCCCGTCAGCGCGGTGGGCAGCAAAATGAACAGCCCCACCGACATGGCGATGCCCAGCACCGCCGCCAGGGTGATGATGATGCTGACGGCCTTCTCCCCCTCGAAGTGCTCGCTGATCCACTTGTCAATGCCGGTGAGCTCCTCCTCTTCCATGGAGCCGTCGTCGGACAGTTCCGCCGAGCGCATCAGCGCCTTCATCCCGTGGACCATAGCGCCGCCGAACACAAACAGCCCCCGGATAAAGGGCAGCCTGGCCGGCCCCGACCGGGACTTGACCGTCTCCTCCTCCACCACCAGCTCGCCGTCCGCCTTGCGCACCACCATCGCTCGCTTGCCGGGGCCCTGCATGAGGATGCCCTCCAGCAGGGCCTGTCCGCCGCAGGTGGTCTTGAATGGAGTGCAGTTTCCGTCTTGTTTTGCCATGTTCTTCTCCTTTACCCCGCCGCATTTTCCACAGTATACCAGAGACGCCGGGAAAACACAAGGGTTTTAAACTTTTGTTCGATTTTTGCTGCTACACAACCTCCACCCCGACGGGCAGCCGGATGGTAGCCACACAGCCGCCGCCGGGCGCGTTGCCAATCTCCAACGTGCCGTTGTGGCTGTTGATGATCTCGTCGCACACCGCAAGGCCGATGCCGGAGCCGCGCGCCTTGGACGAGCCCTTGTAGAACTTGTACTTGATGAAGGGCAGCTCCTCCGCAGGCACGCCGGGTCCGTGGTCCCGGATGCTGATCACCACCCGGGCCTCCTCCCGGCCCACGGATACCTCCACACGCCCGCCGGAGCCGCCGTGCTTGTCCGCATTGTCCAGCAGGTTGCAGAACACCTGGCGCAGCCGCTCCGGGTCGCCGCTGATGATGGGCAGCTCCTCGCCGCACTCAGTATAGTCCAGCTCCAGCCCCTTGCGGCGGAAGAACTCCCGGTAGGTGTACACCGCGTCCTCCAACTCCGCCACAATGTCGATGGGCTCCACCGACAGGTTAAACCGCCCCGTCTCCATCCTAGAGAACTCCAGCAGCTCCTCCACCATGCGGGTAAGGCGCTGCGCCTCGGACACAATGATGGCCATCCCCTTCTTCACATCGGACGCGTCCCGGACCTCGCCGTTATACAGCGTCTCCGCCCAGCCGCTGATGGCGGTGAGGGGAGTGCGCAGCTCGTGGGACACGGAAGAGATGAACTCCGACTGGGTGCGCTCGGCCTGGTCGATCTTCATGGACATGTCGTTGATGCTGTCCACCAGCTCACCCATCTCGTCGTCGGTCTTTTTCTCCATCTGCACGCCGTAGCTCCCTGCGGCGATGCGCTTGGCGGTCTCCGTCACCCGAATCACCGGGTCCAGCACCGAGCGGATAAAATAGGACGCCATAAGCCCCATCACCAGCAGGATCGCCACCCCGATGGCAGAGGTGACCAGCATCATGCGCACCATCTGGGCGTGCACACGCCGCAGGGAGGTGGCCATGCGCACCACCCCCACTACCGCATTGTTATAGATTACCGGGGCAGAGGCGGAGATCACCTCGTCCTCGGTATCCGGGTCCTGGCCGATGTGGGTCCGCACCCGCTTCTCGCTGATGGCGGCGGCCACATCGGGGCTGTGGGCAGAGGCGCCGGATATGTCCATCATGGAGGACATGAGCACCCGGCCCCCGGCGCTGAGTATCTGCACCTCAATATCGTTTTTTTCCTCAAACTGGTTAATGAACTGCCGGGCAGTGGACAGGTAGGTGGTTTCGGTGTAATTGCGGAACATCCCGGCGGCAGTCTGGGCCTTGCTCTCCAGAGTAGCCAGAATGGTAGAGGTGTAGTAGCTGTACATGGCCAAAGAGAAGGCGCTCACCGACACGGCCACCACCACCAGGGTGACGGCCAGGGTATTCAGCAGCCAGCGCCGGCGCAGCCGGCCCCGGCCTGGCTTTTTGAGGGGGGCCTCGGGCGGGCCGTCCTCCGCCGCCCGCTCGCGCTTCGGGCCCCTGGGCAGCATCCTGCGCCGCCTCTGGCGGTTTTCCTGATCCATCCTGAACTCCCCCTCCTTTCCCGGCTCCCGCCCCAGCTCATGCCTCCCACTCGTACCCATACCCCCAAACGGTGCTGATATGGGCGGGATTTTGGGGGTCATCCTCCAGCTTGATGCGCAGGCGGCGGATGTTTACATCCACAATTTTCAGCTCGCCCAAATATTCCTTGCCCCATACGGCCTCCAGAATCTCCTCCCGGGACAGCGCCTTCCCCGCGTTCTCCATAAACAGCTTCACGATGGAGTACTCCACCTGGGTGAGCTTCACCCGCTTCCCGTTCTTCTCCAAGGTCCGGTTGCGGGTATTGAGCAGGAAGGGCGGCTGGCTCAGCTCGTCCACATCCCGCACCGGCGCGCCCCCCGTGCGGCGGAACAGCGCGTCCACCCGGGCGGTGAGCTCCGCCGGGGAGAAGGGCTTGGTCACATAGTCGTCCGCCCCCGTCATCAGGCCGCTCACCTTGTCCATCTCCTGGGTGCGGGCGGTGAGCATGATGATGCCCACCTGGGGATTACCCGCCCGGATGCGGCGGCACACCTCAAACCCGTCTATCTCCCCGGGAAGCATGATGTCCAGCAGGGCCACCTGCACATCGGGGTTTTTCTGGATCAGCGCCAGCGCTTCCTCGCCGGTGCCGGCTTCAATGGTATCGTAACCCGCCCGCTTCAGGTTTATGACCACAAAGCTGCGGATGTTGGTCTCATCCTCCAGGACCAATACCTTACGCATGATGTTCGATTCCCTACTTTCTGTTTCATCTTTACTGCCGCGCTGCTCACCACGGCTGGGCGCGGCCTGCCGGGGCCCCCGCAAAGCCTCCCTTTGGCTTTGTGGGGAAAGGAGGAGCAGCGGAATGACTGAGCTTTCGGCAACGCCGGAAGCGAAGGATATGGAGCTTGCGACAACGCTGTCACGCTTCGCCTGTTCGCGACGCACGGCTTCGCTCCGTCTCGGCCAAAACCCGCCCCCCGCTTCGCGGCGGCCGCGCTTTTGTCCTCGCTCCGCTCCATCCGCGCTGCTCACTACGGCTCAGCGCGGCCTATCACGCTGCGAAGCGGCCAGGACGCTCGGTCGCTTTCGCTCCGTCTCGGGCAAACTGCGGCCCGCTTTCGCGGCCTGCGCAGTTTGCCCTCGCTCTGCTCCAAGCTCCCTTGCTGTCCGCTTCTCCGCGCTCATCTGTTTGACCACGCCGCCGTAATCAGCTTAAACCGCTGCGCCAGCTCCCCCTCGTCCAGGCCACAGTCCCATACCCGGGTATCCAGAGAGGCGCAGTAGATGGCGCTGCTGTCGCTGAGCAGCACCGTGCGCCCAGGCAGCTTGGACCGGGCGGTTCGGTTGCTCCCGGTGAGGTAGTAAATGGTGAGGAATTTTTTCGGCTCCTCCTCTTCCCGGTCCGGCCAGTAGTAGAAGGACACGGCCCGCTCCCCCCGGTTGCTGGAGGAGTCGTCCCGGGCCACGGCGATATTGCCCGCGTTCCAGCCGTTGGGCAGTGTGAGGTACCACCCGTCGGTAAAGCTGTGGTAGGTGATGATACTGGTGGCCCCCGCCCCCTTGGAGTCAAACTGCTGCCAATAGATCAAATACTGGGGCGCGGCGGCCTCATCGCCCATCGGAGCCAGCCGCTGGGGCCGTGGGACCTCCGGCACGCCGTCGCCGTTGATGTCCGAGGTGTAGGCCTCCGTCCCCGACCAGCACGTGGTCACGCTCACACCGCTCTCCGGGTCCCGGGTCACGTTGACCAATCCCCCCGGCTCCAGCGTGAGCACATCGGTGAGCCAGCCTGTCTCGATCTCCAGCGTGACATATATCCCCAGCCGCCCGTCGGACAGCCGCCCGGCTTCCGAGCGCACCACGTCCTTCAGCCCGTCGGACAGCGTTCCCGTGGACGAGAGCACCATCACCCCGTCCTGATAGTCGTAGTATTCCGCCACATTATAACCCTCGCCGGTGATATCCCTCTGGAACACGACCAGTTCCTGGCTGTTGTCCTCATCCAGGTCCACCGTCATGTAACCCTCGTTATAGGTGGCGCTCATCAGCTCGTTGGCGCTGCTCACGCCAACGCTGTACACAGACAGGCTGTGCACCCCCGTGCTCAGCTGCCAGCTGATAATGAACTCCCGGCTGCCGTTGCCGGTCAAATCTTCGTAAGCCACCGAATTGATGGAGGTGCCCGCCCCCTCCAAAATAGCGGACTGGTGATAGAGCTGGTCGCTCCCCTGCCGGAACAGGCACACCCGCATAGGCTTCTCCTCAGCGGAGGCCATCACCCGGAGGAACACCGCCGCCGTCTCCTGCCTGCCGTCGCCGTCCATGTCCAGCAGCTGTATGGTAGAGGTGTTGCTGCCGTAGTTGATGGTGGCGTATTCCGCCCCCAGCTCGCTCATGGTGGCGTCGATGGATGCCTGAAGGCCCTTATACTCCTGGGGCAGGGCGGGCAGGGCGTACAGCTTGTCCACCGGGTCAAACATGCAGCCGTTCAGGCACAGCCCCAGCACAGCGGCCAGCCCCGCCAGCAGCATCCGCTTTTTCACAGTGCCGCCCCCCTTCCCTCGTGTTTGCAGTCAGGGGGTATTATATCACAGATTTCGCGCCCTGCCTATGGATTTTTTGTAAACGCGAAAATTTTCTGGGCCTCCCTTTCCGTCTACGATATTTTTTCGGTTTCCCTTGACGGCGGCGGGGCCTTTGTGCTAGAATAACCTTCGTCCCACGCCATACGCTGGTATAGCTCAGTCGGTAGAGCAGCTGATTCGTAATCAGCAGGTCGTGTGTTCGAGTCACATTACCAGCTCCAAAAGGAAAGACACGCTGAAGAGCGTGTCTTTCCTTTTGCGGTTTTATGCCGCCGGGCGGCTTCCAGCTTTACGGCGCACCGGCGCTGCCATCCACAAGGCCGTCGGAGCAGGTTCCGCACCTTTCAATTTACAAAAAGCAAACTTTTTCCCATTTCCCCTTGACAAACGAGAACGCCGGCTATATAATACTGCCCGTGTTCAAAGACAGTGGGTGCATCAGCGCTGAAGCGTGAACTGCGTAAATCCCGCCGAGAATGCAGCCGATACGTTATGATTGCGCTGTTTTCGTGTGGACACGAAAGCGGCTTTTTCTTTTTGAAACGCCGCCATCCAACCATTTCGGAGGTGAATTCAAACAATGCCTAACGCAAAGGTTCTCAGTGAGAAGCAGGCCATCGTGGCCGCCCTGGTGGACGATCTGAAGGCCGCCAGTTCCGGCGTCCTGGTGGATTACAAGGGCATCACCGTGGCCGAGGACACCGCCCTGCGCCATGAGCTGCGTGAGAATGGCGTGGAGTACGCCGTGGTGAAAAACACCCTGCTGCGCCGCGCCCTGGACGATGTGGATCTGGGCGAGCTGGACGAGGTGCTCAGCGGCACCACTTCCATGGCTATTTCCAAGGAAGATCCCATTGCCCCCATGCGCATCGTCAACAAGTATGCCAAGCAGATGGGCGACCGCTTCAACATCAAGGCCGGCTTCATGGACGGCAAGGTCCTTCCCCTGGACGACGTGTTCGCCCTGGCCGAGCTGCCCTCCAAGGACGCCCTGCTGGGCCAGGTCCTGGGCATGATGCTGGCTCCGATCACCAGCCTGGCCATCGTGCTGAAGGCCATCGCCGAGAAGGACGGCGAGGCCGCCCCTGCCGAGGAGGCCCCCGCCGCCGAGTAAGCGGCACACATACTTTTAAATTTGAAAACTTAGGAGGTAATTCATCATGGCAAGCGAGAAGATCACTGCTCTGATTGAAGAAGTCAAGAATCTTACCGTTCTGG
>CAPOAR010000085.1:0-13637 GCA_948670295.1 uncultured Oscillospiraceae bacterium | reverse complement strand
GCCAACGTCAACGCGGCCAACTCCCCCCAGGTTCAGTCCTCCCTGGCCATCGCGGCCCTGCTGGAGCAGTCCAACTACTCCCAGCTCCAGCGGGTGGGCGGGAAATTCTGGGACCCTGTGACCGAGTTCGCCACCAGCATGGCCCTGGGGAACCCCTCCGGCGCTTCGCTCCAGGCCCAGCTGGATAAAATGGTTGAAGGCGTGATTGAGCGCTGAGCACATCGAATCGGGAGGAAGTCGTATGAAAGGCAGACTGACACTTCAGCAGCGCCTGATCCTGCCCATTATCCTGCTGGGCCTGATCACCCTGCTGTCCAATATCCTGGCGGTATTCAGCATCAACAACGTCCACGCCAACGCGGGGACCATTGTGGACAAGAGCATGGTCAGCGAGGAGCGCTTGGACGATATCAGGCGGTCGGTCATGGATATACACCGTCTGGCCCTGTCCCATATCGTGGCGGAGGACCACGCCACCATGATCCGGCTGGTGCAGGAGATCAAGGCGGAGGAGGCGGCCCTGGATGAAAAGCTGAGCGCGTACGAGAGCTATGTCTCCGGGGAGGACCGGGAGACCTACCAGTCCCTGCTGGGCAGCTACGCCGAATTCAAGCACGCCCTGGTCTACCTGGTCAGCGCCAGCGCCGACAGCAAGACCCAGGACGCCTACGCCACGGCAAACGGGGACGTGGCCCGCTGGGGCGAGGCGGCGGAAGCGGATATTGACGCCCTCTCCGCCTCCGTCAGCACCCAGGTGGGGGAGGCGCGGGGACGGCTCACCCTGGTTTACATTATCTCCCTGGTCACCAGCGCCCTTACGCTGGCCCTGGGCATTTTCCTGGTGGCGGCGGCCCTGCGAATCATCCGGCGGTATGTCCTCACCCCCATCCGGGACGCCATGGGCACCCTCCAGGACAGCTCCGAGCGGATCAGCGGCGTGGTGGGCGAGGTGCGCCGGCGGGCAAAGCACTCCAACGACAGCGTCCGGAGCCTGTCCGGGCTGACCCAGCAGCTCTCCGCCGCCCTGGAGGAGATCGCGGGCAGCGCCGCGGCCATCACCGCCAGCGCCGCCGGGACCCAGGGGGACACCCAGAGCATGGCCCAGGAGTGCTCCGCCATCACGGCCTACTCGGCCGGGATGCGGGAGCGCGCCGAGGAGATGGAGCGCTCCGCCCGCCTGGAGACACAGGTGATCCGGGACAAAACGGCGGATATCATGGCCATGCTGGACCAGGCAATCGAGAAGAGCCACAGCGTAGAGCAGATCCGCAGCCTGACCGAGGACATTCTCAGCATATCCTCCTCCACCAACCTCATCGCCGTCAACGCCTCCATCGAGGCCGCACGGGCGGGCGCGGCAGGCGCCGGGTTTTCCGTGGTGGCCCAGGAGGTCCACAAGCTGGCCGACTCCTGCGCCGAAACCGCCAACCACATCCAGAAGGTCAGCGAGGTGGTTACGGGAGCGGTGGACTATCTGGCCGGCAGCGCCCGGGAGCTGGCCGATTATCTGAGCCGGGTCATCGCAGAGCAGCTGGAACGGTCTGTCCAGGCCGGGCAGCAGTACCGGGAGGACTCGGACTACATCGGCAGCGCCATGGAGGAGTTCAACGACCGGGCGGAGCGCCTGAAAAGCGCCATTGATCAAATTGCCGTCTCAATTTCCAGCATCTCCGGCTCCATTGACGGGGCGGCCTCCGGCATCAGCGGCGCCGCCGGCAAC
This sequence comes from uncultured Oscillospiraceae bacterium, assembly GCA_948670295.1. Taxonomy (GTDB): domain Bacteria; phylum Bacillota; class Clostridia; order Oscillospirales; family Oscillospiraceae; genus Enterenecus. The sequence continues at coordinate 11,917 of CAPOAR010000085.1, read as the reverse complement.
ACCCGCATCCTGGTGGATGACATGGAGGGAATCACCGGGCGGATGGATGCCAATCAGGAAATCGTGGGGGAGCTTCAAAAGCAGATGGATATGTTCGCAAACCTATAGCGCTTGAAGACACCCCGCCTCTGCCGCGAAACAGCGGCGCAGGGCGCACCGGCCCCCAGACCAAAACTGCCCCGGGCGGCATAAAAGGGCCTCTGATTTCTGTGGAAATCAGAGGCCCTTTTTCTGTTCTGCGCAGCGGCGGCGCGAGAGGGGCCTGCGCTGCTGTCCTGCCTGTAGCTATGGCGGGCATTCACTCCTGAATCATGACCTCCCGGGCCGCGCTGTCCACCACAGCCTTGGACACCACCTTGGCCCCCGTGTACCGCTCCAGCAGCCCGGCCAGCTCGTCCAGCGCCGCCCGCAAATCATCCATCCGCGCCGGATCGACGCACTCCATGGCAATGAATTCGCTGGTGGTGGCGTCGTTCACCGCGGTGCGCTTCCCATCCCGCCAGTTCCAGCAGCGGCACACCGCGCCGGCGGCGTCATAATAGGCCAGCTCGCCGGGGCGGGGCGGATCGGGCTCATCGGCGCCGATGGGCAGGAAATCCTCGCCGCCCGCCATCACGCCCAGGTGGAGGTCGCCCTCAAAGGCGTCCATGTCCTCCGCCCCGATGGGCAGGGCGTATTTCAGCGAGATGGCGTTGGTGATATCCACCGTGGGGGCGATGGAGCCCACCGGCTCCCCTTTGGATACCCGCTTCAGCAGCGCCTCAATGGAGCAGCGGGCCCCTTTCTTGGTGGGAAATTTCTGATACGCCTCCCGCCACACGGCCACAGCCCGGTTCTGGGACAGCGCCGCCCCCTCGTCCAGGTGGGCCAGGGCGGCGGCGTTGGCGTTTTTCAGCAGCACCTCCACCTCGGCGGCCTGCTCCGGGGCGAGGCGGGCCGCCTCATTGATGTCCTTGACCGTGAGAACACCGATGGCGGCATCGGGGAACAGTGCCCAAAACGAGGGGTCGGCAATAAACTTTTTCATGATCGGAGCCTCCTAAAAAATATAACGCCAGTCCTTCTATCTTCTGTGGCCTAACGATAGAAGGTCCGGCGTCTCCCTCTTTACCCGGCGGCAAAGAGTTACCCATTCACTTTTATGAGCTTTGACTTATGATACCACGGGCCGCCGGAAAAGTCAAACGGTTTTTCAGCCGCCCCCAGAAAACACAGTTTGTTTACGTTTTCTTTACAGACCCTTCCCAATTTTTTCAGCATGCGTTCAGATATGGATGGTATTATGATCCCAGCAAAACACAAGGCGGCAGTTTCACTGTGAACAGGAAGGAACCTGGCTATATGCGCCCGCTGTGCCGCGGCAGAAGCTGCGGATGAAGCCGGCAGCGGCGTATCCTTGGCAATAGCGTCACGGTGTTTTCATAAATCCTTTTACTTGAGCGCGGTCCAAAAGGCGGACCGCGCTCAAGACGATTTTACGGGCCGTACCATGGATTTACAATTTGTTCACGTATTTGCCCGCGTTTTTCAGAGCCGGTTCAGCTTCGTGTGGTAGAGTGCCTTCAGCAAAGCAGAAAGGACGTGATCAAAATGCCTCAATACCGGCATGAGTGGAAGCATGAGATCAATCTTGCCGACCGGCTGGCCCTCCGGGCCCGGCTCGGGGCGGTGTCCCGGGCCGATGGGCACGCGGCGGGCGGCAGCTACCGGGTCAGGAGCCTGTATTTCGACACGCCGGAGGACAAGGCCCTGCGGGAGAAAATCGACGGGGTGAACCGCCGGGAAAAGTTCCGCATCCGATATTACAACGGGGACGCCTCCCTCATCCGCCTGGAAAAGAAGAGCCGCCGGGACGGCTTGGGCACGAAAGCCACGGCGCAGCTGTCCGCCGCCGAGGCCCAGAACCTGGTGGACGGCAGGCTGGATTGGATGCTGGGCAGCGGCAGGCCGCTGGTGCAGGAGCTGTACCACAAAATGCGCGTCCAGGGCCTTCGGCCGCGCACCATTGTGGACTACACCCGGGAGCCCTTCGTCTACGCGCCGGGGAACGTGCGGGTGACGCTGGATTACGACATTCGCACGGGGCTGGGGTGCGCCGGCTTTTTGAACCCCGGCTGTGTGACCATCCCGGCGGGGGATGCCTCCATTTTGGAGGTGAAGTGGGACGCTTTCCTGCCCGATATCATCCGGGCCGCGGTGCAGCTGGAGGGACGGCGCGCCGCCGCCTTCTCCAAGTACGCCGCCTGCCGGATTTACGGCGTGTGAGCCGCCGCGGGCATCGTGCTGGCGGCGGGGATGATCCCCCTGGCCGTCTTCGGCAGCGTGGTCATCGGCGTGATCCTGCTGGTGTTCGTCAACAGGAAGTCCGTTGAAAACCCATACATTCTGGTGCTCCAGTGCGCGGACCAGGAGGCGGAGGGCCATGCGTGGGCGTTTTTGGAGCACAATACCCGCCGCTGTGCCGTCAAGAGCAAAACGGCCCGGCAGGGCCTCGTCGAGCTGAACCTGGAGATCCGGCTGAGCAGCGGCGACACCGGCTTCATCAATACCCTGGCCGGGATGGAGGGCGTCCACAGCGCCGTGCTGGTGAGCTACAACGGCGACTATATGGGGTGAGGCCATGTCGACCCATAAGCAGATTGACCGTATCTGTGCGGCGGCCATCATTCTCTCCCTGCTGCTGGCCCTCCTGTTCATGAACGCGGAGGCCCTGGGGGCGCGCCCCGCCCCGGCGGCCATGGGGTATGAGGCCCGGCTGTTCGACACGTCAAGGGTGCATACCATTGAGATCGTCATGGACGGTTGGGACGCGTTCATCGACACCTGTGAAAACGAGGAATATGCCGCCTGCTCGGTGGTCATTGACAACGAGGGGTACAAAAATGTGGGCATCCGAGCCAAGGGAAACACCTCCCTGTCCACCGTGTCCCAGATGGGCAGCGACCGGTACAGCTTTAAAATCGAGTTTGACCAGTACGACAGCGGCAAAACCTATTACGGCCTGGATAAGCTGTGCCTGAATAACCTGATCCAGGACAACACCATGATGAAGGACTACCTCACATACCGGCTGATGGCGGGCTTTGGGGTAAACGCGCCGCTGTGCAGCTATGTATATATCACCGTCAACGGGGAGGACTGGGGGCTGTATCTGGCGGTGGAGGGGGTGGAGGACGCCTTTCTCCAGCGCAATTACGGCCGGGACCACGGCGAGCTCTATAAGCCGGACAGCATGAGCTTCGGCGGGGGCCGGGGCAATGGCCGGGATTTCGATATGGAGGACTTCATGAACGGCGACGGCGGGGATCAGGGCGGCATGGGGCCGTCCCGGCCGCAGGAGACGGGCCCGGAGGGCTTTGACCCGGCCTCCTCCGGCGGGCAGTCCCCGGACCAGGAGGCCGGAGACCGGCCGCAGCAGGGCGCTCCCCCCGCCTGGGCGAACGGCGGGCAGTCCTTCCAGCGGGAGGCCGGGTCCGCTTCGGAGGGGTTCGACCCCTCCGCACTGTTTGGCGGCGGCGGGCCGGGCGGCTTCGGCGGCATGGGCTCCAGCGATGTGAAGCTGCAATATGCCGGCGACGACCCGGACAGCTATCCCAACATCTTCGGCAGCGCCAAAACCGAACTATCCGGCGCCGATCAGGCCCGGCTCATCCGGGCGCTGAAGGCGCTGGACAGCGGGGATGCGGAAAGCGCCCTGGATATCGACCAGGTGCTGCGGTATTTCGTGGTCCATAACTTTGTGGTCAACGCCGACGGCTACACCGGCTCCATGGTGCACAACTACTATCTCTATGAGCAGGATGGGCAGATGTCCATGATCCCCTGGGACTATAACCTGGCCTTTGGCACCTTTCAGAGCGGTGACGCGTCCGGGGCGGTGAACGACCCCATCGACACCCCCCTGTCCGTCACCGGGGACGGCAGCCGCCCCATGGCCGACTGGATACTCGCCCGCCAGGAGTACACCCAGCTGTACCACCAGTATTTCCGGGAATTCCTGGACAGCGCCGGATGGGCCGCCATTATTGAGCAGGCGTATGACCTGATTGCCCCCTATGTGGAGCGGGACCCCACCAAATTCTGCACCTACCAGGAGTTTGAGGCCGGGGTACAGGCGCTGACCGCCTTCTGCACGCTTCGCTCCCAGAGCGTGGACGGCCAGCTCTCCGGCTCCATCCCCTCCACAAGCAAGGGGCAGGCTGCGGACAGCTCCAATCTGGTGGACGCCTCCACCCTCAGCCTGGCCCAAATGGGCACAATGGAAGAGGGCCGCCCCGGCGCAGGCAGCGCTTTCCCGGGAGGGCCCGGCGGGGAAAGCAGTGCTTTCCCAGGAGAGCCAGGCGGGGAAAGCGATACTTTCCCGGAGGGCGGCGGCGTCCCCGCCATGGGAGACGGCGATGCAATCGGAAACCGCCGGCCGGCCGGCGGCGCGCAAGCGCAGGACGGCTTCCCCGGCAGTTTTCGGCACAGCGGGGGAGCTCCCGGCGGGGAAAGCGCCAAAATTGACGCGGCCGCCCTGGCCCTGCTGGGCATATCGGTTTTGACCCTTTTGGCCGGCATCCTGGTTTCCTTCCGCTTCAGGCGGTCCGGGCGGCTGCGCGCAAGGGGAGCCTCTCCCGGCTGACGCCCCTTGGGCGGACAGTCTATGGGTTTTGTCCCGCCGCAGCGGCTTTGCCCCGCGAATTTGTGCGAAGATAAGGAGCGCCGGCCCGTGGGCCGGCGCTCCTCTGCGCGGCGGAAAAATGGGACGGTGCGTCCCTCCGTCAGCTCTCCACCATAATGCGCAGGATCTCCTCATCGGTGGATTCCATGCCGTTTTTCGCCATGCGGCAGAAGTTGTCGATGGTCTGCTCATACCTGTCCTTCACCAGGCCCTCGCCGGGGCGGAACACCCGGCCCCGCTTGGCCATCTCATATCCCATGAGCCCCGCTTCGATAGACGAGGATATTTTCGCCGCGCAGGAGGATTTCGCCCCGTCGCACACCACGCCGCCGATATTGCCCAAGGCGTTTGTGATGATCACCCCCATAATATCGGCGTCCGCCCCCTGGAGGAACGCGATGCCGCAGGCGGCGGCCGTTCCGGCGCTGACCGCGCCGCAAAAGGCGGACAGCCGGCCCACCTTGTACTTCTGCATGATGGCAATCAGGTTGGATACCGCCAGGGCCCGGCACAGCTCCTCATGGGAGCTCCCCAATTCCTTGGCGTATTCAATAACCGGCACAGACACGGTAATGCCCTGGTTTCCGCTGCCCGAATTGATGACCACCGGCATTTCGCAGCCGTTCATCCGCGCATCCGAGCCCGCGGCCGCGGCGGCCCTGGCCCGGACCCCCACCGAATCCCCATATACGTCCAGCAGCGTCTGGCCAACCATTTCGCCCCAGCTGCCGGTAAGGCCCTCCTGGGCGATGGCGCTGTTATAGACGATCTGCCTGTCCAGCACCTGCGTCACCCCGGAGAGGTCCGCCGTCCTGCCGTAGGCCGCAATCTTTTCCAGCGTCAGGCAGGAGCAGTCAACGCCGCCTCCCTCCACCGCGTTCGGGTCGTGGGGCACATCGTATACGGTCTGCCCATTTTTCTCCATATGGACAATGCGGTTATGCTCGTGCATAATTTCCACCATGCAGCTGTCCCCGCCCCGGCGGCAGGAAATGATGATGTGCAGCTTGGCGGAGGTCTCCAGCAGCCGGACCTCACACATTTTTTCCGCCAAAAGCCTTTTGGTCAGGGCCAAATCCTCCTGCGTCACGGTGGCCAGAACCTCCAGCTCCCTGGAGGCGTCTCCCCCCACAGCGCCCAGGACGGCCGCCGCCTCGATCCCCCGCAGGTCCACCGACATCGGCACCACCACCGCCCTGGCATTTTTAATGAGGTTCCCGCTGCACTCCACCGTCATGCGCTCGGGCAGGGCGCCCAGCAGCTCCCTGGCCTTCGCCGCGCCGTATGCGATGGCGATGGGCTCCGTACAGCCCAGCGCCGTGAGCAGCTCCCCATTTAGAATCGCGTCGAATTTACGGCAATCATCCATGCACAAGTTCATGATTCTTCCTCCTTTTCTTCCTGTACAGGCGCATTGTCATCCACAGCGCTCCGGGCCATGGAGCGCCGGACAACCCCGCCGATCCCTTCCAGGCCGCCGCACCCTGCCGCCAGCTTGGCGCGTATCAAAAGCTCCATTGAGAACGCCTCTTTTTTCAGATGCTGCTCTGTTTATGATAAGATCGGCTTATTTCCCCCATTCCTTAATGATAAAAATAGTTTTCGCTGCTATGCGCCTGAGCAGGTTGATGCCTTTCACACCATCCTTGGGCTCCGGGAAATCATGCCGCTGTCTCAAGAAGTACCTGAAGCCCAGCCCCGACGTGTGCGCCCTCCAGCTAGGCAGGTGGGCGCCCTCCGCCATGGGCAGCATCGTTCCAATACCGGAAGGATTTCTGTGCCCTTCACCGTAACCCGGGGCAGCCCGCCGGGATGAGGCCCCGGCCGCACGGGGGGACATGTGCGGGAACACAATGGCAGAAAGGAAGCCCGGAGGCCCCCATACAGGCCCCCGGGCTGTGTCTGTGCTTGGCTGAGATCAGAACTCCAGGTTCTTGCCGCCCTTGTCGAACACGTGGCACACATTGCCGCTGAAGGTGAAGCGGATCTTGGCGCCGTAGGCGAAGGTCTCCATGTGGTTGCCGGACAGGTCCACGGTGGGAACGATGATGACCACGTCCTTGCCGTTGGCGTTGGCGTGGAGATGCACCTCGCTGCCCATCATCTCGGACACGTCCACGGTGGCCTCGATGGAGTTGGCGGCGTCGCTGCTCAGAACCACATGGCTGGGACGCACGCCCAGGGTGATATCCTGAGAGGACACGTTCTTGGCCGCCAGGGCCTTCTGCTTGGCGTCGGAAAGCGCAACCTTCATGGCGCCCAGCTCGACAGAGTACTTGCTGCCGTCCTTGACCAGCTTGGCGTCGAAGAAGTTCATCTGCGGCGTGCCGATGAACCCGGCGACGAACAGGTTGGCGGGATGGTCGAACACCTCCTGCGGGGTGCCGATCTGCTGGATGAAGCCGTCCTTCATGATGACGATGCGGTCGCCCAGGGTCATGGCCTCGGTCTGGTCATGGGTGACGTACATGAAGGTGGTGTCGATCTTCTGGCGCAGCTTGATGATCTCGGCGCGCATCTGGTTGCGGAGCTTGGCGTCCAGGTTGGACAGCGGCTCGTCCATCAGCAGCACCTTGGGCTCACGCACGATGGCGCGGCCGATGGCCACGCGCTGGCGCTGGCCGCCGGACAGGGCCTTGGGCTTGCGGTCCAGATACTGGGTGATGTCCAGGATCTCAGCCGCCTCGCGCACCCGCTTGTCGATCTCATCCTTGGGGACCTTGCGCAGCTTCAGGGGGAAGGCCATGTTTTCATACACGGTCATGTGGGGATACAGGGCGTAGCTCTGGAACACCATGGCGATATCGCGGTCCTTGGGGGCGACGTCGTTCATCAGCTTGCCGTCGATGTACAGCTCGCCGCCGGAGATCTCCTCCAGGCCGGCCACCATGCGCAGGGTGGTGGACTTGCCGCAGCCGGAGGGGCCGACCAGAACGATGAACTCCTTGTCCGCGATGTCCAGGCTGAACTTCTGCACGGCGATGACGCCCTCGTCCGTGACCTGCAGGTTGGTCTTCTTCTCGGGCTCGCCCTTCTTCTTCTTGGACTTCTTCTGGTCGCCGCTGTGGGGATAGATCTTCATGATGTTCTTCAGGGACAAACCGGCCATAGTACCCGGCTTTGATGGAGCGGCCTCCGCCATCTCCACCTCACCTCCGGGCGCACAGGTCCCAGAGGTCTTGCGACAGGTCTCCACACTGCCGCACCGCAAGCCGAAGCGGTGTTTTTTCCTCCTTTTTTCAGTACCGCGTACTATTGTAATGGAGTAGTCCGCGGCCCGTCAAATTGTGCGCCTTTTCAAAGCGCTGGTATGGACAGGCGGACATGCCGCCAATGCCATCATAAATGGTATGCCCCGGGGCGCGGGTCATCCCCCGCCTTGGGGCGGCTCCTGCCCCTCCCGGAACTTTTCCTCGATGCCGAAGGCCTGGTCCAGGCCGGGATAGATCAGCATCAGCGCGGGCAGGGTGGGCAGCCAGAAATTGGTCAGCGGCAGCAGGCTGACCGCGAAGGAGAAAAACCGAAGGGACACCAGGATATACGCCAGGAAAACGGCCACCGCCCCCGCCGTCCTGGGCAGCTGGGCAATGAACAGCAGGGCGGAGTTTTTGATGAGCCGGCCCAGGGACAGCTCCATCAGCGCCAGCTGGGGCCACAGGTACAGCGACATGCCCAGCAGGAGCAGCACCCCCAGCACCAGCGCCAGGCTGGTGGCCAGATCCACCTGGAGCGCCCCGGCGTGGAGCAGCAAAAAAATCTGGGTGCCCAGCAGAGCCCCGCCCAGCGCCCCAGGCAGCAGCGCCGCCCTGGCGCTGCGCCGCCAGGCCGTGCGGTAGGTGCGCCACCAGACCCGGCCCGTGTCGTCCCGCAGCCCCCGCAGCAGGGTGTCCGCCAGGGCGCACAGCTCCGGCCCGGCAATGGCGCCCCCCATCAGGCCCGCCAGGGGGGCAAGCAGCACCGCATGGGTGGACACGGCAAAAAACATGCCCGCGATGAAGGGCAGGCAGCCAACCAGCGCCAGAAAGCCCGCCCGGAAGTTATCCCAGAAATCCCGGGACGCCAGCTCCCACAGGCGGGGAAGGCCGGTCTTGCGGGGGATGTCCTCCCCGCGCCCGGACTCCTCCTCGTCAAACCTTGGGAACAGACCCACCGCCGCCGCGCCCCTTCCTGTCAACCGCCGAAATCATGTCCAAAGAGCCCGCCGGGACATGCGGCGCGCCCCTTTTCCATATTACTAAAAACATAGCACAAACAGCACGGGATTGTCAAGGGAGTACAGGGGGAAATCCACAATTTTTCCCGGCGCTTCTCCGGGTTTTTCCAGTTAAAATGCCCATCCCGTCCCATGGCAGCGCAGCCAGGAATTTTCGCCGGAAATCTGCCGCTTGCTTCTTGACGCGGGGGTGGGGACGGGATATAATGCAGGTATCGTGATCGACATTTTTTTAACATAAATTTGTAACGCTGAGAAGGAGGAGCAAGCCTATGCGCCATTACGAAACTTCCGTCCAGGAGCTGAAGGACAAGGTACTTACCGCCGTGGCCCGCCTTGCCTGGAACGACAAGCTCCAGACCAACGAAATTTTGGATATCCCCGAGGAGATCGTCCCCGGCCCCGAGGCCCAGATGCGCTGCTGCATCTATAAGGAGCGGGCCGTGGTGGGCAGCCGGATCAAGATGGCCATGGGCGGCGACCGTGCCAACCCCAATCTTGTGGAGGTGCTGCCCATCGCCTGCGACGAGTGCCCCGTCACCGAGATCAGCGTGGGCCCCTCCTGCCGGGGCTGTATCGCCCACCGCTGCATGGAGGCCTGCCCCAAGGGCGCCATCCGCATTGAGAACCACCGCTCCGTCATCGACCATTCCAAGTGCGTGCTGTGCGGCAAGTGCGTGGCCGCCTGCCCCTACGGCGCCATCACCAAGAACATGCGCCCCTGTGAGCGCGGCTGCCCCGTCAAGGCCATCTCCATGGGCGAGGACCGCAAGGCCAGCATCGACGCCAGCAAGTGCATCTCCTGCGGCGAGTGCGTGGTCCAGTGCCCCTTCGGCGCCATCATGGACAAATCCTACATTGTGGATGTGATCCAGATGCTCATGGGGGCGGACAAGTGGGGGCTGCACGTCTATGCCGTCCTGGCCCCCTCCTTCGTGGGCCAGTTCAGCTGCACCCCCGGCCAGATGGTATCCGCCCTGAAGGAGATGGGCTTCTACGACGTGGCCGAGGTGGCCCTGGGGGCCGACCTCACCGCCAAGGCGGAGGCCGCCGAGTTTGACGAGCGCGGCGGCGAGCCCATGACCTCCTCCTGCTGCCCGGCCTTCGTGGCCTATGTGGAGCGGCACATGCCCGACATGGTGCCCAAGGTCTCCACCACCCCCTCCCCCATGGTGATGCTGGGGCGGTACATCAAGGACCGGGACCCCCTGGCCCGGGTGGTGTTCATCGGTCCGTGTGTGGCTAAAAAGCGGGAGTTCCATCTGGGCCGCACCCGCTCCTCCGTGGATCTGGTCATCACCTTCGAGGAGCTCTATTCCATGCTGGCCGCCAAGGATATCGACGTATCCAAGATGCCCGAGGCCACCCTGGACCACGCCAGCGGCTTTGGCCGCAGCTTTGCCGCCAGCGGCGGCGTGGCGGCGGCGGTGGGCCAGGCCCTCAAGGAGATGGGCAGCAAGGCAGAGGCCAGGACCCTGCCCTGCTCCGGCATTGAGGAGTGCAAGATCGCCCTGCTGAAAATGTCCAAGGGGATGCTGCCCGAGAACTTCATCGAGGGCATGGCCTGCCAGGGCGGCTGCGTCCAGGGCCCGGCGGTCATCATGCGCAGCCCCAAGAATAAGGCCGAGGTGGCCAAGCACGCCAAGCAGGCGGGCGAGCGCACCATCAACGACGCAGTGAACCAGGCCGGCGGCACCGGCGAACCCGCCAGCAGCGAGAAAAAGCCCGGCGGCGCGGTGGAGAAAAACCGGGTGAGTGTGGAATAAGGCGCCCGCGCACAGCGCAAGAGAATAGGGAGGGCCGCCCGGGAATCCCGGGCGGCCCTGTTTTTCCCGGCAGGCCCTTGCAATCCCACAATTTTTCCTATATAATGTTTTAACTTGAAAAAATCCTCACCCAAGGGAGTGTTCACATTGAAGTACGATTTCGCCGCCATCGAACCCAAATGGCAAAAGCGCTGGGAGGAGGCCAAGGTGTACGCCGCCCAGGACGGCAGCACCAAGCCCAAGTTCTACGGCCTCATTGAGTTCCCCTACCCCTCCGGCCAGGGGCTCCACGTGGGCCATCCCCGCCCCTTCACCGCCATGGATATCGTCACCCGGAAAAAGCGGATGGATGGGTATAACGTGCTCTATCCCATCGGGTTCGACGCCTTCGGCCTGCCCACCGAGAACTACGCCATCAAAAACCACGTCCACCCCGCCGCCGTCACGAAGCAGAATATCGAGAACTTCACCCGGCAGCTGAAAATGCTGGGCTATGGCTTCGACTGGGACCGGGTGGTGGACACCACCGACCCCGATTACTACAAGTGGACCCAGTGGATTTTCCTCCAGCTGTTCAAGAAGGGGCTGGCCTACAAGGCCACCATGCCGGTGAACTGGTGCACCTCCTGCAAGTGCGTGCTGGCCAACGAGGAAGTGGTGGAGGGGGTGTGCGAGCGGTGCGGCTCCGCCGTCATCCGCAAGGAGAAATCCCAGTGGATGCTGAAGATCACCCAATACGCCCAGCGGCTCATCGACGATTTGGACGACGTGGACTTCATCGAGCGGGTGAAGATCCAGCAGCGCAACTGGATCGGCCGCTCCACCGGCGCGGAGGTCACCTTCAAGAGCACCGCCGGGGACGACATCGTGGTCTTTACCACCCGGCCCGACACCCTCTTCGGCGCCACGTATATGGTGCTCTCCCCGGAGCACGAGCTGGTGCGGGGCTGGCTGGAATCCGGCAGGCTGGCCAATGCCGGTGAGGTCGCCGCCTACCAGAAAACCGCCGCCTCCAAGTCCGATTTGGAGCGCACGGAGCTGAACAAGGAAAAGACCGGCGTAAAGCTGGACGGCGTGAAGGGCGTCAACCCCGTCAACGGGAAGGAGATCCCCATCTTCATCTCCGACTATGTTCTGTCCACCTATGGCACCGGGGCCATCATGGCCGTCCCCGCCCACGACGACAGGGACTGGGAGTTCGCCAAAAAGTTCGGCTGTGAGATCATCGAGGTGGTGTCCGGCGGCGAGGACGTGCAGAAGGCCGCCTTCACCGCC
>CAPOAR010000084.1:0-13917 GCA_948670295.1 uncultured Oscillospiraceae bacterium | reverse complement strand
TGCCCAGAACCTCTAAAAAATATTTGGGAGCGGATCAAGGAGCGCCAGGCAGGAAACCCGGCGCTCCTTGAAATTTTCCCGGTATGGGTCAAATCTGGGTCAGAACAGGTTGACCCATATCTGACCCATACAGAAAAGTGAACAAAATCAATAAAAATCCTCCGATTTCAGCGGAAATCGGAGGATTTTTGGTCCGAGTGACAGGACTTGAACCTGCGGCCTCTTGACCCCCAGTCAAGCGCGATACCAAACTTCGCCACACCCGGATAAATATCACAACCCACGAACCTCATGTATATTACCATACCAAAAGAGAAAAAGCAAGAGGGAAATTAAAATTTTTCAAGGAATCTATAAATTCTGAAAAAATTGATATTTTAAAAGCGACAGCCTACCGTTTATTACGGTAGGCTGCCTTGTTGATTCAAGAAAGAGAGGGAGGAGTTGTCATGCTTGATGACATAACCCATTATAGCGCTTTTTTAAAGAAAGAGATGTATAATTTTTGAAGTATCCTTAAACGATTTGTAAATGATCAGATCGCATCATCAGCATAGCAGGGGAGATCATGTGCGGGAAGCTCACTTTGGAGAAGTGCCAAGATGCTCAGCGCGGCAGGCAGATCATCGGCGGGAACCCACACCCGGTCAGGAGGAAGCGGGCCAAGAAATTGGGAAATGGACTGTTCTGATTCAGAGAAGTGTAATAAAGTCGCTGTTGGCATAGCCCTCCGCTCCATCGAAGGACACAAGATACCAGTCCTGCCACTGGTTAAGGATCGTTAAGCGCGCACCGTCATAGGCCTTGGCAATTACAGGAGCTGAGGTGGACGGCCTGGAGCGGATGTTGAGATATCCCCAATCCACATCGACAACACCTTGCCGGCGGGGGCCCTCGGAGGTCAAGAAGGGAATTCCGAAGTATTCGGTGAGTGCCAGCACAATAGTTCGGGCGATTTCGTCCAGATGGGTTTTTATCCAAGTGGCATCGTCCTCGTTATCGTGATAGCCCAATTCGATGAACACTGACGGAGCGCGGGGCTGGCGAACTTCCCCAATAGAGGTGGTGGCTTCGGTACGTACCCGGTTGGGCAGAGGATAAATGGCCTTTAAATTTTCCGCCATAATCTCTGCCGCTCGCTTGCCCGTAGAGCTGCCCGGATAATAGAATACGATGATACCCCGGGTCCGGCCATAATTACTGGGGGCGGAGGCATTGGAGTGCAGGGCTAAGTGCAAGTCGTAGTTGCCGGCATTAGATGCCCGGATAGAGGATACGGCATTCATATCCGGGGTATTGCGATCAAATTGGATACCTGAGGCATTCAAGTAAGGAACCATGGCGTCCGCTAAGCGGTTCATCCACTCTTCCTCGCTCCCGCCGTTGACATACATGTTGGATTCCTGGGTAGAGGGGGAAAGATAAATAATTGGCATAAGGAAAAACCTCCTTTGCTCCATCCTATGCGCACGGCAAGGATTTGACAAAGGAGGGCGCTTCAGTGTAGTGCGCTGGACAAAACGGCAAACTGCTCCAGGCTGAGCCGTTCACCCCGCACGGTTTCAGGTAGGCCGCAGTCGAGAATGATTTGGCGCAGCTGCTCCTTAGTGAACTGGCGGCCGTAGGCGGCGGACAAGGCATTAAGCAAGGTTTTTCTCCGCTGGGCAAAAGCGGCTTTCACTACGGAAAAGATAGCATCCTGATCACCCTGCACCGGCGGCTTGGGGTGAGGAATCATCTGAATGACAGCGGAGGTGACTTTGGGAGCGGGGAAGAAGCAGCTGGGGGGCACCTCAAACAACAGCTCACACTGGGCATGGTATTGGCAAAAGAGGGAGAACGCCCCACAGTCTGGGTCGCCGGGTGAGGCGCAAATCCGTTTTGCCACCTCCCTTTGGATCATAACTGTGATGGACTTAAAGAGGTTGCTCTCCAGCAGACGGGTGAGCACAGGGGTGGTGATATTATAGGGTAGATTGGCACAGGCTTTAACTGTAGAGCTTAAAAACTTGTCGGACACGATGGCACTGAGATCCAGTTTCATCACATCGCCGGGAATGATCTCCACGTTGGGGCAATCTCCCAACGTCTCGTCCAGAACAGGAAGAAGGGAAGCGTCCAATTCAATGGCGGCCACCTTACCGGCCTGACGGGCAAGCTGCTGAGTGAGGCAGCCGATCCCCGGGCCAATTTCCAGTACGGCACAGTGTTCATTTAGGCCCGCGGCGTTGGCAATGTCGCGGGGAACCCAATCGGCGATGAGGAAGTTCTGCCCCATGGACTTGGAGAAGTGGAAGCCATGCCGGGCTTGCAGCGCCCTGATATCACGGATATCGGTAAGATTCATAAGCGCCTCCTAAGGCTGGGTGTGCTATTTAAGTAGCCGGAGATAAAACCAGCCATCAAAGTCCTGCCGGACTGCCAGCCTTAACCCGGCGTCCTGGCAGAGGCGAAGAATATGCCCGCAATCCTGAGGGCCGTCCTCTTTGAGGATGCCGTAGGTGGTGTGGATGGCGGTTCCGGCGGCGTCAATGTCCAGATCAATTAAAAATGGATCAGGGAAAGCGGATATAATATGGGCGTCCCAGATTTGAAGGCTTCCGCCGGGGCGCAGCACGCGGGCCGCCTGGATAATGGCTTGGGCTTGAACCGCATGAGGCATGTACATGAGAGAGAAAAACGCTGTAACATGTTGAAAGGACCCGTCTGCAAAAGTCAGCTCCGCGGCGTCCATGAGGAGCTTTTCGGGGCCTTCCGGCGTTTCGTCCAGTTCCTCCTGACGGTTATCAATGACCACGGCCTGCTGGCGGTATATTTGCCCAATGACACCTTCTCCGCCGCCGCCCAAATCCAAAATGGGACCGATGAGATCCTTTTCAATACGAAGCCGTGCGGAAGCCATCCGGCGGTCACCCCTTTTTATCTTAATACGCTACGATGACACCGCCGCTGTTGGCATAGTAGGAGCTAAGCCCCCGGGTGGCAGTAATGATGACGCCGGAAAACTGACACGCCTTCTGAACCAGCTCCCACAGATGCTGGGCACGGTCGGGACAGAGACATTGGGCAATATAAAGTATTTTTCCTTTGTGCTTTTCGTCCGCCGCCATGATGTCCGCCAGCTTGGACAGCGCCTGCTTGATGGACAGCGCCTGTCCATGCTTGCAGATTTCTCCCTCCGGGGTAGCGCCCATAATCAGCTTGATGCGCAGCGCACCGGTGAGCATGGCCTGCACCTTGGTGAGCCTGCCGTTTTTTCGCAGATTATCCAAATTTTCCAACACAAACAGGGTGTTGGTGTCGGTAATGGTCTGCTTGGCCTGGGCCACGACCTGGGCAAAAGCGATCCCGGATGAGGCCAGCCGGTGAATTTTTTGGGCCAAAAGAACCTCTCCCGCAGAGGCGGAGCAAGAGTTGAACACATGGATATTGCGCTCAGGCGCTTCTTCTAAGAACATCTGCTTGGCCTGCCATGCGCTGTTGTGAGAGCCGCTGAGCAGGGCGGAGAGGGTGACCACGTAGATGTCGCCCTCAGCCTGCCGGTATGCCTCCAGATAGTCGCCGGGAGAGGGGCAGGAGGAGGAAGAGGCGTCCTGGCTCTGGTCCATGGCGTAGATGAGCAGGCTGGTGTCCAGGCTTTGGTCATCGACGTAATCCTTTCCGCCCACACGGATGGTAAGAGGGATAGAGCGGAACACTGGGTCGGCCCGCATTTCGGGGGTCAAATCGCAGCAGCTGTCAACGATGATGGAAAAGCTCATAAAAACAATCCCCTTACATGATAATGTAAATCAGATTATATCATATCACCAAGGATTGTCAAGGGATGTGGGGCGGTTTACAAAACCTTTACAAAGATTTCAGCCGTTTTTCGTAGGCCACCCGCCGGGGGTCGTGGGGCGGCGGCACGTCCACCAGCACGTTCCCCCGGTATTGGAAGCCGGACTTGCGCAGCAACCCCAGCATGGGCTTATTTTTCCTGTGGGTGTCCACCCGGAGCCAGCCCAGGCCCATCCCGCGGGCCAGCTTCTCCCAAGCGGCGGCCATCTCCCCCGCCAGCCCGGAGCCCCGCCACTGCTCCGCCACCGCGCAGCGGTGGACCACGGCGTATGGTCCGTCCGACGACCATTTTCCGTCGGTGATGGCGTCATAGCTGGGCTCGGGCTGGGCGGTCAGGGTGAAAAATCCGCCCACCTCGCCGCCGCAGGTGAGGACATGGCACTCGCCGCGAACCATATCAGCCACAAAATCTTCCCGGGCGGGATAGAACTCGTTCCACTGGCCGATGGGGATCAGGGCGGCCTTGGCCTGCGCCAGGATGGTCTCCATGGCGTCCAGATCGTCCTCCCGGGCGGGGCGGCACTCCACCGGCTGGGGCAGGGGGGTGCGGGAGAGTTCCCGCTCCAGCTCGGCCAGCAGCTTCTGGTCGGCCTTGGAGGATAAATCCAGCTTCTCATACAGGTCAGGCCGCCGCTGCCGGGTGCGCAGCAGGGACTGCTTGCGCCGCCAGCGCTCCACCTTAGCGTGGTTGCCGGTGAGCAGCTCAGGGGGAACGGACCTGCCGTGCCACACCTCGGGGCGGGAGTACTGGGGATACTCCAAAAGGCCGTCCCAATGGCTCTCGTTTTGGAAGCACTCCGAATCGGACAGCACCCCGGGAACTAAACGGCACACTGCGTCCGCCACTGCCATGGCGGCAATTTCGCCGCCGGTGAGGACAAAATCACCCAAGGAAATCTCCTCGTCTACACACTCATCAATGAACCGCTGGTCAAGCCCCTCATAATGGCCGCATACCAGGATCAAATGGTTGTGCTCCCAGGCCAGCCGCTTGGCATCGGTTTGAGTAAAGGTTTTGCCGCAGGGGGATAGGCAGATGGTGTGAGGGCGCTTTTCATATTGACGGCAGATGTGGGTCCAGCACTGGTACAGCGGGTCGGCCTGGAGCACCGCCCCATGTCCTCCGCCGTAGGGATAATCATCCACTTGCTTCTGTTTATTTAAGGTGTAGTCCCGGATCTGATGGGTGTTGATGCGCAGAAGGTCCCGCTCCTGAGCCCGGCCTAGGATGGACTCGGATAACACGTCGCCTACCGTGTCGGGGAACAGAGTCATAATGTCTATGTGGTACATTTTGCCTTACATCCCTTCAATCAGACGCACCTTGACATAGCCAGCCTTGATATTTGTCTCCAAAATAAATTCCGGGACAGCGGGAATCATGATCTCCCGCTCCCCGCTTACCACGTACACCTGCTGCCGGGAGGGGGAGAGCACTTCCTTCAGCGCACCCAGCTTTTGCCCGGCTTCATCCACCACGTCCAAGCCGATGATGTCCGCCAGAAAAAAGGAACCCTGCGGCAGCTTGGCATCTGTCCGGCAAAGCTGAACCGTTTTCCCTTTCAGGGCCATGGCCCCTTCCACCGTGTCCACGCCCTGAAAGCGGGTGATGACGCTGCCCTTGTGCACCCGGCTGGATGCCACCGGCATGGCCGCGCCGTCCACATACAGCGTGGAAAAGCTGCGGAGGAAGTCCGGGCTGTCTGCCCAGGGGACGATACGCACCTCGCCGCGGATGCCATGGGTGTTGACAATCTCGCCGCAGTCTAAAAATTCTTGCATGGGAAGCACCTCCAAATGCTAAAAGCAGGCGGGGCTATCCCGCCTGCTTTTCAGAGTCAGTCAACAATGTCAACCGAAATCTTTTTGCCCTGGCGCTGGGCCACCGAACGCATCAGCGCCCGGATCTCCTTGGCGATGCGGCCCTGGCGGCCGATCACCTTGCCCATGTCGCTGGGAGCGACCCGGAGCTCCAGCACCGTCTCAGCGGGCGTCTCGTATTCAGAGACAGACACCGCGTCGGGATCGTCCACCAGGCTGCGGGCGATATAATTGAGCAATTCCTTCATGTGGCCTCCCAATCGCGATTATAGGCCGGCCTTTTTCAGCAGATCGCGCACCGTATCGGTGGGCTGAGCGCCGGTCTTGATCCAGGCCTGGGCCCGCTCCACATCAATGTTGACGGCGGCGGGGTTCTGGCGGGGGTCATAGGTACCCAGCTCCTCGATGAAGCGGCCGTCCCGGGGATAGCGGGAGTCGGCGACCACAACGCGGTAGAAGGGGGCCTTTTTGGCGCCCATGCGGCGCAGTCTAATCTTAACCATCGTATATTCACCTCCAAAAGTTGTTTATCATTTATGGTAAATGTCCCGAAAAGGACAGAACCAACATGGTCAATTATCTGTTTGCTTAAATACCAATACAAGCCCGGCAATGCTTGCAGCTGCCGCCAGCACGGGATACATGGCCCGGCCCACGTCGCCAATCATGGGAATCCAGGGATCAATGATGCAGACGAGGGTGATCTGAATGCCGATCAGGATGAGCGCGATACCTTGAAGCAGCCGTTTCATGCCGTACTACCTCCTTAGAAAGGCATCCCCATGCCCTTGAAGCGCCCGAACAGCCCCTTAGCCTTTTTGGGGTTGGAGAACTGCCGGGTAAACTGTTGGATCATGTCGAACTGCTTCAGCAGGCGGTTGACATCCACCACTTGGGTGCCGGAACCAGCGGCGATGCGCTTTTTCCGGCTGGAGTTCAGGATGGAGGGGTTTTCCCGCTCGCCGGGGGTCATGGACTGGATAATGGCCTCAATGCGCTTGAGATTGCCCTCGTCCACCGACAAGTCCAGTTTTTTTCCCCCCATGCCGGGGAGCATCCCCATGATATCCTCCATGGAGCCCATACTCTTGAGCTGTACCAGTTGGTCGTAAAAGTCGGCTAGGGTGAACTTGTTTTTACGCAGCCGCTCCATCTGCTCGGCGGCCTTTTTGGCGTCCAGGCTCTGTTCCGCCTTCTCAATGAGGGAGAGCACGTCGCCCATGCCCAGAATTCGGCTGGCCATGCGGTCGGGGTGGAATACCTCCACCGCGTCCAGTTTTTCACCCGTGCCGGCGAACTTGATTGGCTTGCCGGTGACGGCCCGGATGGAGAGGGCCGCCCCGCCCCGGGCGTCGCCGTCCAGCTTGGTGAGCATGACACCGTCAATATCCAGCGCGTCGTCGAAGGCTTTGGCGGCGGTTACGGCGTCCTGGCCGATCATGGCGTCCACCACCAGCAAAATCTCGGTGGGGTTCACCGCCTCTTTCACCCGGCGCAGCTCGTCCATCAGCGTTTCGTCCACGTGGAGGCGGCCGGCGGTGTCCAGGAACACCATGTCGCTGCCGTGCTTTTTGGCATGTTCCACGGCGGCCTTGGCAATGTCCACCGGGTCGATCTGCCCCATTTGGAACACAGGGATATCCAGCTGCTCACCCACCACCTCCAGCTGCTTGATGGCGGCAGGGCGGTATACATCACAGGCGGCTAAAAGGGGCCGCTTGCCCTGCTTTTTCATCAGACCCGCCAGCTTGGCGCCGTTTGTGGTTTTGCCCGCGCCCTGCAGGCCCACCAGCATGACAACGGTAGGCGGGGCGGGAGAGATGGCCAGCTTGCTGTCGCCGCCCCCCATGAGGGAGGTCAGCTCCTCATTGACGATCTTGACGATCATCTGGGCAGGGGTGAGGGACTCCATCACGTCCTGGCCCACGGCCCGCTCGGTGACCTGGGCTACAAAGCCCTTGACCACCTTGAAATTAACATCCGCCTCCAGGAGAGCCATTTTGATCTCCTTCATGGCCTCCTTCACATCGGCTTCGGACAGGCGGCCCTTGCCCCGCAGGCGCTTAAATACGGCGGACAGCTTATCGGTAAGACTTTCAAATGCCATAACAGTTACTCCTGCTCCAGTTTGGCCACGTTTTCTTTGATGGTGCGGGCCAGCTCGTCCAGCATGACATCGCTGTAGCTGCGCCGGTCAATGGACTGGAGCAGCCTGTCGGCAGCCTGATCAATGGCGGCAATGGCCGCCCGGGACTGCTGGAAACGGCGGATGATGTGGGTTTTGTCCTCAATCTCCGTCATGGATGCCTCGGCCCGAACGATCACGTCCCGCACGCCCTGGCGGGAGATGCCATAATTCTCCGCGATCTCAGCCAACGACAAGTCCTCATTATAGTAGAGGTCATAGAATTCCCGCTGGCGCTCAGTGAGCAGATCGCCGTAAAAATCAAACAGCATGGCCATACGGTATGCCTGATTTTTCATGGAATCCCGCCTCCACAAAATGTTGTGTAAAGTTTGTTGACTTTACAATGCGATACTATACCACAAACCATTCCAAAAGTCAAGGGCAAAATGCTTTGATTTGGAAGAAAAACTGGGGAAATTCAAATGGAAAGTGTGAGATCCTTCGGCAGACGCAGGGCTGCCGGGCCATTGACAAACAATGGGGTGCAGCGTATGATAAAAATAGAGTTGGGAAAGCGTGGTTTATCTTAAAGAAGCTGTACCAATAGCCTCAGTACCCAGCTTTGCGGCCAAAATTGCCGCCGGCCGCGTTGAAAAATCTTGAAATACACAAAGTATTCCCGCGATTTTTCGCCTTGCCACTGGCAATTTTGACTCGCGAATCTGAATACTTCGGCTATTGGTACAGCTTCTAAAAATTTGCAAAATGAAAACGCGCAGGATGCCGGGCGGAAAAGAACGCCGCATCTATCAAAGGGGGACGCTGCAATGGGCAATATCTATACATCTGTGGAGCAGCTAATCGGACGCACGCCGTTGCTGGAGCTTATCCGCCTGGAGCGGGCAGAGGGGCTGGAGGCCCGTATTCTGGCCAAGCTGGAATATTTCAACCCTGCGGGCAGCGCAAAGGACCGTGTGGCCAGAGCGATGCTGGATGACGCCGAGGCCAGGGGATTGCTGAAGCCCGGCAGTGTCATCATTGAGCCCACGTCCGGCAATACAGGGATTGGTCTGGCATCGGTGGCCGCCGCCCGAGGATACCGTGTTATTATCGTCATGCCCGAAACCATGAGTGTGGAGCGCCGCCAGCTGATGGGAGCCTATGGTGCGCAGCTGGTGCTCACCGAGGGGGCGAAGGGGATGGCGGGAGCCATCGCCAAGGCCGAAGAGTTGTCCCGTGAAATGCCGGACAGCTTTATTCCCGGCCAGTTTGTCAATCCGGCCAACCCCGCCGCCCACAGGACATCCACCGGGCCGGAGATCTGGGCGGATACCGATGGCCAGGTGGATATTTTTGTAGCAGGAGTGGGCACGGGCGGCACTATTACCGGTGTGGGCGAGTACCTGAAAGGAAAAAATCCCGAGGTAAGGGTGGTGGCGGTGGAGCCGGCGAACTCCCCGGTATTGAGTGGTGGGGCCTCCGGCAAGCACGGAATTCAGGGTATCGGTGCGGGCTTTGTGCCCCAGGCGCTAAATACTTCCATCTATGATGAGATCATCACAGTGGAAGACGAAGACGCCTTTGCGCTGGGCAGGAATATGGGGAAACTGGAGGGGGTCCTGGTGGGTATTTCCTCCGGCGCGGCCCTGTGGGCGGCAGTGCAGCTGGCCAAACGGGCGGAAAATAAGGGCAAAACCATTGTGACCCTTCTGCCTGATGCGGGAGACCGCTATCTGTCCACCGCCATGTTTGTGGATTGAACTTATAACAAATGCTTTCTTTTAGGACGTTACCGATAAAGGACAAGACTGAAAACAACATTTTATTGTGCAGTTACCCTAAATTCTTTCCTTTGTGACAAAATCGAACATCCAGAAAAAAACACGATTTGACAATCGTGTCAGCCTGTCGAAAAAGTCTGCCGAAGGGCAGACTTTTTCATATAAACGAGGTAAAATAGAGCAGGGTGAGAAAAATGATGGAAAAGGGAAAAATGGAGCGAGGCGTGGTGGAAGTGGTGGATACAGAGAGCCTGGTGCTGTCAGCGCCATTTGAAAATGTCGATTTTCGCCGGAATGGAGTGTCGTTTTTAACAGGACAGCATACAGGTGTTATACAGCCTTAACCACCATTCAACTTGCCGGTTTGAAGTCCGTCAAGCCCTGCTTTATCAGCTTGTTTCAGGCTTGACGGACGAAAACGGCAAGTATAATTATGCAAAGGCTGTACACTTTTACCCGCCATTTATCGACATTTTCTGTTCGGCAAAAAACTACAAAATCGCATCGGCGCTGACAGCGGGACAAGTCACGGCCCAGCTCCAGGGCATATTTCTCGCCCCGGCCATAGGCGTAGCCGTTGCGCTTGCCCTGGGCGAAGATTTCCCGAAACCTGCCCAGGTACTTGGCGATATCCCGCAGAACCTGGCTTTTGCGCACCAGGGCCAGCAGGTCGGCGTTTGCCTCGTTCTTTTCCAAATTGCCGGGGTCATCGCTCCAGGCACCGATGATATTCCGCACCTCATCCGCCTTTTCAGCGGCGGCGGTCACAGCCAGGGACACCAGCTCGGCCACATCGTCCCTGCTTTTAGCGGCGTTGGCGTCCACCAGCTTACCCACGGCCTCCACCTGGCGGCGTTTGCTCTCCACCTTGTTAGCGGCGTCTACCACGGACTGCTCCAAGTCCTGGCCGCACTCCTTCATGGCCTGCATCCGCTCCAACAGCTCCGCCAGTTCTTTTTGTGCCTGCCGTTCCCCCTGCTCCAGCTTTTCCAGGGTGTTCAGCGCGTTCTTCTCCCCGCCGATGTTGGAAAGCAGGCTGTCCAGCTCCCCGACGGTGCGGGTGATGAACTCAGATGCCGCCTCGTAGGCGGGCAGCTCCCGGCCCTCACACACCGACTTCAGCGTGGGATAGTCCTCGCTTTGGGTGATATGCTCCAAAATGGGCCCGTTGAATTTCCGGGCGGCCACAGTCAGCATATCTTCCCCGTTTTTTCGGGGCATGAGGGAGTAGAAGGACTGGAACACGTCCCGGGCCAGCGCTGGGAAGGAGGGCAGCTTTTTTGCCGCCGCTCCCTCCGTCTGTTCCAAGGCGTCGTCTCCATCCCGCAGGTTGGCGTAAATGCTGTCCTCCAGCCGGGTGGAGCGCAGCACCCGGTCTGTGCCCGGCCCCTCCTCGGGCCGCTCTATGGCGGCCCAGGGGGAGCGCAGGACGTCCTCGATGGTGCAGTAGGGGCCGCGCATTACGCATCCCCGCCTTTCTGACGGTGCGCCATCCACTCCCGCAGGATGTAGACAGCTTGGGCGTGGTCATAGCTCAGCTCCGGGAACTCCTGCTGGAGATAGGGCACCGCACCATACATATTGGTGACGCCGGAATCCCGCAGACTGTCTAAGTAGTCAAAATATTTCTTCATGTCTGTTCTCCTCTCATGATCAGGTCCGGCACCCGGCAAGGGAGTAATCCCATTCGATGGCGCCGTCCTCGTGTTGCTGAACGCCCACGGCCACCAGCGTCCAGCCGTCTTTGAGCCGCCGCATGGCCGCTCTCCCGCCGGAATAGCAGGCAACGCATCTGTAATCCCAGCCGTTCCGGTTTCGATAGACCTGCCCAACGGTGGGGGTAAATAGGTCCATTCTCAGTGTTCCTCCCGGCCTTCTCCCGCCTTTGCGTATGCGTGGAGATACATATTGTAGTCTTTTTCCCTGGTGATGAGCCGAACCCAGAAATCGCAGGTCTCGCCCGCCAGGTAGAAATTGAATTCATCATCCGCTTTTTGGCTTACTTGAGCCTCCGGATGGGACCAGCAGAACCGGCACAAAGTGTTCAAATCATGCAGCGCGTCTTTCGCGGTCAGTTCCTCATAGATTCGGTCGATCTCATTTGCCATTTTCGGCGTCGCCAAATCGTAGTGGCAACGCCAGAACGTATTCCACCAGCGGTATCCGTCGTAATCTGCCCGGATGTGGCCGATTTTCCTGCGGGGAACCTCCCCATGGGGACTCTCAGCAGGCTCCAGATCCTCAAATACCTTGGGGAATGGGCACACCGTTTTCAGGCGGCCCAGGATGCCGCGATTGGATGCTTCCCAATATTCCTCCGCGCGTTCCCGGAACCAGGCGGCGATCCCTTTGCGGCACACGGTTTTATCATCACACTTTCTGGCTTTGCAAACAGAGCAAAAGTATACGGTGTCCTGTCTGACGAGTTCAGCTCCCAGCCACACGGCGAATCCGCCCAGAACCGGCGGCATTGTCTTGGTTTTCAGCTCCCCGGCGCAGTCTCCGCACACCACATAGCCGGAGATCACATCTTTTTTGCATAATAAGCAGGTTGGCATTTGTCATTCTCCTTCACAAGTGTGTTTTATTCGTGCATGGCGGGAAGGCTGCCCCTCCCGCCATGCGCTGTGTCAGAACGGCAGGTCACCGTCGTCATCCGCCAGATCCGCGAAGCCGCTGTCAGAGCCGGCGCCGAAATCACCAGGCAGCTGGAAATCATCGTCCTTCCCGGCCTTGGCCTTGCCCCCAGTGTTGCCGCCGTCCTTGGGCTTGCTGTCGCCAAAGTAGACGCTGGACACCAGGATCTCCGCGCTGCGGCGCTTGTTCCCCTCCTTGTCTGTCCAGTCCCGGAGCTGGAGCCTGCCCTCCACCACGGCCATGCGCCCCTTGGCGAAATATTTGCTTACGAATTCGCCGGTGGAGCGCCAGGCCACGCAGTCAATGAAATCGGTGACGCGCTCACCGGTCTCCTTGTTCTTGAAGTCCCGGTCCACCGCCACGGTGAAGCTGGCCACGGCCGTGCCGGCCTGGGTGTGCCGCAGCTCCGGGTCTCGGGTCAGACGGCCCATAATTACGATGTGGTTCAACATGATTTTATCCTCCTATCATTTTATTGCAGTGCCGCCAGCTGCTCCCGCGGCGTGTAGGTGAAGCCTGCCGTCTCATGGGCTTTCCTGCTGATCTGTTCCATATCCGCCAGCAGGCCGTCCGTCAGCGCCTTCTCGCCATCGGACTGGGCAGACGCCGCCAGTTTCTGCTGCTCATTGTAGAGCCGCACCAGTTCGCCCCGCAGCTTGATGAGGGCCTTGCTGCCCGCGTTGGGTTTACTGGTATCGGAGATGGCCGCGTCGAACTCCGTCCGCACGTCCACCGCCATGGCGCGGATGCCGTTCACCTTGTCCTGCATGGGGTTGACGCACATGCGCTCCAGCACAGTTTCCACCCCGGGCCGGTCCCCCGGCTTCTGCCAGAGGTAGTTTTTCAGGGCCAGCAGATCCTGGGACTCCACCTGGCTGTGGCCGGACAGCCACGCCTTGGCCTGAGCGATGGGGTAGTAATTGAGGTACTTGCGGTCCGACACCGGGACGCCGTCCTTCCGAAGCTGGCACAGGATATCGTCAGCCAGCTCGTTCACAGCGTCGGGCACCGGGATCGCCGCCACTTCCTTCTGCATCTGCTCCAGCTCATCCAGAGTGATGGATGCGGCGATCTGTCCGGCGCGCCCCGCCTGCTTGTCCGCCAGCACCGCCAGCCGCTTGGCACGGTCTAAGATGTTGTCCGTCACCACCTTCAGCTCCAGCCGGTCATAGAGGGCCTCCAGGATTTTTTCCTGGGGATCGTTGAAGTTGGGGATCTCGTTGGAGGCCGCGAAGAAGGAGATGACGGGGATGGGATAAGTACGGCCCTCGTTGGTGTAAAGGCACTGCACTCCGGCCAGAAGCCAGAGGACTGCACCAGCTCGACCACACCGTTGAAAAACTCCGTGGTAGTCTCTCTAGGTGCGTCTTGGGCGGGCATATGCCCCGGCCCCCCCTGCCCCCTAAAGGGGGAGAGAAAGGAGTTCAATGCAGAAGAAGAAAACAGAGATCGTCACCGCCCGGATGACGACGGAGGTCAAACGCCAGCTCCAGGCGCGGGCACGTGACGCAAATATGACCCTCACCAACTACCTGATCATCTGCGGCCTCGGACAAGAGATCGTCCGGGTAGACGGTCTGGATGAAGTGCTCTCTGAACTGAAGGCTCAGGGACGCAACCTCAACCAACTCACCACACTTACCAACATGGGACGGATCAGCGTCCTGCGCGGCGACGATTTGATCGGCGAGTACGCTCGCCTATGTGACA
>CAPOAR010000083.1:0-13937 GCA_948670295.1 uncultured Oscillospiraceae bacterium | reverse complement strand
CGCCCCCGCGGGGGCGGCCCCCCAAACCGGGAAAAAATCCCCAAAATATTTGGAACGTCCCCAAATATTTTGGCGGCAAAACGGGCTTGTATTTTTCAATGAAATAGAATACAATATGGGGAGCAATGAATGAGAAACGGCGGCCCTCTTGCATGTGAAGAAAGGAAGGTTCCCATGAAAATACAGACTGAAAAAGGTCTCGTCCGGCTGACCAGCGACGTATACTCCAACCTCACCGGCGCGGTGGCCACCAGCTGCTACGGCGTGAAGGGCATGGCGTTCCGCTCCAAGACCGACGGGCTGGTGCATCTGCTGCGGCGGGAATCCATGTCCAAGGGCGTGAAGATCGTCTATAACGACGACCAGTCCATCTCCATCTACCTGCACATCATCGTGGACAACGGGGTGAACCTGGTGGCGGTGGGCCAATCCATCCAGAACGAAGTGAAGTACAACGTCCACCGCCTCACCGGGGTGGAGGTGCGCAGCGTCAACGTCTGCGTGGATTCCATGGTGATCGGTTAAACCGGCCCAGAAAGAGAGGATATCCAACTATGGTAGATATCATTGACGGCGCGCTGTTTCAGCGCATGGTGATCCACGGCTCCGCCTCCATCAGCGCCCAGAAACAGGCCATCAACGATCTGAACGTCTTCCCCGTCCCCGACGGGGACACCGGCACCAACATGTCCTTGACCATCGGCACCGCCGCCGCCGAGGCGAAGAAGAAGCCGGCCCAGTCCATCGGCAAGGCCGCCTCCATCAACGCCTCCGCCCTGCTGCGGGGGGCCCGGGGCAACTCGGGCGTCATCCTGTCGCTGCTGTTCCGGGGCGTGTCCAAGGGGCTGAAGGAGCGGGACGAGGCGGATGGCGCGGCCTTTGCCGCCGCTTTGAGCGAGGGCGTATCCGCCGCCTATAAAGCGGTGATGAAGCCCGCCGAGGGCACCATTTTAACGGTGTCCCGCCTGGCCGCCGCCAAGGCGTCCCAGGCCGCCCAGGAGCACAACAGCGTAGAGGCGGTGCTGGAGGCCGCCATCGCCGAGGGCCAGGCCGCCCTGGCCAACACCGTCAACCAAAACCCGGTGCTGAAGAAGGCCGGCGTGGTGGACGCGGGGGGCAAGGGCTTTTTGTGCATCCTCCAGGGGATGCTGGACGAGCTGCGGGGCCTGCCCGTCCCCGAGGAGGAGGACGGCGGCCTGCCCGTCAAGGAGGGCGCCGACTTCGGCGCCTTGTCGGAGGAGGATATCACCTTCACCTTCGACACGGTGTTCATCGTGCGCAAGACCCCCGGGCAGTCCATCGAGCCCTTCCGCGCCTACCTGAACGGCATCGGCGACAGCCTGGTCATCGGCGAGGACGACGATTCGTTCAAGGTCCACGTCCACACCGACACCCCCGGCGCGGCCCTCAGCGAGGCCCAGAAATACGGCACCCTGGAGCTGGCCAAGATCGAGAACATGCGCACCCAGGCCGAGGAGCTGGCCGCAGGCAAAAAGGCCCAGTCCACCGACGATCTGGACCAGGTCGAGGCGGAGCTGGAGGGCCATGAGGGCGGGGACGCCATCGCCCCGCCGGAAAAGAAGTACGGCGTGGTGGCCGTCAGCGCCGGCGCGGGCATGGCCGGCGTGTTCAAGGACCTGGGCGTGGACGGGGTGATCTCCGGCGGCCAGACCATGAACCCCTCCACCGAGGATATCTGCCGGGAGATCGCCCGCACCCCCGCCGAGGTGGTGTTCGTGCTGCCCAACAACAAAAACATCATCATGGCCGCCCAGCAGTGCGTGGGGCTCATCGAGGGCAAGGAGGTGGTGGTGGTGCCCACCCGCACCGTGCCCCAGGGCATCTCCGCCATGCTGGTGCTGGACCCGGAGGCGGACACCCAGACCAACGCCGCCGCCATGGAGGAGGCCCGCAAAAACGTGCGCACCTGCGAGGTCACCTATGCCGCCCGGAACTCCGACTTTGACGGCTTTGACATCCACGAGGGGGATTACATGGCCCTGGCGGAGGGCCAGCTGTTCGGCACCGACCGGGCCATCGGCTCCCTGCTGGAGCGGCTGGCCCAGGCGGACAGCCAGCAGAACGCCGAGTTCATCAGCATCTTCTACGGCGAGGATGTCAGCGAGGAGCAGGCCAACGAGGCTTTGTCCATCTTCCAGAAGCAGTGCCCCAACGCCGAGATCACCCTGCTGTCCGGCGGGCAGCCTGTGTACTACTATATGATATCCGCGGAGTAACCGCCGAAAGGGGCAAAGCCCTTTTCCGCGATGGGGTCCGCGCCCCGGCTCGCGCCCCCTGGGACACGCTTGCGCTCCGGGAGGCATTTTCGGGGCCGTCCCTGAAATGGATTTCATTTAATTTCGCCGCCTGCGGGCGGCGGAACCCTGCCAGACGTTCAAAAACTTCCCCGGACAGGTTCCGGGGAAGTTTTTTTGCAAAAATGTAAAATACGCTTGACACGAAATGTAAAGCGTGCTATACTCCATCTTGTAAAGCAAACTTTACATCCAAAGGAGGGCTGACATGGAAAACCGCATCGCCGAGCTGCGCAAAGCCCGGCGCATCTCCCAGGCGGAGCTGGCCGAGGCGGTGGCTGTCACCCGGCAGACCATCATCTCGCTGGAGAGCGGGCGCTACAACGCCTCGCTCCTGCTGGCCCACAAGATCGCCAAATACTTTGACACCACCATCGAGGACATTTTCCTGTTTGAGGAGGAAGAACCATGAGGCGCAACTGTAATTTTAACATCAACCCCGCCTTTGCCGCCGGCGTCACCCTGCTGTGGATCAGCCTGCTCATCCGAAACGTGCTGGAGCTGGGGGGCCCTGCGGTGGCCGCGGCCCATCTCCTGTCCGGCGCGGCCTGCGCGCTATTGCTGATCGGCCTGCTGTACGGCTCCCCTAAGACCCGGCCCGTGTTCGATAAATTCCACGCCTTCAAGCGCCGGCTCTTGGGCCGGGAATAAGGAGGAACCCCTATGATGCTGCACATATTTGATACGTCCGACTATGAGCGCTCCCTGCGCCGCCGCCGTCTGGCGGGCTTCGGCCTGCTGGCGGTGGGGCTGACGGGCCTTGTCTGCTACCTCCTGCTGATTCATGACAGCGATGTGCTGCCCGCCTTTGCCCGGGGCTTCTACCTGGGCGGCTCCAGCGGCATCGCCATCTGCTCGGTGTTCCTGCTGGTGCGGATGCAGTACCTGCTCACCCACCCGGCGGCCCGGAAGAAGGCCAAGATCCAGGAGCAGGATGAGCGGGAGAAGGCCATCCTCAACCAGTCCTACCAATTCGCCGGGATGTTCACCTTCTTCGCCGCCGCATGCTCCATGTTCGTGCTGGTGGCGGTGAGCATGGAGGCCGCCCTGGCGGTGCTGGGGGTGGTGGCGGTGTACGCCGTTGTCTGGCTCATCGCTAACCTCTACCTGTCCAAAAAGCTGTGAGCGCCCGGTATCTGACGCTGTCCATCACCCCGGAGCTGGCGGGCGCGGAGGTCAACACCCTGCTGCGCCGGACCCTGGGGCTGTCCGGCACGGTGCTGCGGCGGATCAAGTGGCTGGAGGACGGCATCACCCTGGACGGGGCGCGGGTGAACGTCCGCGTCCGGGTGCGGGAGGGGCAGACGCTGGCGGCGCGCCTGACGCCCCCGGCCCCCGCCTCCGGTGTGGTCCCGGCGGAGGGCCCGCTGGACATCCTGTACGAGGACTGGGATTTGATCGTCCTCAACAAGGCCCCCGGGGTGCTGGTCCACCCCGGACACGGCCATTTTGACGATACTCTGGGTAATTTTTTGATGTATCATTACAAAACCGCTGGGGAGGAGGCCGATTTCCACCCTGTCCACCGGCTGGACAAGGGCACCTCGGGCCTGCTGGTGGCGGCCAAGCACCCCCACGCCCAGGAACGGCTGAAGCTCCAGCTCCACACCGGGGCCTTCCGCCGGGTGTACCTGGCGGTGTGCGACGGCGTGCCCCCCGCCCCCTCCGGCGTTGTAGACGCCCCCATCGGCCTGGCAGAGGGCTCCCCGGACAGGCGAGCGGTGCACCCCGGCGGCAAGCCCGCCCTCACCCATTACCGGGTGCTGCGCGTCTGCGGCCCCCGCACCCTGGTGGAGCTGGAGCTGGAGACCGGGCGCACCCATCAAATCCGCGTCCACATGGCCCACCTGGGCTGTCCCCTCACCGGGGACTTCCTGTATGGGACGGAAAACCGGACGCTCATCGCCCGCCCCGCCCTCCACTCCGCGCGGCTGGAGCTGACCCACCCCATCACCGGCACGCCGCTGCGCTTTGCCGCCCCCCTGCCCGCCGACCTGGCGGAGCTGATTCCAAAGGAGAATATTTGATGAAAAAATTACGATTTTTCAGCTTTCTGGCGCTGGCCTTGTCGGTAATTTTGTGGACGGCAGGACGGATCTTCTTCACCCTGCCCGATTGGGCGGTGCGGGCCAACGGCGTTGTCATGATGATTACCATGGCGCTGCTGGCGTTTTCCTCCATCCGGCTCCTATTGCAGAATCACCCCTCGTAAACGCGTCCGTCCCCTATTGACAGGCCAACACCATATGATATATAATATTGTTTGACCTCAAATAGAAAGGATGGATCACCATGGCAAAAAACGACCGCTTCCAAGTCATTCACAGGGAGGGCAACGGCCTCTCCAGCCCCCAGATCACGGTGCTGCTGGACACCGCCACCGGGGTACAGTACCTGCTTGCCCAGTCCGGCTACGCGGGCGGGCTGTGCCCCCTGGTGGACCAGGACGGCGGGCCCCTGGTTTGGGATATGTAAGAAGCGCGGAGCCGTCGTGAGCCGCGGGCTAAGACCAAAGTGGAGCAAAAGCGGGGAGGCCCCACGGGGGCCGGACAGCTTTTGCGGAATCGGAGGGCTTAGAACCGCGCCGCGAACAGGCGCAGCGTGATCAGGAAGCGCGGAGAAGCGGACGGCGAGGACGCTTGGACCGCAGCGAGGCCGGACGCGGGGGCGCGCCGCGCCCCGCAGGGCAAACAAAAAAGTCCGGGAAACTTTCCCGGACTTTTTATTCTGTGGAAACAGCCGCGACCCTGCCGGGTTTTATCAGCATAGGGACACCCCAGCCCCAATCAGGCCCACTGCGGTGAGCTCCAGCATGGTTGGAAAGGCCCATTCCATTGGGGTAGAGGACACATCCAAATAAACGAACATACTTGAGATTTTCAGCGCCATCATGAGCGCGCACAGGCTGAGGACATACACCGCCCGCCACCGGCGGTCAATGGTGCGGGCGTTCACCAGCCCCGCCACACCCGCTGCCGCCAGCAGCGCCGCAATACATTTCATGGCCAACGCGTTCACTTCCCCGGCATGAAGCCCCCCTAAAATGGGATCAAACCCGCCAAAAAATACATGCTCATAGTTCCACAGCATCCACCACAGGATTCCCACCGTTATCACTAATATTGCCAGCATAACGGCAATCGGCTTGTGCAGGGGCGGGTTCTTATCCCCCTTCCGCCGCCGGAACCAAAGCAGGGGCACAACCACCCCCACCGCCAGAAAGACACGGTACAACGGGAAGCCGGAGGAGAACAGGCTTTTCCAAACGACGCGCATTGCGTCCCATCCGAATTTCCTGGAACTCAGCACGGGAATCACGGCGCAGGCGGCCAAAATTGCGAACACACCCAGCCAAACGCAATAGGATTGGGGCCGGACCAATTTCTTTGCCGCTTCCTGCGGCCGCTCCGCACCGGCGAAAGACGGCGCCCCCGCCTTATCCCCATAGTCAGCGACAACGTTCTCCGCCTCCCCCTGGGGCAAGTACCAATGGGCCCACCAGGATAACCGCGCCATATCGTTTTTTCCCATAGAAAACTCCTTTCCCGCGCCTGCCGCTTAACTTCATTAAAATGATACCACAAATTTCGTTGAAAATCAACATGTAATTTTCTTTTTTCCTCATCTATTTTATCTAAAAAGCCTAGGTACTCCGGCGGCGCGTTTCCCAACAGCATACCTTGCTTCCAAGCGGCGGCTGCGCCCCCAGGACAGGTAAATTCCCCTTCCCTTTTCCGCGGAAATCGGGTATAATACTGCCAGCCGCCCCTGCGGCCGGCAGTATTTTTTACCCGAGGTGACCAGCCATGGCCCGAAACGACATAAACCGCCCCACCATGAAGATTTCCTATAACGCCCCGGTGACCCTCACCTTTGCCCTGATCTCCCTCCTGGCCCTGGCGGCCAACTACTTCACCGGCGGCTGGGCCAACGCCCGCTTATTTTCCGTCTACCAGTGCTCCCTGGCCGACCCCCTGGCCTGGCTGCGCTTCTTCGGCCACGCGCTGGGCCACAGCGGCTACGCCCACTATATCGGCAACATGGTGCTCATCCTGGTCCTGGGCCCCAACCTGGAGGATCGCTTCGGCAGCTGGAACGTGCTGTGGGCCATTTTGTTCACCGCCCTGGTGTCCGGGCTGGTGCAGTTCCTCTTCTTCCCCAGCACCGCACTGCTGGGGGCGTCGGGCATCGTGTTCATGATGATCCTGCTCTCCTCCTTCGGCGGGGTACGCAACGGCGCAATCCCCACCACCCTGATCCTGGTGGCCATCTTCTACCTGGGGGGCGAGCTGTGGGACGCCATCTTCGTCAAGGACAACGTATCCCAGCTCACCCACATCATCGGCGGGCTGTGCGGCACCGTGCTGGGGTTTGCCCTGTCGGGCAGGAGATAGGCCCAGCCCTGCGCCCTGGTTTTGCGCGCGGCGCGGCCGTTTCACCCGCCCGCACCGCTCAAGACGCCCCCGGCAGGGCCCTGCCGGGGGTGTTT
Organism: uncultured Oscillospiraceae bacterium; assembly: GCA_948670295.1. Lineage (GTDB taxonomy): Bacteria > Bacillota > Clostridia > Oscillospirales > Oscillospiraceae > Enterenecus. Next base: position 7,133 of record CAPOAR010000083.1, on the reverse strand, counting down.
TTTTGCGCTGTAAACAATATGTGAACAACATATAATTTCCCTTGACAAGTCGGACGGCCCCCGCTAATATATGTGAAGCAAATATATTTGGAGGTGATCCTGTGAACGAAGACGAACGCTTTTCCGTTCTCACCATGTTCCAGACCCTGAAGTCAAAGGCCTCCCGCCTGCTGGACCCGGTGGTGCAGTCGGAAGGCATTACCACCCTCCAGTCCTGCGTGCTGGCCCACCTGTACCGGCAGGACGCGGCGGTGGGGGATATCAGCGACCTGGCGGTCATCGACCAGGCCAACGCCTCATCCCTGTGCAAGAAGATGGAGCAGGAGGGCTTCCTCACCCGGACCCGGCAGGAGTCAGACCGGCGGGTGGTGATCCTCTCCCTCACGCCCAAGGGCCGGGCGGCGGCGGAGCGGATTCAGGCAAAGCTGAACCACTATCTGGAGCTGCTGGGCGCCCTGCCCAACGACGCCAAGGCGGAGCTGGTCCGGGGCTACCTGGCGGCCAACCAAATGCTGGACTACCTGTTTGAACAAACCAAAGGAGAGTAAGACCATATGTTAAAGCTATCCAACATCACCAAGCAGTACACCCTGGGGGGGAACACCATCGAGGCCCTGCGGGGGGTGGACCTGGAGTTCCGGGAAAACGAGTTCGTGTCCATCCTGGGCCCCTCCGGCTGCGGCAAAACCACCACGCTGAACATCATCGGCGGCCTGGACCGCTACACCAGCGGCGACCTCATCATCAACGGCCGCTCCACCAAGGACTACAAGGACGGCGACTGGGACGCCTACCGCAACCACTCCATCGGCTTCGTGTTCCAGAGCTATAACCTGATCTCCCATCAGACGGTGCTCTCCAACGTGGAGCTTGCCCTGACCCTGGCGGGCGTGTCCAAGAAGGAGCGCCGCCGCCGGGCCGTGCACGCCCTGGAAAAGGTGGGGCTGGGCGACCAGCTCAACAAGGTGCCCTCCCAGATGTCCGGCGGCCAAATGCAGCGCGTTGCCATCGCCCGGGCCCTCATCAACGACCCGGACATCCTCCTGGCCGACGAGCCCACCGGCGCGCTGGACAGCGAGACCAGCGTGCAGGTGATGGAGCTTTTGAAGGAGGTGGCCCGGGACCGGCTGGTCATCATGGTCACCCATAATCCCGAGCTGGCCCAGCAGTACTCCACCCGCATCGTCACCCTGAAGGACGGCAGGGTCACCGGGGACACCAACCCCTACCACGCCGAAGAGCAGGCCCCCGTCCTCACCGGCAAACAGGCCAGGGCGGACAAAAAGCCCTCCATGTCCTTCCTCACCGCCCTGTCCCTGTCGCTGACCAACCTGCGCACCAAAATGGGCCGCACGGTGCTCACCGCCTTCGCCGGGTCCATCGGCATCATCGGCATCGCCCTCATCCTGGCCCTGTCCGCAGGCATCAACGACTATATCAACCAGGTGCAGGAGGACACCCTGTCCAGCTACCCCCTCACCATCCAGGCGGAGAGCACCGACATGACCGCCATGATGGCCTCCCTTATGGGGGCGCGGCGGGACCAGCTCACCGGGGCGGCCGCCGAGGGCCAGGACCCGGACCGGGTGTACCCCTCCACCGTCATGTACGACATGATGGACTCCATGCTCAACGCCAAAGTGGAGACCAACAACCTGGAGGCGTTTAAAGAGTACCTGGATAACGGGGGCGGCGGCATCAAGGACATGGCCAACATCCACTACAGCTATGACTTTGACTTCGACATCTACGCCCAGGACGAAAACGGGGATATCATCAAGTGCGACGTGATGACCCTGATGCAGGACGCCATGACCGCCATGTACGGCGGCGACTACTCGTCCTACTTTGAGCAGATGGGCTCCATGTACTCCGCCATGGAGGTGTGGGAGGAGCTGCTGCCCGGCGAGGACGGCGCGCTCATCGCCCCCCAGGTCAAGGCGGACTACCAGCTGCTTTATGGCGATTGGCCCCAGGGGCACGACGAGGTGATCCTGTTTGTGGACGGCAACAACGAGATCTCCGACCTGATGCTGTACGCCCTGGGGCTGATGCCCCACGACGATATGGAGCAGGTTATGACCTCCATGTCCCAGGGGGAGCCGGTGGAGTTTGGGGACGTGAGCTGGTCCTATGAGGATCTGTGCGGCCTGGACTTCAAGCTCATCCTCCCGGCGGAGTACTACCAGCACGACCCGGCCACGGACACCTACACCGATATGTCCGCCACCGCGGCGGGGATGGACTTCCTCTACAACAGCGGCGACACCGGCATCCGCCTGAAGGTGTCCGGCATAGCCCGGCCCCTGGAGGGTGGCAGCGGGATGCTGTCCGGCGGCATCGGCTACACCAGCGCCCTCACCCGCTTCGCCATCGAGACCACCGGGGACACCGAGATTTTGAAGGCCCAGCTGGATGATCCGGAAACCGATGTCATCTCCGGCCTCCCCTTCCCCAAGGACACCGACGTGGAGCCCTCCGACCGGCAGAAGCGCCAGGATATCCAGGACCACCTGCGCACCCTGTCCGTCCAGAACAAGGCCGAGGCCTACATCGACCTGATGGGCCAGCCCTCCCAGGAGTACGTGGACGGGGTGGTGGAGCAGCAGATGGCGGGCATGACCCGGCAGGCCATCGAGGATATGATCGTGGAGCAGTACGCCGGCGAGATGGGGGTGGACGGGGACACCGTGCGGGGCTACATCGCCGACATGAGCGATGAGGACCTCTTCGCCAAAGTGGAGGAGGCCATCGCCCAGGCCGTGCGGGAGCAGTATGCCGCCGGGGTGGCGCAGCAGCTGGGGGCCATGAGCCAGGACCAGCTGGCGGCCATGCTGGATGCGGCGGCGGATCTGGACGCCTCTCCCCTGCCCATGCCGGTGGAGCCGCTGGAGCCGTGGCAGTTCGTCTACCTGTACGACAACTATATGCCCCCCACCCGCTCCTCCTCCACCTATGAGGACAACCTGGATCTGCTGGGCTATACCCGGCTGGACGCCCCCTCCGCCATCAGCATCTACGCCACCACCTTCGCCCAGAAGGACAAGATCGCCGACCTCATCAAGGAGTATAACGCCGGGGTGGAAAACGAGGAGGACGAGATCTCCTACACCGATTATGTGGCCCTGCTGATGAGCTCCATCACCGGCATCATCAGCGGCATCAGCTACCTGCTCATCGCCTTTGTGTCCATCTCCCTGGTGGTGTCGTCCATCATGATCGGCATCATCACCAACATCTCCGTGCTGGAGCGCACCAAGGAAATCGGCATCCTCCGGGCGGTGGGCGCGTCCAAGCGGGACGTGTCCCGGGTGTTCAACGCCGAAACCCTCATCGTGGGGCTGGCGGCGGGCCTGCTGGGCATCCTGGTGAGCGTGGCGGCCACCTTCCCCATCAACGCGGTGATCCACAGCCTGACGGGGCTGGACGACCTGTCCGCCGTGCTGCCCGCCGGGGCGGGGGCCATCCTGGTTGCCATCAGCGTGATACTCACCGTATTCGCGGGGCTGGTGCCCTCCCGGGGCGCGGCCAAGAAGGACCCGGTGGAGGCGCTGCGCAGCGAATAATCGGAGATCACACGCTTTGCAAGGCCGTTGGGCCTTTGCAGACCCGCCTGCGGGCGGGACGGGGGATGTCACTTTCTCTCACGCGAGAGAAAGTGACCAAAGAGCGCGCTTAAGGGGGCGGCCTCCAAATGGAAACGGCCCAAAGGGCGGGCCGCTCCCATAGCCGGCCTTCCCCCTTAAGAATCCCCCTTTTACGGGGGAGCCCTATACGCAGGGCTTATCCAAACCCTCCCGGCGCCAGCGGCTTTCGACGCAGGCACCCCTATTTGCGCTGCCGCCCGTGCCTGGATACCGGCAGGCGGGCAGGGCCCGCGGCGCCGCGCCTGGGTTGACGCACCGGCCGGCCCGTGGCAATCAAAGAGACAGCAGGAGGACGAAAACCATGGAACTTATTGTGAAGCATTTTTCCCAGCTCACCCGGGACGAGCTGTTTGAGCTCTATAAGCTGCGGGTGGCGGTGTTCATCGTGGAGCAGCAGTGCGCCTATCCCGAGGTGGACGACGCGGACAAGAGCGCCTACCACCTGTGGCTGCGCAGCGAAGAGGGCATCCAGGCGTACCTGCGCCTGCTGCCCCCCCACACCACCTTCGACACCGTCTCCATCGGACGGGTCATCGCGGTGAAGCGCCGCCAGGGCCTGGGCGGCCGCATCGTGGCCGAGGGCATCCGCGCCGCCCAGGAGAAGTTCGGGGCGCAGGCCATCACCATCGAGGCCCAGACCTACGCCAGGGAACTCTACGAGAAGGCGGGCTTCGTCCAGACCTCCCAGGAATTTCTGGAGGACGGCATCCCCCATATCCAGATGGTGTGGCGCAAACCATAGGCGTATTCAACAGGGCGGCTGCCCTGAGCTTGTCGATAAAGCCTCGCAGAGTTCGCGCCCGCAGGCGCGAAGAAAATGAAATCCGTTTTCTCCGGCGACCTGTGCGTCGGGGAAAACACTTCTCGGCCGAACAGCGTGCGAGTTGGCCGCCCCAGGCGGACAGCGAGTGCGCACATGAGGCCGCAGCTTTTCCCGTCGGAAAAGGCAAAGCCTTTTTCGACGGACTGAGGGCGGCTGCCGCAGCAGCCGCCCTTCCCCTTGCGTTTTTTTAATCTTGTGATATAATTTATCGGACATTGAGCATGATTGGAGAAATTCCCATGGATTATTTTCACCTGTCCGCCGGACAGGACACAATGGAGCGCCTCAGCGCCCTGGGGCTGGCCCACCTGGGGGACGGGGTCTATGAGCTGATGGTGCGCTCGTGGCTGTGCCTGCACGGCAAGGCCACCAACGCCGGGCTGCACAAGGCGGCGGTCAAGTACGTGGCCGCCCCCGCCCAGGCCAAGCTGGCCCGCGCCATCCTGCCCCTGCTCACCGAGGAGGAGCAGGGGGTGTACCGCCGGGGCCGCAACAGCCACACCGCCGCCGTCCCCCGCGGGGCCAGCGTAGGGGAGTACCACGCCGCCACGGCGCTGGAATCCCTGTTCGGCTGGCTGTACCTGCAAGGGAAAACGGAGCGCCTGAACCAGCTGTTTGACGCCATGATGGAGGAGGCTGCCCATGCCTTTTGACGCTATCTTTATGACCGCCCTGGCCGGGGAGCTGCGGGAAAAGCTCACCGGCGGCAAGGTGGACAAGCTCTACCAGCCCGCCCGGGACGAGGCGGTGCTCCACATGCGGGCCGGACGGGACAACGTGCGGCTGCTGCTGTCCGCCAGCCCCGCCCACCCCAGGGCCCAGCTCACCCGCGTCCCCCGGGAAAACCCGGAGACGCCCCCCATGTTCTGTATGCTGCTGCGCAAGCACTTCACCGGGGCCCGGCTGCTGGAGCTCGCCCAGCCCTCCATGGAGCGGCTGCTGGACTTTCGGTTCGAGACGCTGGACGAGCTGGGCGACCGGGTGGAGCGGCGGCTGGTGCTGGAGTGCATCGGGCGCAAGTCCAACCTGATCATGCTGGACGGCGCGGGGCGGATCACCGACTGCATGCGCCGGGCGGACGGCGATTTGTCCGCCAAGCGCCCCGTGATGCCGGGGCTGTTCTACGCCCCCCCCGAGCCCACCGGGCGGCTGGACCCCTCCGCCATGGCCCCGGACGGGCTGCGCGCCTTCGTGCTGCAAAACGCCCCGGAGGGGGACGGCCAGGACAGATGGCTGCTGGACACCTTCAACGGCCTGTCCCCCCTGGCCGCCCGGGAGCTGGCCTTTCAGGGGGAGGGCACCCGGGAGGGGCTGGCAAACCGCCTGGAGCTGCTGATGGACCGGGTGCGGGCGGAGGACTTCACCCCCATTGTCCTTGTCCGGGACGGCAAGCCCTTTGACTTCACCTTCATGCCGGTGCTGCAATACGGCCCCTCGGTGGAGCTGCGCCGCTATCCCACCTTCTCCCAGCTGCTGGACGATTTCTACGAGCAGAAGGAGGCCCAGGAGCGGGTGAAGCAGCGGGGGCAGGACTTCATCCGCTCCATCACCCAGGCCCGCAACCGCACCGCCAAAAAGATCGTCAACCAGGAGGGGGATCTGGCCAGGACTGCGGACCGGGAAAAGCTGCGCCAATACGGCGACGTGATCACCACCAACCTCCACCAGATGCGCAAGGGCCAGGCCGTCCTCCGGGCCCAGAACTACTACCACCCGGACTGCCCGGAGGTGGACATCCCCCTGGACCCCCTGCTCACCCCCCAGCAGAACGCGGCACGGTATTACAAGGACTACAAAAAGGCCCAGAAGGCGGAGGAGATGCTCACCCTCCAGCTGGAGAAAAACCGGGCGGAGCTGTCCTACCTGGACAGCGTGCTGCAAATGATCTCCCTGTCCGAGGGGGACCGGGATTTGCAGGAGATCCGCCAGGAGCTGATGGACAACGGCTATCTGAAGCAGCACAAGAGGAAGCTGACCGCCAAGGGCAAGGTGAAAACCGTCCAGGCCAAGCCCATGCAGTTCCAGTCCAGCGCGGGGCTGGCCATCCTGGTGGGCAAGAACAACACCCAGAACGACCGGCTCACCACCAGGGACGCGGACAAGCGGGACCTGTGGCTCCACGCCCAGAAGCTCCACGGCTCCCACGTGATTTTAAAAACCGGCGGCGCGGAGCCGGACGGGGCCTCCCTCACCGAGGCGGCCATGCTGGCGGCCTGGTTCTCCCAGGGGCGGGAGTCGGGCCAGGTGCCGGTGGACTACACCCCCGTCAAGGCGGTGAAAAAGCCCGCCGGGGCCAAGCCGGGCTACGTGGTCTATAACACCTACCGCACGGTGTACGTCACCCCCAGCCAGGAGCTGGTGCGGGCGCTGGGCCGTGGTGAGCAGCGCGGATGGAACAAGGCGGGGCCGGGGCACAGCGAAGCCCCGCGCTGCGAGCAGGCGGAGCGTGGCGGCACGGATGTTGAAGAACAGGTACAGAAAGGGGGCGCTGCGCGGCATGAGTGAGCTGATGCCAAACCGGGACCTGCGCCAATGCGCCCGGCAGTCCATTGCCCTGCGCCTCCAGTCCCCCGCCCAGGCGTGGCCCCGCTTCGGCCGGGACCTCAGCCTGCTGGACGAGGACGGCCCGGACGGCTCGCTGCTCTTCGCCTGCCGCACCGACC
>CAPOAR010000082.1:0-14159 GCA_948670295.1 uncultured Oscillospiraceae bacterium | reverse complement strand
TTCTCACGTTTGCCCTCATTGCCATCCTCATTAGAAGATTTTAAACAGGCTCTTAAAATTTTTGACCTGTTTGGGATTGAGTACATGGATTTTCCGATGGAACCGGCCCAGATTGCCATCCTCACGGAGTGCGTATACCAGATTATCTCCATAAATCGAGGTGGCTTCCATGCCGATCACCACGTCTTTCAGTCCCAGCTTTGTGAGCGCCGACACGATTTTCTCTGAAATCATTTTAGCACCGCTGCGGTCGTTTTGCATTGGGAAGCTGGAAAACTTGTCTCCATCGGGTTTCATCAGGTACGCTGCGTGTTTGGTACTGCTCACGTCAATGCCAACGTAAAGTTGTTCCACAATTTCACCTCCCCATTGTGGATTTTTAGGCCAGCAGGCTTTGAGATACCCGTGATCACCGGAGCATCCGCAACCTCGCGTATCAGAATCATTCCAGGGTGGGCCAATGCGAAAGCCCCCACTGCTGAAAGGGCGGCCCAACTCCCGGCAAACAGCTAATGAGTTTGCAGCTAACTTCCGGTTCAGGGGAACAGACTCCGTCTGAAGCGACTTCCCAGCCCAACAAGGTAACAGAGAACTTGACCCTGCTGTCCTACAGCTATTGTACCACGGGCATCTCATAGCCTGCTGGTATTGCAAAGTGAACTAAGCAGACTCACTATAAATCGTCTGCAAATCTTATTATACGAGGTAATATAAGCTGTGGTGGAGGGGGAATCGATGTCCCCGGGCGTTCCCCCGCCATCCTCTATTTTTTGCACTTTTCAGGAGCAAACATCCAGTTTAGCTGTGCTGCTCAGCAATTTCGCAAAAATCAGCTTCATTTTCTTAGAAAGTCCGTGATTTTAGCCCGCTACGCGCCTGTTTTATGATTGATTTTCATGGAGATGGCATGGGGCGTGCAAAATAGGAGAACGGGAGAGGTGAGGGCAAGAAATTGCTTGAAAAACCTCGTTTTTAGGATTTTTTGCTGAAATTTGCACTATTCTGATGCTCCGAAGAAGCGAAAAATGAGGATGGGCGGAGGCTGGCCTAAGGGGAGAAACGCAAAAAAAGAGCCCAGGAATGGTGAATTCCTGAGCCCTTTTGCGGGTCGTTATTGGGGTGTTGACATGTTCAAGATTGGAGCGACGGGAACAGCGAAAATTACTGCGCCAGCTTGGCAATCTCCTCGGCAAAGTTCTCCTGCTTCTTCTCAATGCCCTCACCCTTCTCAAAACGCACGGCGTCCTTCAGGGTGATGGCGCCGCCCAGCTTCTTAGCTGCGGCATTCATATACTGCTCCACAGTGACGTCGTTGTCCTTGACAAAGGTCTGCTGAAGCAGGCAGTTCTCGGCATAGAACTTGTTGAGCTTGCCCTCAACGATCTTTTCCTTAACCTGGGCGGGCTTGCTGGCCATCTTGGGATCGTTATCCATCTGGGCCAAGAGGATCTTCTTTTCCTCGTCCAGCACGTCCTGGGTGACCTGGCTCTTGTCCAGGAAGCGGGGATTCAGCGCTGCAATCTGCATGGCCATGTCCTTACCGACCTCGGTGGCATCAATGCCGCCGGTGACCTCCAGATTAACCAGCACGCCGATCTTGCCGCCGGCGTGGATATAGGGGACGGAAGTGCCGTCGGCAAAGCGGGCGAAGCGGCGGACCTTGATGTTTTCGCCGATGACCAGCACCATTTCCTGCTGCTGCTGTGTGACGGTCAGGTCGGTGCCGCTATACTTGCACTCCATCAGCGCGTCCAGATCGGCGGGGGCGCAGGCAGCCACGGTGGAGGCTACGCCTTTTACAAAGTCCACAAACTTTTCATTCTTGCCCACAAAGTCGGTCTCAGCGTTGACCTCAACGACAACGCCCACGCCGTCGATGACGCAGGCGTAAGCCATGCCCTCGGCAGCGATGCGGCCGGCCTTCTTAGCGGAAGCGGCCAGTCCCTTCTCCCGCAGCCATTCAACGGCCTTGTCCATGTCGCCGTCAGAGGCGGCCAGGGCCTTCTTACAGTCCATCATACCCACGCCGGTCATTTCCCGCAGGGCCTTTACATCCTGAGCAGTAATTGCCATTTGTCGTTACCTCCAAAAAATCAATTTTGTAAATAAGGAAGCGCCCGCCCGCCTCGGGCGGGCGCTGTAGAACCAAAGTAAAAAGGGGGGAGGGCTTACTCAGCGGCAGGCTCCTCAGCCTTTTCAGGAGCGGGGGCGGCGTCCACGCCCTGGCGGCCTTCCTGTACGGCGTTAGCCATGACGGAAGAGATCAGTTTGATGGCGCGGATGGCGTCGTCATTGCCGGGGATGACATAATCAATCTCGTCCGGGTCGCAGTTGGTGTCCACAATGGCCACGATGGGGATGTTCAGCTTGCGGGCCTCGTTGATGGCGTTGCGCTCCTTGCGGGGATCCACTACGAACAGCGCGCCGGGGAGGCGCTTCATCTCCACTACGCCGCCCAGGTACTTCTCCAGCTTGGAGATCTCGCCCAGCAACTTCATGACTTCCTTCTTGGGAAGCATGTCGAAAGTGCCGTCCTCCTGCATCTTTTTCAGCTGGTTCAGACGGTCCACGCGGGTGCGCATGGTCTTGAAATTGGTCATCATGCCGCCCAGCCAGCGGGCGTTGACATAGTACATGCCGCAGCGTGCGGCCTCCTCGCGGATGGCGTCCTGGGCCTGCTTCTTGGTGCCCACAAACAGCAGGGACTGGCCGTTGCCGGACAGATCCTTGACGAAGTTATAAGCCTCCTCCAGCTTCTTCACGGTCTTTTGCAGGTCGATGATATAGATGCCGTTACGCTCCGTGTAGATGTAGGTGGCCATTTTGGGGTTCCACCTGCGGGTCTGGTGGCCGAAGTGTACGCCGGCCTCCAGCAGCTGCTTCATAGATACGACTGCCATTGTTTTTTCCTCCTGTTTTTTGGTTTTACCTCCGAAAACTTCATTTTTCCCGCCCACTTTCAGGGAAAGCACCGGGCGAAAAATCGGCTCTCGTGCGGAATGCCTGGATATTCTACCACAAGAGATGGGGGAGCGCAAGTGTTTTTCAACAATTTCTTGGGAAAAAGTCAGCGGTTTCTGCGCTGGCGGCTGTCTGCGGCAGCGCCGTCCACTAAAATAATGTCCGTCCCAAAGCGCTTGACGGCAGACCAGGGGAATACGGCGTCCGCCTCACGGCCCAGCAGCCCCAGCAGGCGGGGCTGCCCCCGCACTACGATGCTCTGTATCGCACCGCGCTCGGGATCCAGTTCCACGTCGCCCACAAATCCGTACCGTGTGCCGTCGGCGATGTCGATCACTTCCTTATATTGCAGGTCGGCGATGCGGCAAATCATAGTATACCCTCCTTTGTCCTTTGCCATCAATGTATGAAGAGAGAAGGCCCTTCAATCCGCGCCGGGGAAAAATACACGGAAAATTTTCATTTCCCCCCTATGCAAGAGGAGTATTTTCCAGTATAATACCACTTAAGCATAGGTAGGACGTGAATTTGAGACGGGGAGGATGCGTGCTATGGGGGAGCTGAAGTATAAGCGTGTGCTGCTGAAGGTCAGCGGCGAGGCACTGGGCGGCCAGGCGGGCCGGGGCCTGGACTTTGATGTTATTGAAAAGGTGTGCGATGTGGTGGCCCGCTGCGCTGGCGAGGGGGTACAAGTTGGCATTGTGGTGGGCGGCGGCAATTTCTGGCGGGGCCTGAAGGACGGCCGCGGGATGAGCAACCGCACCCGGGCCGACCATATGGGGATGCTGGCCACCGCGATCAACTGCCTGGCGCTGGCCGACGTGCTGGAAAACAAGGGGGTGGATGTGCGGGTACAGACCGCCATTGAAATGAAATCCATCGCCGAGCCGTATATCCGTTCCCGGGCCGTCCGGCATCTGGAGAAGGGCAGAGTGGTCATCTTTGGCTGCGGCACCGGCAGCCCGTTTTTCTCCACCGACACGGCGGCGGTGCTCCGGGCGGCGGAAATCAACGCGGACATTATCCTGCTGGCCAAAAACGTGGACGGAGTGTACAGCGCCGACCCCTTGAAGGACCCGGAGGCGGTAAAGTATGACAGCATCACTTACGACGACGTGCTGGCCCGCCACCTGGGCGTGATGGACTCCACCGCCACGTCTCTGTGCATGGACAACAACATCCCCATCATCCTGTTTGCGCTGAAGGACCCGGAAAACATCCTCCGTGTGGTGCACGGGGAGAAAATAGGCACAATTGTGAAAGATATAGGAGGAAAGGATCATGACTGATTTCTGCAAGACCTACGATGTGAAGATGGGCAAGACCATCGAATCGGTAAAGGGCGACTTTGCCAGCGTCCGGGCGGGTCGGGCCAATGCCGGCGTGCTGGACCGTATCCAGGTGGAGTATTACGGCACACCCACCCCTATTCAGCAGGTGGCCAGCATCTCTACCCCCGATCCCCGCACTCTCCAGATTCAGCCCTGGGACGGCAGTGTCCTCAAGGCCATTGAGAAGGCTATCCAGACCTCCGATCTGGGCATCAACCCCCAAAATGATGGCCGGGTTATCCGCCTGGCTTTCCCCCAGCTCACCGAGGAGCGCCGCATGGAGCTTACCAAGCAGGTGCGCAAGTATGGCGAGGGCGGTAAAGTGGCAATCCGCAACATCCGGCGGGACGCCATGGACGCCCTGAAGGCCATGGAAAAGAAGTCGGAAATCACCGAGGATGACCGCAAGGAGAGCGAAAAGGAGCTTCAGGAGCTGACAGACAAGCGGTGCAAGGAGATCGACGCCCTCACTGCCGCCAAGGAAAAGGAATTGATGGCGGTCTGAAGCGGCTGAGCGCATGGCAAGGGGGGCGCGCCCCCCTTGTGTGCTGTTTGGAGGCTTATGGCCCGGTTCTTTTTTGCCAATAATATCAATAAAGTTAGAAGCTGTACCACCTTATTTGCGAGCCGGAATGGCTGCCGGCAAGGCAGGCAATCACAGGGATGCTTTCATGTATTGGGAGATTTTTTGCGCAACGATGGTGTTTTCTGTCTGCAAGGATGCGCGCTGAGGCGATTGGTACGGGTTCTTAATTAAGTTAGGATGGGTGTATATGGCTTTCCTTCGCCGCCGCCGGGCGGAGAAACCCCAGGTTGATTTGGACCGCCTGCCCCGTCATGTGGCCATCATCATGGACGGGAACGGCCGCTGGGCCAAAAGCCGTGGCCTGCCTCGCAAGGCCGGCCACGCCGCCGGGGCGGAGACCTTTCGAACCATAGCCACCTTTGCCAAGGAGCTGGGGCTGGAGTATCTGACGGTGTACGCTTTTTCCACCGAGAACTGGAAGCGGCCTCCCGATGAGGTGGCGGCCATTATGAAGCTGCTGGAAAGGTATCTCCACGAGGCCATTGAGACCATGGCCAGAGACAAGGTGAAGATGGCTTTTTTCGGTGATTTGTCTCCCCTTGCGCCCCATCTCCAGGACCTGTGCCGGAAGACGGAGGAGATATCCAAGGGCTACGATGGCTGCCAGGTGAATATTTGTCTGAACTACGGGGGACGGGATGAGCTGGTGCGGGCCGCCAAGGCGTTTGCGTTGGACTGCGTGGAAGGCAGGGCAGACCCGGGGCACTTGACAGAGGAGGCTTTTGGCAAGTACCTCTATTCCGCCCGGGTGCCCGATCCGGATCTCATCATCCGGCCCAGCGGGGAAATCCGCACATCTAATTTTCTGGTCTGGCAGTCCGCCTATGCGGAATTCTATTTCACCGATGTGCTCTGGCCTGACTTCACCAAAGAGGAGCTGCTGCGGGCCCTGGCGGCCTATCAGCACCGCTCCCGCCGGTATGGAGGTGTGTGACATGGCGAAACGAATCATTGTAGCGGTAATTTTAATGCCCGCCATGCTGTGGATCATGCTGGTGCCGCCTCCGCTGGCATGGACGGTGCTGGTGTGCTTGATCTCGGCTATGGCCGCGTTTGAGCTGCTTCGGGCAGTGGGAGGGGAGAAGATCACCATGCCGATGCGGGTGGTCACCATTCTGACTGCCGCCCTGCTGCCCTTTGGGAGCTGGGCCGGACTGGGGACGGCTTATGTGAACCTGCTGTCCTTCGCGGTGACGGCGGTGTGTTTCTGGTGCGCCATCCGGGCCTATGATGAGGGCGGGGTCAAGATTGGCTTTTCCCATGTCCTGGCCTGCCTGTTCGGTGGCGTCATTATCCCGCTGGCCCTGTCTGCTCTGGTGGAGCTTCGGCGGATGGATCATGGGCAGTATCTTGTGCTGCTGGCGGTGCTGCTCACCTTTGCCACCGATGCCGGGGCCTATTTTGCCGGAGTGTCCCTGGGCAGGCACAAGGGTGTTACCAAGGTCAGCCCGAATAAAAGTGTGGAGGGGTACATCGGTGGGTTTGTGTCCGGGGTAGTGTTTGCCATTCTCTACGGCATTGCAGCCAGCAAGATTGCGGGGGCCGGTGTCGACCTTTTCCCGTTGGCGCTTTGCGGGCTGTTTGGCGCCCTGGCTACCGAAATAGGTGATCTGGCATTTTCTTTCATCAAGCGGCAGTATGGTGTGAAGGACTACGGCCACCTTCTGCCCGGCCACGGCGGGATGCTGGATCGGTTTGACAGCATGATGTTCTGCGGACCGGTGGTGCTGTTCATTGTCCAATGCCTGCCGGTGTTTTGAGAGGCGAAACCATGAAAAGAACAATTTCTGTTTTGGGCTCCAGCGGCTCTATCGGACGGCAGACGCTGAAGGTGGCGTCTGCCTGCGGCTATCAAGTGGCCGCTGTCACGGTAAATCGCAGCGTGGAGCAGGCCGAGGCCCAGGCCCGGCAGTTTAAACCGAAGCTGGCGGTGGCGGTGGATGAGAAAGCAGCTGCTGACTTGCGGGTGCGTTTAGCGGATACCGGCGTCAAAGTCGTGTCCGGCCTGGAAGGGCTGCTGGAGGCGGCCTCGCTGGCGGAGGCGGATACGGTGGTCACAGCCATTGTGGGCGTGGCGGGGCTGCGGCCCACCCTGGCCGCCATTGACTGCGGCAAGCGCATTGCTCTAGCCAATAAGGAGACCCTGGTGTGTGCCGGGGAGCTGGTGATGGCGCGGGCGGAGGAGAAGGGGGCGGAGATTATTCCCGTGGACTCGGAGCACTCCGCCATTTTCCAATGCCTTCAGGGATGCAGCAGAAAAGCGGTCCGGCGGCTTATCATCACTGCCTCCGGCGGGCCGTTCTATGGAAAGAGCCGTAAAGAACTTTCACTTGTCACAAAGGAGCAGGCGCTGAGACACCCCAACTGGGCCATGGGGGCCAAAATTACCGTTGACTCCGCCACGCTGATGAATAAGGGCTTGGAATTTATTGAGGCCATGCGGCTTTATGCCATACCGCCTGAGCGCATCCAGATTGTGGTGCATCGTGAAAGCATTGTTCACTCCCTGGTGGAGTTCGAGGACGGGGCTGTTTTGGCCCAACTGGGCAGCGCGGATATGTGCCTGCCCATCCAGTACGCCCTCACCTGGCCGGAACGGACGCCGGGGCCCGCCAAGCCGTTGGATCTGCTGTCCTGTCCGCCGCTGACCTTCCAAAAGCCGGATTCGGATACCTTCCGCTGTCTGGGGCTGGCCTTGGAGTGCGCCAAACGGGGCGGCACGTCTACTGCCATTCTCAATGGGGCCAATGAAGCGGCGGTAGCCCTGTTTTTAGGGGATAAGATCTCTTTTTTGGACATTTCCCGCCTGGTGGAAACGGCGTTGAACCGGGTTCCCGTGTTGGACGCTCCAGAGCTGGACGATATTTTTGAAGCTGACCGCGCCGCCCGCGAGGCGGTTTATCAATGTGTGAGGTGATCCATTTTGGCGAGATTCTTGTATGTTCTGCTGGTCATTGTGCTGTTTGGAGTGCTCATTGCCATCCATGAGTTCGGCCACTTTATCACCGCAAAACTGCTGGGGGTAAAGGTGAATGAGTTTGCTATCGGCATGGGCCCGGCTCTGTGGTCTAAGAGAAAAGGAGAAACCCTTTACGCCCTTCGGGCTTTCCCGGTCGGCGGCTACTGCGCCATGGAGGGGGAGGATGAGGACACCGGCGATCCCCGGGCATTTTCCCGGCAAAAGGGCTGGAAAAAAATTATCATCCTGTGCGCCGGATCGTTTATGAATTTTCTGCTGGGCCTTGTTATTGCGGTGGGCTTGTCTCTTGGCACTACAGAGGTCAGGGTTCCCGTTATCACCTCTTTTATGGATGGCTTTACCTTGGAGGGGGAGAGCGGGCTGATGGTGGGTGACCGCATCGTCCGCGTGGACGGCCATGGGGTATGGCTGTATGCGGATGCTCTGGTCTATTTGGATCGCAACGATGGTGTAAGCGGCGTTGATCTGGTAGTGGAGCGGGACGGAAAGCGAATTGTGCTGGATGATTTTCCCATGACCCGTTCCATTGAGGTGGTGGAGAACGGGGAAACCGCCAAGAAGTTCGGCCTGAGCTTTACGCAGACGGAGCGCTTGTCCCTGGTGGGACGGGTAAAGTACGGCTTTTTACAGTCGGTGGACTTTGTGCGGATTGTCTGGATGAGCCTGGGCGATCTGGTGACGGGCAAGGCGCCTGTGTCTGAGTTGTCCGGGGTCATCGGTGTGGTGGACGTGGTGTCTGAGGAGGGCACCAAGTACCAGTCGGCGCTGACGGGAGTTTTGAGCGTGCTGAGTATGATGGCGCTCATTGCTGTTAACCTGGCGGTGATGAATCTGCTGCCCATCCCGGCGCTGGACGGCGGACGGATCTTCTTTGTGGTGCTCAACGGACTGCTCTACGCCGTAGTCCGGCGGCGCATTCCAGAGAGGTATGAGGGCTATGTCCACGCCGGGGCTTTCGTGGTGCTGCTGGCACTGATGGCGGTGGTGGCGTTCCACGATGTTTGGAAGATTTTTGCTTAGGCAGGTGTTTGAGAATGACCCGAAAGCTCAACGTGGGCGGCGTACCTCTGGGCGGGGGCGCCCCTGTGACGATCCAGTCCATGACCAATACACCTACCCACGATGTTGAGGCCACCCTGGCCCAAATCCGTGCGCTGGCAGCGGCGGGGTGCCAGATTGTCCGCGTTGCGGTACCTGATATGGCGGCGGCAAGGGCTGTCGGCACACTGAAAGCGGGTAGTCCCGTGCCCCTGGTGGCGGATATCCATTTCGACTACCGGCTGGCCCTGGAAGCGGCGGAGCAGGGGATTGACAAAATCCGAATCAATCCCGGCAATATCGGTGCGCCTGAGCGGGTGGAGGCGGTGGCAAAGGTCTGCAAGGAGCGGCACATTCCCATCCGTGTGGGGGTAAACGGCGGTTCGTTGGAAAAGGATCTATTGGGCAAATACGGCGGCCCCACCCCAGAGGCCATGGTGGAGAGCGCCCTGGGGCACATTCGGTTGCTGGAGCAGTATGGTTTTGAGGACATCTGTGTGTCCCTGAAGGCATCTTCAGTGCCGGTCACCATGAGGGCATACCAGCTTATGGCGGAGCGGTACGACTACCCCCTGCACCTGGGCGTTACCGAGGCGGGTACCCGGGACATGGGCGAGCTGAAGGCGGCGGCGGGCATCGGCGGGCTGCTGGCGCTGGGCATCGGGGACACCCTGCGGGTGAGCCTGACCGCGGACCCGGTGGAGGAGGTCTATGCCGCCCAGCGGATTTTGAAGGCCGTGGGCCTGCGCCGGGAGGGGCCGGAGCTGATCGCCTGCCCCACCTGTGGGCGAACTCAAATCGACCTGATTTCCATGGCCCATCAGGTGGAAGAGCTATTAAAAGATGTGGACAAGTCCATCACGGTGGCGGTGATGGGGTGTATTGTCAACGGTCCCGGCGAGGCCCGCCACGCGGACGTGGGCATTGCCGGGGGAAAAGGCGAGGGCGTGCTGTTCAAGTTAGGGGAGATCGTGGCCAGGGTGCCGGAGGAGGAGCTGGTGCCGGGGCTGATGAAGCTGATCGGGGAGCTGTAACATGAACGGCAGCAAAGAGGCATTTGCCCTTGCGCTGGCAGAGCGATTCCCGGAATTCCGCATGGCATACCAGGAGCATCTGGAAGGCTATGGGGAAATTTTAGGCCATGTCTTTTTTGACGTGCTGCACCGCGCCCTTGTGCCGTTGCTGCGGCTCAATGAGGATCGGGAGAAGATTGGTAAGTATATCGAATTTCTGGAAGATATGTACGCCAATGGAGACGGCGAGGTGCGAAATATTGTAGAGGTTACGATCTTGGAGGTTTTAGGGGACGAGGAAACGGTTTTGCGGAACGCGTTCGCCTACTTTTCTGAGGATCTGATGACAGCTGCTCAGTCTGTGGAAAAGGGCTGGGGCCGCCGGGATATCCGCATATGGCACAAAAGCGGCCGGGTGCGGTACGACTGGGACTGGCCGCAGCGGCCTTTATGAGAGATACCGTAATGAGGAGGACGCTATGAACCATATCGGAACACAGTACATAGAGACGGAGCGGCTGATCCTGCGGCGGTTTGAGCCGTCGGACGCCCCCGCCATGTTCGACAACTGGGCCAGCGACGGCGAGGTGACAAAATATCTGACCTGGCCCACCCACGCCGATGTGTCGGTGACGGAGGGGATCTTGAGCGAGTGGGTCCCTCAGTACGAGGACCCCGCTTTTTACAATTGGGCCATCGTCCTCAAGGAAAACGGCCCCCAGCCCGTGGGGAACATCAGCGTGGTGCGCTGGGAACAGGAGGGGCGGGTCCCCATCGTGGGTTATTGCCTGGGGCGGCACTGGTGGCACCAGGGCATCATGTCCGAGGCTTTGGGGGCAGTCATTTCCTTCCTCTTCGGGCAGGTGGGTGTGGGGCGGATTGGGACCTATCACGACACGAACAACCCCCATTCCGGTGGCGTCATGCGCAAGTGCGGCATGGCCTTCCAGGGGGTTCGGGAAAAGTCGGACCGGAACAACCAGGGCGTGTGCGACGCCGCCCATTACTCCATTGAGCGCGAGGACAGATAAGGAGCGAGACAGAACGATGCCAACCTTTCAACAGACCTTTGCCAACTGCCCCTTCCCGGAAGGGGTTTTGGCTGTTTTAGGGAGCTATCCCGTCCGGGTGCGGGTGAACCGGGAGCGGCGGGCCATGGAGGTGGCGGCAGCAGGAACGGATGTTTCACGTGAAACATTGGCCCAGGCGGAGTTGTGCTTAAAGCAAACGTTTGGGCTAAATGCCGCCACGGTGACGGTGGAAAAGCCGGAAGGGGAGCCCCCGGCTGCGCCACCGCTGTCCTCGGCGCCGGAGCAGCCCCGCCCGGAGAAAGAGGCGGCTGCAAAACCGAAATTACCCGCCCCGGGAAGTGCGCCGGTACAGCCACTGGCCCAGACGCCTGCGGGGGATCTGGAGGCCCAGATGGCGGCTATGCGGCGCAAGCTGCTGCGCGCGGATGCCCCGGCTGCCGGGAAGGGGAAAAAGCGGGTTAAGCAGATCTACGGCAAGATCAGCGGGAAAAAGAAGCCTGTGCCCATGAACGAGCTGACGCTGGATATGGGCAGCGTGCTGGTGGAGGGCGAGGTCTTCAATGTGGAGCACCGGGAGCTCACCCGCCGCAGGGCCTGGGTGGTGTGCTTCGATATCACCGACCTGACCGGCTCCATCCGGGTCACCCGGTTTATGGAGGGGGAAGAGGCCAAACCTATCATTGGCCAGGTAAAAAAGGGTCAGCGGCTTCAGGTTCAGGGGCGGCTGACCTTGGGCCGGTTTGACAATAACGATCTTGTACTGGAGCCCTATGGCATCAATGAGGCGCCCAAACAGCCGGGGCGGGAGGACACCGCGCCGGACAAGCGGGTGGAGCTTCACCTGCACACCAAAATGTCCACCATGGACGCGCTGTGCGACACCAAGGCGGTGGTGAAGCGGGCCATTGAATGGGGCCATCCTGCAATCGCCATCACCGATCATGGGGTGGTGCAGTCCTTCCCGGACGCCTATAACGCCTCCGGCCGGGGAGAAAAGATCAAGGTGCTCTACGGGGTGGAGGCATACTATCAGAACGATGTGGACGAACATGCTGCGGTCCATGGCCCTGGGGACATGCCTCTTGACGGAGAGTTTGTGGCCTTTGATCTGGAGACCACCGGCCTGGACGCCCGGGCCGATGCCATTATTGAGATCGGCGCGGTGCGCGTCCGGGGCGGGGAGGTAGTGGACAAGTTTGCGTCCTTTGCCCAGCCGGGGCATCCTCTGAGCGCTAAAACCGTTTCTATCACCAGCATCACCGATGAGATGCTGCGGGGCGCGCCCACGCCTGAGGACGCGGTGGACATGTTTCTGGACTGGGTGGGGGACACGCCGCTGTGCGCCCACAACGCGGCCTTTGACACCGGCTTTATTCGGGCGTACTGCGCCCGCTCTGGGCGAAAATTTGATCCGCTGTATTTTGATACCCTGATTCTGGCCCAGTACCTTTGCCCAAAGTTGCCCAACCACAAGTTGGATACGGTGGCCACCGCTCTGGGCCTGCCGCCCTTCCAGCATCACCGGGCCTATGATGACGCCGAAACCTGCGGGCTGATTCTCTCAGCGCTGTTCCCCATGCTGCGGGCGCAGGGGGTGGAGCGGACGGCTCAGATCAACCGGGCGTTCGCCGGGCAGAAGCGGGGCGGCAGAGGAAGGCGGTCCGCGTTCCACCTGATCGTGCTGGCAAAAAACCAGACCGGGCTGCGAAATCTGTACAAGCTGGTGTCTAAGGCCCATCTGGAGTACTTTAACCGTTTTCCCATTATGCCCAAATCCCTCATTGATGAGAACCGGGAGGGGCTCATCATCGGTTCCGCCTGCGAGGCGGGGGAGCTGTTCCAGGCAGTGGTATCGGGGCGGGAGGACCGGGAGCTGGAGCGCATTGCGTCCTGGTATGATTACTTGGAAATTCAGCCGCTGTCCAACAACGCCTATATGCTCCGGCCCAATAAAGAGGGCCGGTCCATTGCCCGGAACCTGGACGACCTGCGGGCTTTTAACCGCCGGGTGGTGGAGCTGGGGGAGCGGCTTGGAAAGCCGGTATGCGCCACTGGGGATGTCCACTTCATGGAGCCGGAGGACGAGGTATACCGCCATGTGCTGCTGGCGGCAAAGGAATATGAGGATGCCGACCAGCCCAATCCCCTCTATTTCCGCACCACCGGCGAGATGCTGGAGGAGTTCTCTTATCTGGGCGAGGAAAGGGCCCATGAGGTGGTGGTGGACAACCCCGGACTGATTGCAAGCTGGTGCGACAACGTGCGGCCCCTTCCCGACGGGCTGTTTGCCCCCAAGCTGGAGAATTCAGACGGAGAGCTCAAGGAACTGGTGTGGGGTAAAGCGCATCGCCTTTACGGAGATGAACCACCTGAAATTGTAGTGGACCGCATTAACGCGGAGCTTGTGGATATCATCCGCTGTAAATATGACGTGATCTATATGTCGGCCCAGAAGCTGGTGCAGAACTCGCTGGAGAACGGCTACTTGGTGGGCTCCCGGGGATCGGTGGGGTCGTCCCTGGTGGCGTTTATGTCGGGCATCACCGAGGTGAATTCTCTGCCCGCCCACTACCGCTGCCCCAACTGCAAGCACGCTGACTTTGACTATGCCCAGGATCCCGCCCACCCCTATGGCTGCGGTGCGGACATGCCAGACATGAAATGCCCGGTATGCGGCGCGGATTATGAAAAAGATGGGTTTAATATCCCCTTTGAGACCTTTTTGGGCTTCGGCGGCGATAAGGTGCCTGATATCGACTTGAATTTCTCCGGCGAGTACCAGTCCAGCGCCCACAAGTATACCTTTGAGCTGTTTGGCAAAGAGCACGTATTTCGGGCGGGCACCATCGGCACTGTGGCGGAAAAAACCGCTATCGGCTACGCGAAAAAGTATTTGGAGCTGGTGGGCAGGACGGACGCCCCCTTTGCCGAGGTGCTTCGGCTGGCCAAGGGCTGCGAGGGGGTCAAGCGCACCACCGGCCAGCACCCAGGCGGCATGGTGGTCATTCCCCAGGACAAGGAGATATACGATTTCTGTCCCGCCCAGCATCCGGCGGACGACAAAGATTCGGACATTATCACCACCCATTTTGAATACCACTCCATGGAGTCCAACCTCCTGAAACTGGACATGCTGGGCCACGATGACCCGTCCATGATTCGGATGCTGGAGGATCTGACCGGGATGGACGCCAAAAAAATCCCCTTGGACGATCCCAA
>CAPOAR010000081.1:0-14241 GCA_948670295.1 uncultured Oscillospiraceae bacterium | reverse complement strand
AACCGGGTCATTCAAATGCCCGCTTTTCTCTGCGAAGAAATGGAGAACTACATCAGGAGCTTGTACGCCGTGGAGCCAACAGACCGTATTTTTGCGGTGACGGAATCCTATCTTCACCGGGAGATGGACAGGGGGTCGAAAGAGGCGGGGGTCAAGCGGATCAGGATTCACGATTTGAGGCACCCAAATGTCAAGCCCAAGACAAAGGATATTTATCATTGCTTGTTGCATATGGGTACAGTCAATCTATTAGAACGTACAATCTCATACAGTATCGGGCTCCGCCTGATCTATCAAGCGGAGCCCAATATGATGTTCCATACATGTGGAAAAGATTCGTGATGAAAATTGATGACGTTTGAAGGGCTAATTGAAAGCACTTCATTTACGCCCAAGCTGCTTCCTCAGGCTTTGTGTCTCAACGATTCTATAATTAGCCAGCCAGAGCTGTTTATCTTTCCCGGCAAGTTGTGGATTTGTGGACGTTTCAAAAGTATTCTGCACAATAGAAACACCCACTTCATTCCAGATTTCAAGAGGATTGAATATCCAGGATAGAGTTCCTTGCTCAAAACAGAGGAGACTGCGAAATGCGCCAAAAATGGGATAGATATAACCACTGGAAATTGAGTATTTGATAGGGGTAGACAAAAATTCGGTTTTTGTCCCGTTTTTCTGAGGCTCAATACCACGAACTTTGCCAAACTTAGGCTTTTCCCCTTTAGCTGTCTTATAATTATTATACTTCTCGGAAAGCTCACATTCAATGACATCGTAAAGTTTGACCAAAAGAGGAATTTGTGTCACTAAAGACTGATAGAGCGGCGTTTCAAATGCGTCCCTGTAGCGTTTGAACACCTGCGCTTTTCCGGAATAGCTTTGTACTGGAGCAGCACTGTCATCCGGGTACCTTTCAATGTCGAAAGCATAGATCAAACGGAGAAGCTCGGAAACATGAATTGGTTTGTCCTCATTATCCTTGTATGCAATCTGGTCGGCATAGGGCTGCCCAAGAATTGCTTTTTTCACGTTTTCAAATTTATCATCCAGGTTAAACAGCGCCATGTCGGAGACTTGGAGCGATGTGTTGCGGGCATCAGATAGCCGGGTAACCGTTTGGACATTCGTGATAACCTCGATACGGACAAACTTGCGGATATCGGCAGGGACCGCGTCCCGTTTCATCATAATAGCGGTGTAAGTGTGGCCCCCATCCAAGATACCATATAAATGACGGTCTGTTTCATCTTCCTGATCGCCTATATCGATAGTAACCTCTGATTCACTAGAATTAAAAGAGAGAGATTTGGCTGAGATAACAATACCGCGGTTGTTGATGTAAAAATCAGTTGTCGGTTCTACTACAGCGTTCAATAGACTTTTTGCCACATTTGTGGACATCTTTGGTTTACGAGGATTGACATCCAGAGAAATACCGTCAGGGAGTTCTTTCATATCAACCAACAGGTAGTAAATCGTTTCAAAAGAACTCTCATCTTCTTTCTCTCTCCTGTAAGGGGATGCTAGGGTGCGAAGGGCTTCTACTTTGAATTTGACTGCCATATTAAGGCCTCCTTATTTTTTCTCGAAAGCTGTTGCTTTGAGATTGATTATAGTATATCATGGAGAAAAGATGTTTTTAATGCACCATGGTACATAATGGAGGAAAATATGGCGGAGAGAACAACAGAGAACGGAGTATTGATTGAAATTGGAAAACTGTTTGAATCCAAAAGGAAGGCGCTTGGTAGGCAGTACAAGAGCCGGGAGAAATTCATAGAGAAGCGGAGCATTGAACTGTTCAATTCAGAGGATTGGATTTCACTTCGACATCTTTACAATATTGAGCACGGAAAAAATTGGATCAGCATTGAAAAACTGCTCCTTCTATCCAAAGCTTTGGAAATAGATCCTGTAGATCTATTTGCTGAGATCACTGCAATTTGCCTTTCAGGTAACGCATAAGATATAATCACGGGCAAGCAGGGTATCGGAATATCGTTTTCGATATTCTGATGCAGCTTGTTGGGGTTCCCCCAAACCCCGGACTGGCCGCAAAGCGTCCAGTCGAACGCACCTGTCGGTGTGGCTTCATGCTTCGTATGACCAGCAGGGAGAGAGTGACGCAGCAGTGCGCAAGGAGTGCGTCCATCTTCGATGGCGCTCGGGACGGGGACAGCTCCTGTATGAGGCTCATAGACTAACCCACGTCGGACCTCCTGAGCAATCCTAGGCACAAGGACCCGCCGCGAGGCTCACCCCCTGTCCCCTGCTGGTAAAAAGCACCCAGCCGGGACGCTATATGCTCCCGGCTGGATACTTACACTGTCTTTGTCCTTTACGTTACATCTCGCTTTTTGGCTTCCCTCGCTACGCCTATTTTTTTCAGGGGATTGGATGGAAAAAGAATTGGGACAAACCAGTCAACTCGTTGCAACGCAAGGGTTTTCCGATTTGTCCTTATTATGCCATAAGGGCACACGTTCACCAGCAGCCTCCTGTCCAGCGTGGCGGCTCCCAAGGACGTGCAGGAGCTGCTGGGCCACGCCGACGTCAGTACCACGATGAACATTTACGCCCACCCCACAAGGGAGGCAAAGCGTACCTCCGCCCGGCTGCTGGATAAGGTGGTCTGCGGGGAGTAAAAAAGTTTCCCTTGTTTCAGCCCGTAAGGGCAAAAACAAGGGAAATTACATAAGAGTTGAACATTTAATCAGCGGAAAGCCTTGATGTGTCAGGGTTTCGAGAAGATTTACCCGGCAAACCGGAATTTATCAAATAGACAATTTGTTTTGGAGGAAACCATTTTATGTTTCAAAAAGCAATCATAATTGGTTGTCCGGGTGCAGGAAAAAGCACATTTGCAAGAATACTGAGTGATAAAACCCACTTGCCTTTATATTATCTTGATATGTTATGGCACAAGCCTAACAGGACAACTGTTGACAGAAATATATTTGACGAGAAATTAAAAGAAATTGTTTTAAAGGACAAATGGATTATTGATGGAAATTACGGAAGAACACTTGAAATACGTATTCAATCCTGTGAAACTATATTTTTACTGGACTTTCCGGTAGAGGAATGTTTGGCTGGAGCAGAATCACGCATAGGCAAACAACGTGTAGATATGCCATGGATCGAGACAGAATTTGATGAAGAATTTAGACAATGGATTCTTGATTTCCCTAAAAATGAATTGCCAATTATATATGAACTGCTTGATCGATACAAACGCGAAAAAAGCATTTATGTCTTTCACTCAAGAGCTGATATAGATAATTATTTATCGAAAATGTTTAGTTAAAAATTCCAGTTTACCGGGCAGCCATCCACGAGTGGAGGCTTGTCCACTGTTAGATATTTTAACGAATGGTTTAGCAAAGCCACGTTCAGCAACACCAATCTAAAAAGGAAGTTTTTTGCTTGCTGAACCATGGGCTGGCGGCTCGGGGAAACGTGCTGAATGCGGCCGCACTTTTCCGTCTTTTGTGACGCGATTTTAAGAGCAAGAAATTTAGCGGCCAAAAATAGCGGACGGAACAGGGGCACTCATTGGAGTGCCCTCCTGATTGATACTTGTCGGCGGGTGTAGGTGCTGTTATAATGAGAGCGGTAAATTGGGATCGTTTTTTATAGAGGGCATGGAGGAACACATACATGGTTTTGATGGTTGATACCACGGCAGATCATGTAGGAAAAGTAATAGCCGGGGAACTGCTTTGCAGGGATGAAAATGCAGCCGGGTTTGAGCTGGTCGA
The DNA here is from genome assembly GCA_948670295.1 of uncultured Oscillospiraceae bacterium. Taxonomy (GTDB): domain Bacteria; phylum Bacillota; class Clostridia; order Oscillospirales; family Oscillospiraceae; genus Enterenecus. The sequence continues at coordinate 10,480 of CAPOAR010000081.1, read as the reverse complement.
CACCGCTGGGCTGCACATTTCGCACTGTGTTGGATGCAATTACTGCTGGCTGAAAACGCCGGGAGCATGTGCCATTCCGGACGATTATGAGCCGGTCTTAAGAAAAATAAGCGCGGCTGACCAGGTTTGGCTGGTTTCGGATACGCACTTTGGATTTATTTCCTGGCAAACCAAAAACATTGTAGACAGGATCATGCCGCTCGTCACCATGTACCTGAAATTCAAAGACGGGCAGATGCGCCACGTCATGCGCTACGGCCACCAGCCGGACATCGGAATAATTTATACCGGGGACGGCGACCAGGCTTACCTTGAACGGTGGTGCCAGCGTACCGCGCTGAATATTGGGAGCCGTTCCCTGGGAGTTTTTCCTGAAAGCAACGGGAAGAAGGCGGTCTCATGCATGTTGTAATCATCAATGGAAGCCCGCGGGTACAGAAATACAGCAATACGGAGAAGATCATTGCCGCCTTTTCAAAAGGGCTGTCAGAAAAGGGAAGCACCTTTGAAGCATACGCCATTTCCAACCGAAAAACATGGGACATCATTCGTGATGCTTATATAAAAAGCGATGAAATCCTCATTGCGCTGCCACTCTATGTAGAATGCGTACCCGGGCTTCTTTTGGAATTTTTGGAAACTCTCCCCCCAAAGGACAAGCATACAAGGCTTTCCTTTCTTTTGCAGAGCGGCTTTGCGGAGGGGTGCCAGCTCCGCTGCGGCGAGGCGTTCCTGGAAAAACTGTCGGAATATTTGGGGGTCCGTTATGGCGACAGAGTAACCGCCGCGAACCAGCAGGGCAAATAGCTGGTCTTTCCTCCCGTTATCACTGCTGGCGGTAATTAGATCACCCCTCACCCCACCGGACACCCAGCAACGGGCGGAAGTGATTTCACAAGGAGACATACATGCGTCCACAGGGGGATGAAGGCCGGGCACAGGCAGTCCGCGCCACCCTGTCTGAACGCTTACAAGGGGCAATGCTGGCGGACAAGGCCCCGCGCAGGCCATCCGCTGATTATGCGCGGATAACGCGGGCTTCCGTCCCGGAAGAAGTGGAGCAAGCTGCGGAGGACGCCAGTCGCCGGGTGCAAACGAAGAACAGCCCCAGGCGGCCCAAGCGCTCTTTTGACCGGGGCAGATGGTAAAAGAGTAGATTTTTGATCTATCTTATGCTATACTTTTTATCAGAGGAAAAACTTCACAGAAAGAAGGAGCATATGGGGATGTTTACAAGAGTTTTATACGGCACAGCGATATTGGGGCTGCTGCTTTCGTCTGTGAAAAACCGGGCAAAAGCAAAGATTGCCCTGAAGAAGGCATGGCGGTCTTTTGAAAATATCCTGCTCTCTATTCTGGCGATTTTCCTCTTAATTGGCTTTATTTTTGTCTTTCTGGATACATAGGCAATTTTCCAGCTCCTCGGAACAGATTCCGGGGTATCCGGCCTGTTCATTGCCGCCGCCGTTGGCTGTATCACTTTAATTCCTGGTTTTGTAGCGTTTCCCTTTGCGGCCCCACTTCTGTCCGCCGGAACGGGATATGCACAGATTGCCATTTTTATTTCGACACTCATGATGGTTGGCATCGCCACGTTACCCCTTGAGATGAAATGTTTTGGGAAACGTATTGCGCTAAAGAGAAATATTTTATCACTACTTCTTGCAATTATCACATCTTGCGTAGTAGGAGTAATAATGTCATGAGTAACCTCAAGAAAATTGTAAAAAGTATCGGTTCTTTCTGTTTTGCTCCTGCTAAATGTTCTGCTGCTGCTCGTCGATCCGGAATCGGGCCGGGAGGCCGTTTCTCTTTCCCTGAAGAACCTTTTGAAAATACTGTCTATTATACCCCCTATTTTCCTGCTCTTAGGCCTGATGGATGTTTGGGTGCCGAAAGAAACCATCATGAAGTCCATGGGTAAGGATGCCGGAATAAAAGGCGGGATTTTCGCTTTTGTCCTAGGTTCGTTTTCTTCGGGACCATTATATGCTTCCTTTCCTGCCGCAATGGTTTTTCTTAAAAAAGGAGTCTCCCTGGCCAATATCTTCATTTTCCTCGGCGCATGGTCCACGACAAAAATTCCGATGATGTTATTTAAAATAACACAGTTGGGTAGCAAGTTTGCGCTCGTACGCTTTGGCTTGAATTTAGCCGCCATCATCGTCCTTGCCGTTATCATGGAAAAGACAACGACAGAAAAGGATGCGGAAACTATGTATGAACTTGCATCCCAGCAGTCAAGCGGGAACTAACCATTTTAGTAAAAACATTGCATTTCCTCGTCTTTTGTGATACTATTTTGATATTAAAAAATGCTGCGCCCCAAAATGATGGGTAAAATATTAACAAATTTCCGACTATACAGCTCACGGAAACACACAAAACACCATCCCATCTAATCTGGGTACGCCGAGTGTGAATGCGTTTTCAAAAGAAATGAGGAATCCATACTTATGTACGATTTAGGTGTATTTTCAAGTCTTGGCGAAGCCTGGGCCGCAGCTCTGCGCACGATTTACCAACGGGGAGCCGCCACAGCCTATACGGACAACACTGGGGAACCGTTGGCGCAAAAGAAGTCTTCGGATTAACCTCTGCCGTTTCAGGCGCCACCCTCCCGGACGCCATCATAGAGCGGCATAAGGTCCAAGCGGAATACAACTGGATGGTCTGAAATTTCACGGTCCCAGGTGCACGTCAAGGAGCTCCACAATGAAACCTCCTATGCCTCCCGCCTATTTTCCTACATGGGCCAAAAGGACCAGATGAAATGGGTAATCGACCGCCTGAATGAAAATCCCCATACACGGTCGGCCACCGTCACGACCTTTGAGCCTTTGACTGACGAGGGCTATATATCGCTGGACTTTCAGGAAGAGGCTGGAAACCTCAATCTGACGGTTTACTGCTGCGCGCTGGATTTCGGATGCAAAGCCTACATACATCTCGTGATGCTCCAAACCATTCTGCAAACCGTTTCCGAAAAGACAGGAATGCCCCCGGGCCGGCTGACGCTGCTTATCAAGTCTGCGCACGATTACCGTAAAGACGAAAGCAAAGTGCAGGGTATTTTAACAGCGGAGGGTGCGGTTTGAGGAGGCTTCTTTACTTTACTTTCAATTCATCAACTCAGGAGGACGCGGCCCTATGCGAATGCGGAAAAAGAAGAACCTGATCCCCCGGATGGAGCGCTGCGGCGACCGTCTGATTCCAAATCCCTACGACCGTCCCGGCCATTGGCGGGAGCTGATGCCCCAGGCCCGGGAGCTCCATCTCGAACTGGGCTGCGGCAAGGGCCGCTTTACCGCCGGAACTGCCGCCGCTGAGCCGGACGTGCTGTTCCTGGCGGTGGAGATGGTCCCCGACGCCATGGTGGTGGCCATGGAGCGCTGCGTCAACGCGGGCCTCACCAACGTCTGGTTTATCAGCGCCAATGCGGACCAGCTCCCCTGCTTCTTCGCCCCGGGCGAGGTGGACCGTATTTACATCAACTTCTGCGATCCCTGGCCCAGCGGCCGCCACGCCAAGCGGCGTCTGACCCATGGGAATTTTCTCAAGCTCTACCGCCAGGTCTTGAAAATGGGCGGGCAGATCCACTTCAAAACGGACAACCAGCCCCTCTTCGAGTTCTCCGTGGAGGAACTGCCCCAATTCGGCTTCCAGCTGTCGGAGGTCACCCGGAACCTCCACGAAAACGGCCCGGTAGGAGTCATGACGGACTACGAAGCCAAGTTCTTTGGCCTTGGCCAGCCCATCAACCGCTGCGTGGGAACCATGGCGGAGTGGGAGGAGCCCTTCCCGGCCAGCCGCAAGGTCCTGAAAAACCGCTGGCTGGACGCCTTCGCCGGGGGCGCGCCGGAGGCGGAGCTCGGAAAACATGTGCTGGCGGAGGGCAATTACCTCTGGCACCTATTCTCCTGGAAGCTGGTCCCCTGCCTGGAGGGTGGCGACGCGGAAGCCGCCCTGGCAGAAGTCCCGGAGGAAACGTTCTACCTTTTCTACTACGAGTATCCGCCGGAGGGAACCCCCCTGTCCCGCCCCATCTCCAAGGCGGAGGCCCTGGCCCTTCTGGAGCCGGGGAATCCCGCCGGAGCGGACTGGTACCTGGCGGACAAGGACTTCACCTGGACCTATGTCCATACCCACGAGACGGGCTGCGGCCCCTACTTCTGCCGGGCGGAAAAATAGGGCCGCCCCGCGGAACACCTCAAAAAGGACGTGTCCCATCCGGGGCTGTTCTCCTGCAGGGGCGGGCCCGCGTGTCCGCCCCTGCGCCGTGTGCCTTTTAAATAAAATGCGCAGCCGGGCACTTCCTGAAAAAACTTTTTCTTGTATTCCTCCCAAATCTATGCTACAGTAAAAGCAGGATGGGAATCCCATCCCCAGAACAGAAGACAAGTGAATCGCCAGGGGGGCTGCCGCGCAGCTGAGAGTAAGGCATTCGGCCTTTGACCCTTTGAACCTGTTGGGTAATGCCAGCGTAGGAAGTCGTTTCTGAGGCAATCAGAGCATCCGTATGGCTGAGCTTGACGGATGTTCTGATTTTTTATTTTGGAGGAACCACTATGAACGCAAACGCCGCCATCCAAATCCTGCCCTCCGCACCCAACGACCAGGAAACCGTCCGCATCGTGGACGAGGTCATCGCCTACATCCGGTCCACCGGGCTGCACTACTTCGTAGGGCCCAGCGAAACCTCCATCGAGGGGGAGGACCTCCACCAGCTGATGGAGATTGTGGAAACCTGCATGACCGTCGCCAACCAGGCGGGCAGCGAGAAGGTTTCCGCCTATGTGAAGCTGACCTACAGGCCCGAGGGAACGGTGCTGGGCATTGATGAAAAAATCGCGAAGCATCAGCAGTAAGCTGCCCGCCGCCGGGGCCCTGGCCGCCGCCGCTGGCCTATGGCTCCTGGCCGCCGAGGGGGAATGGGTCCCCTCCTTCCTGCTGCCCTCCCCCGCCGCCGTCTGCCGGGCCCTGGCGGCGGACGCCCCCATCCTGCTGGAAAACGCCCTCGTCACCCTGCTGGAGGCCGCCCTGGGCCTGGCCGCCGGAATCCTGGCGGCGCTGGTCCTGGCAACCCTGATGCACCGGGTGCGGGTTTTGTACCGGGCACTGTATCCCCTCCTGGTCATCACCCAGACCATTCCCACCATCGCCCTGGCGCCGCTGCTGGTGCTGTGGATGGGCTTCGGCATGGCTCCCAAGGTAACCCTGGTGGCCCTGACCACCTTCTTCCCCATTGCCGTCAGCCTGCTGGACGGCTACGCTGGCACCGACCGGGCGGCGGCGGACCTGATGCGCTCCATGGGGGCCACCCGGTGGCAGGTTTTCCGGCATCTGGAATTCCCCTCCGCCCTGAGCCACTTCTTCTCCGGCCTCCGGGTCTCCGCGTCCTATGCGGTGGTAGGCGCCGTGATCTCCGAGTGGCTGGGAGGCTTCCAGGGCCTGGGGGTCTACATGACCCGGGTCAAGAAGGCCTACGCCTTTGACAAAATGTTCGCCGTAATCCTGGTCATTGTCGCCGTCAGCCTGCTGCTGATGGCCCTGGTGGCCGCCCTGCGGCGGCGGGCCTGCCCCTGGGAGGCCTATGAAAAAATTGAAAGGAACGACTAAGGTATGAGACGCTTCCCATTTGCGGCCGCTTCCCTGGCCCTTCTCCTGCTCCTCTCCGCCTGCGGGGCGGAGCCCGTAGGCACGCCGGACGACGGCCTCACCCCTGTGTCCGTCTGCCTGGAGTGGACCCCCAACACGAACCACACCGGGCTTTACGCCGCCCTGGCCCTGGGCTATTTCCAAGAAGCCGGGCTGGACGTGCAGATTCTCCAGCCCCCGGAGGACGGGGCTTCCGCCCTTTGCGCCGCTGGGCGGACGGAGTTCGCCGTCACCGCCCAGGACACCCTGGCCGCCGCCCTGGCACGGGAGGAACCCCTGGCCATCACGGCGGTGGCGGCCATCCTCCAGCACGATACCTCCGGCATCCTCTCCCGGGCGGGCGAGGGGCTGGACCGCCCCAAGGGACTGGAGGGCCGCGCCTATTCCACCTACAACGGCCTCATTGAATTGGCGATGCTCCAGCGGGTGGTGGAGCTGGACGGCGGGGACTTCTCCCAGGTAAACCTGGTTCCCTACGCCGTCACCGACGAGGCCGGAGCCCTCCGGGAGGGCCTGACGGACGCCCTTTGGGTCTACTACGGCTGGGGCGGCATCGCGGCGGAACTGGCCGGGGTGGAGACCGACTACTTCTACTTTAAGGACATCGATCCGGTCTTCGACTTCTATACTCCCATCCTCGTCGCTAACAACGCCTTCTTAGCAGAGCAGCCGGAAACCGCCAGGGCCTTCCTGGCCGCCGCCTCCAGAGGCTACGCCTACGCCATCCAGAACCCGGAAGAGGCCGCCCAGCTCCTCATCGAAGGCGACACCACTGGCTCCCTCTCCGGCAGCGGCGGCCTGGTTTCCGCCAGCCAGGCCTGGATGGCGGGGCAGTATCAGGCGGACGCGGAACGCTGGGGCTATATCGACCCGGCCCGCTGGAACGCCTTCTATCAATGGCTCAACGACAACGGCCTGGTGGAAGTCCCCCTTCCGGAGAACGCCGGATTCACCAACGGCTTCCTGCCCCAATGACGGGCCGGGGCCTCCTCCTCCTCCAGGCGGAGGGTATTTCCAAAGCCTACGGCGGGCAGGCGGTTCTGGAGGACGTCTCCCTCTCCCTGGAACAGGGGGAACTGGTGTGCTTGCTGGGAGTCAGCGGCGTGGGCAAAACCACCCTGTTCAACATCCTCTCCGGCCTGGAACCGCCGGACAGGGGCCGGGTGCTGCTGAAGGGCCGGGACGTTACTGGCGCGCCGGGGCAGATCCGCTACATGCTCCAAAAGGACCTGCTCCTGCCCCACAAAAAGGTGCTGGACAACGCCGCCCTGCCCCTGGTTCTCCAAGGAATGGGGAAGCGGGAAGCCCGGGCCGAGGCCGCCGCCCACTTTCCCCGTTTCGGCCTGGAGGGCACGGAGGACCTCTACCCCGCCCAGCTCTCCGGCGGAATGCGCCAGCGGGCGGCGCTGCTGCGGACCTTCCTGGGTTCCCGGGGCGCGGCCCTGCTGGACGAGCCCTTTTCCGCCCTGGACGCCCTGACCAAGCGGGAACTCCACCAGTGGTACCTGGACATGATGGACCAGCTGGACATGGCCGTCCTCTTCATCACCCACGACATCGACGAGGCCGTCCTGCTCTCCGACCGGGTCTGCATCCTCTCCGGCCGGCCAGGGCGCATTACCGCGGAGGTGGCAATCCAGCCTCCCAGGCCCCGGGGGCTGGACTTCGCGGTCAGCGGGGAATTTTTGGCGTACAAAAAACGGCTCCTGTCCCTGCTGGGAACCTGACGGGAACACCGCAAAACCGCCCCTCCGGGAAAACAACGCCCCCGCGCGGCATGCCGCGCGGGGGTGTCCCCGTCCCTTCCGTCAGTTCAACCCGGCCAGGTAGCCGTTCACCTTGTCGATACGGGCCTGGGCGTTCTCCGGGGAGATGACCTCAATGCCCGGGTCGATCACGGCGTCCACATCCTTGCCCTCCAGCTTCTCATAGGCGGCCTGGCAGGCCAGGTAGCCCATCTCGTAGGGCTGCTGGGCCACGGACATGGTCAGCAGGCCGTCCAGGATGGCCTGGCACGCGCCAGTGGAGCCGTCGAAGCCCAGGAATATGGTGTCGGAGAAGCTGGGATTGCCCTCCACCGCCCGGACCGCGCCCACGGCCATGTCGTCGTTGTTGGCGCAGACAATGGCAATTCCATCCGGGTGCGTCTGGATAATGGCCTCCATACAGGTGACCGCCTGGTCGGCCACCGCGTTGGCATATTGGATTTCATCCGCCAGGAACGTCCCGCCGTTTTCATGGATTCCGGCGGTATAGCCCTTCATCCGGGCGGTGTTCGTGGCGTCTCCTTTGACTCCGGCGATTTCGATGCACTCAATGGTCTCCCAGCCTGCGGCCTTCGCCGCCTTGACGGCCTCCGTGGCCCCCAGCTTGGCGGCGGCCTCGTTTCCGGTGCCGATGAAGGAGACGATCTCCGGCGCGTCAATGTCCGTGTCCAGGGCGAAAACCGGGCGGGTCTCCCCGGCGATCAAGGTGGCGGCCGTCTCCGACTGGAGGGGCGCGATGATGATGGCATCCACTTCGCTGTTGTTCCGTGTGGTTTCGATCATGTTCTGCTGGTCGTCATAGGCGGTTTCATTGGCCGGGCCTGTGATTTCGAGGACAACGTCCGGGTGCTCGGACTCGAACTTCCGGCATCCGGCCATAATAAGCTGCCAGTGCTCAGAGGCGGTAGTCTTCAGGATGACATTGATTTTATACGCCCCCTCCTGGGTCCCGGAGGAACCGCCCCCGGCGGGAGCGCCTTCCCCGCCGCCGCAGGCGGAGAGAACAGCGAGCATCAGGCCAGCTAGGAGCAGGGAAACAATACGTTTTTTCATAGAGGGCTTTCTCTTTCCTTATTTAATAATGTAGAACTGCGCGGAAGGGGGGTCACTCCGTGATCTCGCTGAGCTTGACGGGCCGCCCCTCCTTGAGGGACTTGGTGGCGGCGGCGGCGATAAGGATGGGGGCCAGGCCGTCCTCGCCGGTGACCTGGGTCTGCGTGCCGTTGATGACCGCCTCGGCAAAGGCTTTCTGCTCGGCGGCAAAAGCCATGGTGTAGCGGTCCCACATGATCTTGTAGCAGGTCCCGGAGACGGTACCGTCCGCTCCATAGAACGTCGCATTATCGGGGGTATCGTTGGCGTCCATCACCGCGCCCTCGGACCCGAAGACCTCCACCCGCTGGTCGTAGCCGTAGACGGCCTTCCGGCTGTTGTCGATGATGCCCATGGCCCCGTTGGCAAATTTCAGGGACACCACGGCGGTGTCCACGTCTCCCGCCTCGCCAATGGCCGGGTCCACCAGCACGCCGCCGTAGGCGAAGACCTCCGTCACCTCGGAGCCCGCCAGGAACCGGGCCATGTCAAAGTCGTGGACCATCATGTCATAGAAGATGCCGCCGGAGACCTTCACATAGTCGATGGTGGGGGGCTCGGGGTCCCGGGAGCTGATCTTCACCAGGTTGACTTTGCCGACTTTGCCTGCCCGGACGGCCTCGTAGACGGCCCGGTGGTTGTGGTCGAAGCGGCGGTTGAAGCCCACCTGGAGCTTGACCCCGTTCTTCTTCGCTGCGGCGATGACCTCCTTCACCCGGTCGATCCGGTAGTCCACGGGCTTCTCCACGAACACGTCCTTCCCGGCCCCGGCTACCTTGATGGAGTATTCCGCGTGAAGGTCCGTGGGGGAGCAGACGACGACCGCCTTGATTTCGGGGTCCTTCAGGATGACGTCCGCATCCTTGACGATGTTGGGAATCCGCAGCCGCTGGAGGAACTCCACGGTCTCCTCACTCATGTAGGGGTCGGCGATGGTCTTGATTTCCATCTCGGGGACGAATTTGGCGATGTTCTCCGCGTGGACCCGGCCGATCCGTCCAGCTCCGATGATGCCGATTTTAATGGTTTTCATATGCGTCTCTCCTTTTACCTTAAATATAAAGTCAATATTTCATAATCGCTTTTACCGCCTCGGCGGTGGAGGTCTTCGGCATAAGCTCAAACCCGACCAGGCCGATGTAGCCGATTTTCTCCAGGCAGGCGAACACATTGGCGTAGTTGATCTCTCCGGTGCCGGGCTCGTGGCGGCCCGGGGCGTCCGCCACATGGATGTGGCCGAACTGGTCTCCATAGGCCCGGATGTTGTCGCAAAGGCTGCCCTCGTTCAGCTGCATGTGGTAGGCGTCGTAGAGAACCTTGAGCTTGGGACTCCCGATCAGCCGGGTCATCTCCGCCGCCATCCGGGTGGTCTGGAGGAAGTTGCCCGCATGGTCCGTAGTGACGTTCAGCGGCTCCAGGTTCATGGAGACGCCGGACTCCTCCGCGATTTTGGCGCACTCCTTCAGCGTGTCAAACATGGCGCAGAGCTTTACCGTGTCGCTGAGCTCATCGTAGTGGTTGATGACGATTCCGCCGTCCCCTAGTCCGTTGGAGTGGATGGTGACGGACCGGGCCCCCACCTTCTTCGCCGCCTCCACGGACTGGCGGAGAAAGCCCAGGTAGGCCTCCTTCTGGCTTGGATCAATGAGGGAGAGCTCCGCGTCGCCGTTGAACCCGGCGATGCCGATCCCAGCGGCTTCTGCCGCCGCCTTCACCGCGTCCAGGTCCTTGTCCGTCCAGCTCCAAAACTCCACGAATGCAAAGCCGCCGTCCTTCGCCGCCTGGAAACGCTCCAAAAAGGGAAGCTCGCTGTACATCGGTTCGATGCAGGCTGATTTCTGAAAGACCATCTTTCATCCTCCTTGTTTCCATTTGATTGTGCTATGCACATATTGATGTTAAACACATAATAGCACTTCTGACGCTCTTGTCAATAAGAAATGATAAAACCTTTCAAATATTAG
>CAPOAR010000080.1:0-14453 GCA_948670295.1 uncultured Oscillospiraceae bacterium | reverse complement strand
CTCCCCCCGCCGCACAGGGCGGCGGGGGGTATTCAGGTGCGGCGCGCCGGCCGGAGAGACAGCCGGGCGCGAGCGGGGGCGTGGGGGAACCGCCCAGCCGGCTCCGGCGGCGACCTCCGCGTGCTCTATCCTATGCGGCAGGGCGGCGGGCGCGCCGCCCTCCGGCCCGGCCCGGGCCTGTCCCCAAAGCGGATATTTCGGGAAACGAGGGAAAAATTATGGTTAAGATCGCCCCTTCCATCCTCTCGGCGGATTTTTGCAATTTGGAGCGGGATATAGGCCGGGTGTCCGCCGCCGACTGGCTCCATGTGGATGTGATGGACGGCATGTTTGTCCCCAACATCACCATCGGCGTGCCGGTGGTGGAGTCCATCCGAAGGCATACGGACATGTTTTTGGACGTGCACCTGATGATCGACAAGCCCGCCCGGTATATTGAGCAGTTCGCCAAGGCCGGGGCGGATCTGCTCAGCGTCCACCTGGAGGCCGACCACCCCGCCCGCATCGCCGATGCCCTCCGGGCCATGGAGGCCAACGGGGTGAAGAAAGCCGTGGCCCTGCGGCCCATCACGTCGGCCCGGGCCGTGCTGCCCTATCTGGAGGGGCTGGACATGGTGCTGGTGATGACGGTGGAGCCGGGCTTCGGCGGGCAGAAGTTTATGGAAGACCAGCTTTCCACCATCCGGGAGGTGCGCGCACTTATCGACCGCTACAACCCCGCCTGTGAGCTGGAGGTGGACGGCGGGGTGGGCCCCGCCAACGCCAAAACCGTCATTGAGGCCGGGGCCACGGTGCTGGTGGCGGGCTCGGCGGTGTACGGCGCGGAGGACCCGGAGGCGGCCATCGCGGCCCTGCGGCGGGAGGCGTGAGGGCAAGCGACCCGGCCACGTGCCCATTGGTTGCGCGGAAACAGAGAAAACGATAGGAGACATGGACATGGACTACTTCCCTGCGGCGCTGGAAAATTTAGTGGAGCAGTTCGCCAAGCTGCCCGGCGTGGGCCGCAAGAGCGCCCAGCGGCTGGCCTTTTACATCCTGGACCAGCCCGAGCAGACCGCCCGGGACTTCGCCGCCGCCCTGCTGGACGCGAAAAAGAGCATCGGCTGCTGCCCGGTGTGCCAGAACCTCACCGACGGGGAGGGGGAGTGCCCCCTGTGCGCCTCCTCCAAGCGAGACCATTCCCTGGTGTGCGTGGTGGCCGACCCCAAGGATGTGGTGGCCATGGAGCGCTCCCGGGAGTACCGGGGGGTGTACCATGTGCTCCACGGCGTCATCTCCCCCATGAACCACGTGGGCCCGGACGACCTGCGCATCCAGCAGCTGGTGGAGCGGGCGGCCTCCGGGAAGATTGAGGAGGCCGTCATGGCCACCAACCCGGATACCGAGGGGGAGACCACCGCCATGTACCTGTCCCGGCTGCTCAAGCCCTTCGGGGTCAAGACCACCCGGCTGGCCTACGGCATCCCGGTGGGCAGCCACCTGGAGTTCGCCGACGACGCCACCCTGATGCGCGCCATGGAAGGCCGCAGGGAGATATAGGGGGTCCGCAAGGCGTTCCTTCCGGCCATGTGGGGCGGGCAAGCGGCGGAGGAGCGCAGGGGATATCGCAACCATTTCAAAAAGGAGAAGGATTTTATGGAAAAATGGCTGTATGTGATGTTCATTGAAAAGACCAAGACCTATAACCGGTTGACCAAGGCCGCCGTGGAGCGCCACGTGGCCAACATCAAGGCCCTGGACAAGGAGGGGCGGCTGGAGCTGTGCGGCGTGTTCAAGGGCTATCCCGGCGTGGCGGGGATGTACATCCTGCGGGCGGGCAGCTATGAGGAGGCGGAGGAGCTGTGCCGGCGGGAGCCGCTGGTGACGGAGGGCTTCGCCACCTACAAGCTGAAGGCCCTCCAGGTGGCCGACCGGGAAAACAACTACCTGCTGTGAGGGGAACCCCGGCGCGGCAGGGAGCGCACGCCTGTAATTTGACACAATTTTAACAAAAACCGGGCGTAGAAACGGAATTATTTTCGTTTCTGCGCCTTTTCCTCTTTTCTTTTTTGCGGATCTATGGCATAATAGGGACAGACAAAAATATCCACTTGAAGGAGGACGCGCCATGAAGCCCACCGTGACCTTTTCCCCCGAGCGGCTGGAGTACCTGAAGCTGCTGGCCCGGCACTATCCCAACGTCCAGGCCGCCTGCACCGAGATCATCAACCTGCGGGCCATCCAGAACCTGCCCAAGGGCACCGAGCACTTCCTGTCCGATGTCCACGGAGAGTACGAGGCTTTCCAGCACATCCTCAACTCCGCCTCCGGCGTGGTGCGGGTGAAGATCGACGAGCTGCTGGGCTCCACTGTCCCCCGCTCCGACCGGGACCAGCTGGCCACCCTCATTTACTACCCCGAGGAGAAGCTGGAGGAGATCGAGCGGGAGACGGAGGATATGCGGGAGTGGTACCGTATCACCTTCCACCGGCTCATCGACCTGTGCTGCCTGGTCAGCGCCAAGTACACCCGCTCCAAGGTGCGCAAGGCCATGCCCCCGGAGTACGCCTATATCATCGACGAGCTGATCCACACCCACTACGAGAAAAATGAGGCGGACAAGCGGGACTATTACGAAAACATCATCAACACCATCATCGATCTGGACCGGGCTTCCAACTTCCTCATCCAGCTGTGCGAGCTCATCAAGCGCCTGGCGGTGGACCACCTCCATCTGGTGGGGGACATCTTTGACCGGGGCCCTGGGGCCGACGTGATCATGGACAGCCTTATGAAATATCACAGCGTAGACATTCAGTGGGGCAATCATGACATTTTGTGGATGGGTGCGGCCTCCGGCTCCCGCACCCTGGTGGCCACGGTGCTGGCCAACTCCCTGCGGTATAATAACCTGGAGGTCATTGAGACGGGCTACGGCATCTCCCTGCGGCCCCTGTCGGTGTTTGCCGATGAATTTTACCGCAAGTGCGATATCAGCTGCTTCGAGGTGAAGATCGCCAAGGAGGACGAGGACAGCGTGACCGACCGGGACAAGCTGCTGTGCGCCCGGATGCACAAGGCCATCTCCATGATCCTGTTCAAGCTGGAGGGGCAGAAGATCCGCCGCAACCCCGCCTTTGGCATGGACGACCGGCTTTTGCTGGACAAGATTGACTACGAGACCAAAACCGTGTCCATCGGCGGGGTGGGCTATCCCATGCTGGACACCGACTTTCCCACCGTGGACCCCGCCGACCCCTACGCCCTCACCCCGGAGGAGGACACCCTCATCAACACCCTCACCCGGTCCTTCCGGCACAGCGAGAAGCTCCAGCGGCACGTCCGCTTCCTCTACTCCAAGGGCAGCCTGTACCGCATTTATAACGGGAACCTGCTCTTCCACGGCTGCATCCCCATGGAGGAGGACGGTTCGTTCATGGAGTTCTCCATCGGCCCGGGCTGCGACGGGTTGAGCGGCAAGGCGTTTTTGGACTACGCCGACCGGGTGGCCCGCCGGGCCTACTACAGCAAGCCCGCCTCCCCGGAGCGGCAGCAGGGGATGGACTTTTTGTGGTGGCTGTGGGCAGGGCGCAACTCCCCCATCTTCGGCAGGGATCGCATGACCACCTTCGAGCGCCGGTTCATCGCCGACGCGGCCACCCACACCGAGCCCAAAAACGCCTACTACACGCTGTATAACGACCCGGCGGTGTGCGAGGGCATTTTGAAAGAGTTCGGTCTGGAGGGCCCCCACTGCCACATCATCAACGGCCACGTGCCGGTGAAGTCCAAGAAGGGGGAGAGCCCCGTGAAGGGGGGCGGCAGGCTGGTGGTCATCGACGGCGGATTCTGCAAGGCATACCAGAAAACCACCGGCATCGCCGGGTATACCCTGATCTACAATTCCGCCTGCTTCCGCCTGGTGGCCCACGAGCCCTTTGTGGGCAAGGGCGCCGCCATCCGCAAGAACTATGACATCGCCTCCACCACCAAGGTGTTCGAGCGGCTGGAGAGCCGGGCCATGATCCTCCAGACCGACATCGGACGCAGGCTCCAGGGCCAGATCGACGAGCTCATCGACCTGGTGGCCGCCTTCCGCAGCGGCGCCATCGTGGAGAGCCACAAGGGCTGAGCCGCCCGTGAAACGCCTCCAAACCGCCTATCAAGCCGTTGATAGGCGGTTTTTCCCCGCAAATTTCGAGCGTGTCCATACTTTTCCACAGGATTGATACCAGATTGTAACCTTTTTTCCGCATACTTTTCCTTGCCCAATTCAGGATATAGTGGTACAATGTTTTAGATTATGTTTGCAGGTAGGAGGTTTGCAGCGTATGGAAGAATCCACACCGAAAAAAGGCATTCCCGTGGCGCTGGTCGCCGGCATCGCGGCGGTTGCCCTGCTGGCCGTGGCGGCCGGCGGGTGGTTTGGCCTGTGCGCCTGGGTTCGGGATAACGGCCAGCTGCTGCCCGGGGCGGTGGCGGTGGATGACCGGGGCGAGACGGTGGCCGAGCTGGGCAAACTCACCCGGGAGGACGCGCTGTCCGTGGTCAGCCAGGAGATGGACCAGCGGCTGGATACCCGCAAGCTCACCCTGCTGTACGGCGAGGGGCGGCGGCTGGAGTTCACCGGCGAGCTGATGGACTGCTCCCCGGAGGCCGCGGTGGACGTGGGCTTTGCCGCCAAGGAAAATACGCCCTTCTGGAAGCTGGGCGCGCTGTGGCTGGGGCTGGCCGACGAGCCGAACACCCTGTCCATATCCGCCGCCGCCTTCACCCCGGAGGGGGAGGAGCAGGCCCGGCGGATGATTCAGGTGGTGGCCGACGAGCTGTATGTGCCCCCGGTGGACTTTACCTACGAGCTGGGGGAGGAATCGGTTACCGTCACCCGCGGCACCGACGGGCAGAAGCTGGACGCCGAGGCCCTGCTGGCCCAGGTGGAGGAGGCGCTGGCCCAGGGGGAGACCGAGCTGCGGGTGGAGGCCGAGACGCTGCCCGGCGCGGAGCTCAGCGGGCAGGTGCTCCGCGGGCTGGTCCACGTGGAGCCCAAGGCCCCCGGCGTAGACGGGGACGGCAAGCTCACCCCGGCGGTGATCGGCCTGTCCGTCAACGCCGAGGAGGCCCAGGCCATCCTGGATCAGACTGCCCCCGGCGAGAGCTGCACCATCCCGCTGGAATATACCCCGCCGGGCACCAACCCCGACGAGTCCATGTTCTATAAGGACCTGCTGGCCTCCGTCACCACCAACATGGACGGAGTGGCCAACCGCTCGTTCAACGTGGCCCGGGCCGCCGAATTCTGTAATGGCAAGGTGATCCAGCCCGGCGAGGTGTTCTCTTACCTGGACACCATCGGCGACCCCAGCGCCCGCAACGGCTATAAGACCAGCACCGGCTACCAGAACGGCGAGACCGTCCCCATGGACGGGGGCGGCGTGTGCCAGGTGTCCTCCTGCCTGTACTACTGCGCGGTATACTCCAACCTGGAGATCGTCAAGCGGGCGTGCCATGCCTTCGCCACCGGCTACATTGCCAACGGGCTGGACGCCACCATCTTCTATCCCTCTCTGGATTTCAAATTCCGCAACAACACCGGCTACCCCATCAAGATTGTGGCCTATGCCGAGGGGGGCGCCTGGGGGAAGGTCACCGTGCAGTTCTACGGCAGCAACCCGGAGGGCATTTATGTGAAAACCGAGCGCTACACCCTGTCCTCCACCCCCTGGACCACCGTTTACGAGCCGGACGAGACCATTGAGCGGGGCGCCACCAAGGTGGACGTGACCCCCTATACCGGCTACGAGGTGGACGTGTACCGCTGTGTGTACGATGCCAACGACAATCTGATCTCCCGCACCTATGAAAACCACAGCAGGTACGCCAAGCGGGACAAGAAGATCCTCTACAACCCCGCCGACGAGGGGCCCTGGGGTCCCGCCGTTGATCCCGGCGGCCAGCCCAGCGGGGAGCCCATCCCGGAGCCCACGCCGGATATTCCGGCCAGCATGGAGCCCATACCCACCCCCGAGCCCGGGCCCAGCATGGAGCCAGGCCCCAGTGACCCATGGGGGATTCCCAGCATGGAGCCCAGCTTCCCGCCGGAGCCCACCTTCCCCGCCTACGTGGACCCCGTCCCGTCCCCGGAGGGCACGCCGGAGGGCGGATATGGCCCCATCCAGGACCCGTGGGGGGGCTGAGCGATGTTTGAAGGCTTCTCCCAGGAGACGGTGGACTTCATGTGGGGCATCCGCTTCAACAACGAGCGGGGCTGGTTTGAGGCCCACAAGTCCGATTATCAGACCTATTTTCTCAACCCCATGAAGGAGCTGGGAGGGCAGGTCCAGGCCCAGCTGCTGGACCGCTTTCCCAAGAGCGGGCTGAACCTGAAAATCTCCCGCATCTACCGGGACGCCCGGCGGCTGTTCGGCCGGGGGCCCTATAAGGATCACCTGTGGCTGTCGCTGTTTCGGTTCGGCAGCGAGTCGGGCGGCGACCACCCGGTGTTCTGGTTTGAGCTGGCCCCGGAAAGCTGGAGCTACGGCATGGGCTTTTGGTGCGCCCAGGCGTCGGTGATGGGAAAGCACCGCGCCCGCATCGACGCAGACCCCAGGCCCCTGCTGAAACTCCACAACAGGCTGGCCAGGCAGGAGGAATTTACCCTGGACGGCCCGGAGTACAGCCGGAAAAAGCCCTGCGCCGAGCCCAGGCTGGCGGATTGGTATAACAAGAAGTCCCTGTCGGTGGGCCACGAGGAGGAGCTGAGCGAGGCGCTCTACACCCCCGCCCTGGCGGACCGGCTGGTGGAGGGCTTTTCCTTCCTCATGCCGTACTATGACTACTTCTCCACCCTTTGGGCGGATCAAGACCCCGGCAAACCTGTATAGAGCGAAGCCCCCGGAAAAATTCCGGGGGCTTTTTGCTGTGCCGCATGGGATTGCCTCTTGCGCGGCGGAAGCCAGTGTGCTACAATACTATTAAAAGTATAATATAGTTTGCATATTCATATTAGAGTGCGCACTGGAGCCAAGTGGACGCTCCCGACGCAGATGAGAAAGAAAGGTGACTACCATGAAAAAACGCGCCCTGCTGTCCCTGCTTCTGGCCCTGACCCTTCTGGCGGGCTGCGCTCCGTCGGCGGAGGCCCCTACCTCCACCCCTGCGCCTCTTCCCACGGCCACGGCAAGCCCCACCCCCACGCCGGAGCCCACCCCGGAGCCGGTGGACTTCCGCGAGTTTCTGGACGGGGTGAACGCCGCGCGGAAGGCAATCATCACACAGGAGGAACCCCTGGACATTTCCCCCTACACCCCGGATTTCCATGAGCAGAACCACACCTTTACCGAGGCGGAGATGGAGCTGATCACCACAGAGCACGGCCCGGAGGAGAACCTGACCAAGGACGATCTGCTGGCGGATGTGGACACCTTTTTCCTACTCCACCAGACCACCTACGGGGCCTATTATTATTTCGGCGGGGACGATGTGTTTTTCCCCATCCGGGACGCGGTGAGGGAGGAGCTGGCCGCCATGGAGGCCCCCACCGTCCAGGATTTAAACGATGTACTCTACCGGCACCTCTCCCCAATCCTCATTGACGGGCATTTCACCCTGGGCAATTATGGCATGTGGGACCACGTCCAGTATATGTACTACGTGCCCGACATCTACCTGGATAGCCTGGACGGCGTGGAAGACCCCGCCTACCTCAAGCCCACCATCGGCCCGGACGGGCGCATCTGCTGGTGGTACGCGGCCATGAGCGGTGACGGCAGCGACCTGCCCTCCGCATTGGACGGGCACACGCTTGCCTGGCAGCGGGCAAAGCGGCTCTCACAAAACGGGCTGGCGCAAATTTTTGACAAATCGGAGTGGAAGGGCGTCCCCATCCTCATCTCCCGGAGTATGTCCGCCCGCAGCAATGTTATCGGTTCGATAGTCCCTGAACGGGTCGAGATGCTTGAGAAGCTGGCCGCCTGCGGCGGGGATTACACCGACAGCCCACTCCTTATTTTCGATGTGCGGGGAAACGGCGGCGGTGACGACAGCTATGTCAAGGACTGGTTCCAGGGATGGGCCGGAAACCGGGCCCAATGCCCGGGGGCCTTTTCCTACCGATACAGCCAGCTCTCCTGCCATCTATTCGATTTTTACCCCGCCAAGCGCATGGGTACATACCGCGTCTATTCACAGACCGGGGTGTGGGTGGAACGCACGGGCCCTGTTTTTGTACTACAGGACAAAGGGGTGGCCTCCTCAGGGGAGTCGGTGGTTGAAATTTTCCAAACGGCGGCGGACACCCTTTTTGTGGGAGGGCCCACCCTGGGCTGCGCCCTCACGCCCAATAATTGGCGCTTCTTTCTCCCCCACTCCGGCCTGAAGTGCTACTTCGGCACCGGCCTCGGGCTGTACGGCGCCGGCGAAAACCGGGACGGCGTGGGCTACCTCCCCGACCTGTGGGTGGAGCCGTCCAAGGCGCTGGACGCGGTGAAGCGGCTCATCGAGTATTACGGACTGAATACGGAGCAGTAAAAAACGAGCCCCCCGGCACTGCCGGGGGGCTTGTCCTTTTACGTTGTCGCGCCGCGCTTCTCAGTTTTTCAGACTATGCAGCGGCGCGGGAATCCGCCCGCCCCGGGCCACGAAGTCCTCCGCGCTACCGGTGTGGCAGGGCATCACGGGGGCGGAGCCCAGCAGCCCGCCGAACTCCACCACGTCCCCCACCTGCTTGCCGGGGGCGGGGATGAGGCGCACAGCGGTGGTCTTCTGGTTGACCATGCCGATGGCGGCCTCGTCGGCGATGATAGCCGCCAACGTGGCGGCGCTGGTGTCGCCGGGGACGGCGATCATGTCCAGCCCCACCGAGCACACGCAGGTCATGGCCTCCAGCTTGTCCAGGGTGAGGGCCCCGGACTGGGCGGCGGCGATCATGCCCTCGTCCTCGCTCACCGGGATGAAGGCCCCGGACAGCCCGCCCACCGAGGAGGACGCCATCACGCCGCCCTTCTTCACAGCGTCGTTGAGGAGGGCCAGGGCGGCGGTGGTGCCGTGTGTGCCGCACACCTCCAGCCCCATCTCCTCCAGGATGCGGGCCACGCTGTCCCCGATGGCGGGGGTGGGGGCCAGGGACAAATCCACAATGCCGAAGGGCACACCCAGCCGGGCGCTGGCCTCCCTGGCCACCAGCTGGCCCATACGGGTGACCTGGAAGGCCGTCTTTTTGATGGTCTCCGCCACCACGTCAAAGGGCTGCCCCTTCACCGACTGGAGGGCGTGGTGGACCACGCCGGGGCCGGACACGCCTACATTGATGACCCGCTCGGCCTCCCCAACGCCGTGGAAGGCCCCGGCCATAAAGGGATTGTCCTCCACCGCGTTGCAGAACACCACCAGCTTGGCGCAGCCGAAGCCGCCTTGGGCGGCGGTGCGCTCCGCGGCGGCCTTGATGGTCCGGCCCATGAGGGCTACCGCATCCATGTTGATGCCCGCCTTGGTGGAGCCCACGTTGACGGAGGAGCACACCACGTCGGTGACGGCCAGCGCCTCGGGTATGGCGGCGATGAGCTTTTTGTCCGCGCCCGTCATCCCCTTGTGTACCAGGGCGGAGAAGCCGCCGATGAAGTTAACCCCCACCGCCTTGGCGGCCCGGTCCATGGCGGCGGCAAAGGGCACATAGTCCTCGGTGCGGGAGGCCCCGGCCACCAGGGCCATGGGGGTGACGGAGATGCGCTTGTTGACGATGGGGATACCGAACTCCGCCTCGATATCCCCGCCGGTGCGCACCAGCTTGTCCGCCGAGGTGGTGATCTTGTCGTAGATCTTCCGGCAGGCGGCGTGGGGGTCGGGGTCGCAGCAGTCCAGCAGGTTGACGCCCATGGTGATGGTGCGCACGTCCAGGTGCTGGTGGTCGATCATCTGGATGGTCTGTAAAATGTCGTTGGTGTTAATCATAAATATTGCTCCTCAGATGTTGTCACGCTGCGAAGCGGCCAGGACGCCCGGCTGCTTTCCCTCCGTCTCGGGCTGGTGTCCGGGCCGCTCTGCAGCCCTCCCTCGCCCTCGCTCCGGTCCAAGGTCTTGCCTCCGGCTCGGTCGGCGCTGTGTGCCACTGGCACACAGCGCCCCTCGCTGTCCGCTTCTCCACGCTCAGATTCGGTGCATGGCGTCGAAAATGTCCTCCCGCTGGATGCGGATATCCAGCCCCCGCTCCTTCCCGGCCTGGGTCAGGTCCTCCCGCAGGCGGGCGAAGGGCACCGTGGCCTGGGAGGCGTCCACCAGCATAATCATGGTGAAGTACTCCTGGAGAACGGTCTGGCTGATGTCCAGCACGTTGATGTTCTTCTCGCTGAGCAGGGCGCACACGGCGGCGATGATGCCCACCTGGTCCCTTCCGATGACGGTGACAATGGCTCTCATGGGGATACCCTCCTGTTTAAAAATTCAATTCGTACAGCAGCATCACGGGCCTGCCGTCCCGTTCAATGGTCCTGACCAGCTCAAACCCGGCGGCCAGGTAGATGCGCCCCACCGCCGTCTCCTCCGCCCCGGTGTCCAGCCGCAGGCGGCGCACTCCCCGGCGGGCGCACTCGGCCTTGACTGCCTCCACCACCTGGGCGGTCATCCCCCGGTGGGCGAATTTCCGCCGGACGCATAGCTTGTGGAGATAGCCCGCCTCAAAGGGCTCCGCCTCCGGCCACCACTCCCGGTCGCTCCACTGAAGGATAAAGGCGCACGCCTCCTCCCCGTCCACGGCGCCCACATAGAAGTTTGACGGACCGGCCTCGTCCGTCAGCAGTTCTTCCGGGGTGAGCCATTGCTCCGGCCACACCCGCAGCCCCCGCTCCCGGCCCCAGGCGGCCACCTCCCGCATGACGGCGATAGCCCGACCAGGGCTGTTTGGGACCAGCACCAGCTCCATGGCCTACCCCAGCTCGTCCAGGGTGAGGCGGAAGGTCTGGCCCATGTGGTCCATGAACCAGTCCACCTCCTCCATGTCCAGGGCGCGCAGGGCGGACATGGTTTCGGCGGCGGCGCGGCCAAACTCGGCATTGCCCGCTTTCAGCTCCTCCTGGCACTTCAGCCAGGCCGCCAGCTTGTCCGCCGCCTTCACGTAGCGTCCCACGGTCTTATCGCGCTCCCGCAGCAGGGGCTCATAGGCGGGGACCAGCTCGGGGGGGAGCATGGACAGCAGCTTGTCCTGGGCCGCCGCCTCCACCTGCTTATAGGCGCTTTTCAGGGAGGGGTTATTGTACTTGATGGGGGTGGGCATGTCGCCGGTGATGATCTCCGGCGCGTCGTGGAACAGCGCGGCGGAGGCTGCCCTGTCCGGGTCCAGCTCCTTGTGGAACACGTCCCGGCCCACCACCGCCAGGGCGTGGGCCAGCACCGCCACCTCGTAGGAGTGCTCCTCCACGTTCTCAACGCGGGTGTTGCGCATCAGCGCCCAGCGGGCGATGTAGCGCATACGGAATATGTAGGCGAAAAAGCTGTGGTTCATAAAGTGGGGCCACCTTTCTGCATCTGCCCGGTATTTTACCACGGCGGGAGGGAAATGTATAGCCCGCAGACGCAAAAAATCCAGGCGGGATTTTCACCGAACCGCAAAAAAGCCCTGCTCCGGGGAGCAGGGCGGAAGGGGGCTTTGCAGGGCCGTCCGGCTTATTCGCCGGACAGCTGCTGCGGCCTCGCTTTTTTTGCCTCCGCTTTGAAAAACTCCAAAACGGAATAGTACAGCTCCGCAGCCAGGTAGGAGATGACCGTCCCCACGCAGAAAACCGCCGTGCCAAACCCGGCCATCTTTGTCATGTTCTGCTGCCACATGGATTGTGTGGGCCGGGCGTCCACAATGCGCTCCACCGGCACCAGGACCTCCTCCCAGCTCCACTTCGAGCCCAGATGGTAGGCGAGGGCCAGGGAGATGATGAGCCCTGCGGCGAACAGAAGGGCCGCGCAGGTCTTTGAGCTGAGCTTACCGAACATTTTAATTACCTCCTCTTCATTTGATCCAAAAGTGTTTTGATTGACTGGAATTCAATGCAGTTTCCATAGCATTTAAGTGTCATGGATTCAACGATAAAGCCGCATCTTGTGCATCTGCTCTCATAGGAGTGCTGGCCGTTTGCGCATCCAATGCTCACCCAGGTATAAGTATGGGAAGGCGAATTCTTCTGGCGGACAATCGTTCCGCCCTCAAGTTTTTCCCCGCAGCTATTGCAGAATTTTTCATAAATGTATGTCTCTGTAGTGCAGGTCTCTCCCACTTTTCCATTTTCATAAATTTTGACGTTCGAATGAGCATATGGAGGATTGCTGCTGGAGGCAGAGGCGGGAAGGAACAGTAAGATGACCATCAGGGGGCAGAGGAATACAGCGATAAGCTTTTTCATGACTAATTACCACCTTTCTGTTATGTTAGGATGCAGGCTGCCAAACATCCAAATGACCAGATACACACACCATTTTTGAGGAATTGTTCCTGACTGCCACAACATAGCTTTCCGTTTCGTTGATTTCAATTGTCTGACTGATGCGCCCCCCCTCCACATCTACATTGATAGAGAAAAACCTGCCGCTGGAATCTAAGAGGCCAAGGTCCAGGCTGGCCTTTGGCGGTCTAGAGGGAAACAAAAACGAGTAGGAATACCTCAAGATCACGAAATCCCCACGCTCCAAGGAAAACAGCGGGCTCACGGCGCTGATGGAGTATCCGGCGATGTTTTGACCAAAGATTTTGGTAATGATGTTAATCTGGTCAGGCTGTATGTTCTCGGCCCAAGGTTCCACCTGCGTCAAATCAATGTGTTCGTATGTTAGGTTCTTCTGGCGTAGGGCGTCCGGCTTTTTCGGCAGGTTACCGATTGCGGAGACAATGGTGATGACCGACGCGATGGCCGACAGCAGCAGGCACGCCGCCAGTGCGATGGCCAGCGCAGCCCTGAGCCCGCGCCGCTCCGGCTGTGTCTGCGGCTCCGCCACCGCCGCCATCTCCACGGGCTTTTTCTGCAGCGCCAAACTCTCGTCCACCAGCTGCTCCACCGGCACGCCGAACAGCCTGCCCATGCAGACCAGGTTTTCCATGGAGGGGGAGGCAATCCCCCGCTCCCACTTGGAGACGGCCTGCCGGGACACATCCAGCGCCTCCGCCAGCTCCGCCTGGGTCATCTTGTGCTCCCGGCGCAGGGCGGTGAGCTTTTCTTCCAGCCTCATTGTAACACACTCCTTTACCAGGTAAACCGCTTTTGGCTTGCAAACGCGCAACCGGCGGTTTCTTTTGCGCGGTTCAGGCGTTTTTTGTTCCGGGACAGCTTCATTGTACCATACGCCCCGGAACTAGGCAAGGGCATGAAAAAGCCGCCCTCACTCCAAGGAGCGGGGGCGGGCCGTCCTTCCATTCCTTCCGGACTTTTGGGCAGGTTCTCAGAAATCAATGAACAATGGTTGCATACTGGTCAATATTTGCCATACGGAAATCATATTCCTCCTGGGTAATAAAGCCATTTTCCAAATTCAGCTGCTGATTGTGGATATATTGTTCCCTGAAGTAGTTTTCATTCACAGGCGCGTCCGCAATCGTTGAGAGAAACACATTGCTTATCAGTTTTTCACCTGTTTCGGATAAAAACACACCTTCAGATTCCTCAACAAAGATTCCCTGTGTCAGCCCAAGTATATAATAGTAATCTCCTTCCGTATTGAACGCCCCTCCGCGGCCGGGCCTGTACAGGAACAAGAGGTATTCGGTATCTTGGTTTATAGTTGGTGTTTGCTCATAAATTTCCGTATAATTCCCTACCGTCCCGCCGTGCAGGCGCACTGTAACCGTATTTGACCCATAACTGCCTCTGAGAATGTTGTCAATTGTGAAATAATAGTCTGTAAAGTTTGCAACTGACCCGGAAGGGCTTTGAATTTGAAACGAGTCGGAGCGCCCGCTTACCTGTCCCCGCACAACGAGAGAGGACTGGCTGAATAAATCATCTGTGCTGACCGGGGCCAACAGGCCGGAAATGTATGCCGTTTCGTGGGGCTGATGAGAAGCGATCCCAATCGCGGCAGCTGAAATTGTAACAATGAGCGTTGCGAGGATTCCAACCTTTTTTGCCGTCCCCTTTGCAAAGTTCATACTCATATTCTCCTTCTTATCGGCTCGTAATAATATTTACTTATATATAGCGTTCAGTCCGATCAAATCTCCGTTACTAAGAGTGCGCTTCACTTGGCCTACCTGCCCTTCAGGGTACATAACCGAATCTGAAAACATCGTTTCGTGGTTAAACCCAACAACATGCCCAGTTTCATGGAGAAACGCGGAATAGAAGTCGTAGCAACCTTCTTGAGCGCCATCTGACCAAGCATGATAACTGTTCATGTTTATATCGCTTTCAACGACCTCTGCTTTTCCAAATAGATGAGATTTAGTCTTTATATTATAGCAACGATCAAAAATAAAGCCAAGAGTTGACAGCAGTGGTATAACAGAG
>CAPOAR010000079.1:0-14819 GCA_948670295.1 uncultured Oscillospiraceae bacterium | reverse complement strand
CTATTATTCAAATTGTCGCTACGATGTCACTTGTCAAGGCGCATAATACTGGCTCCGTGGTCAAGCGGTTAAGACACCGCCCTTTCACGGCGGTAACACGGGTTCGATTCCCGTCCGGGTCACCATATATGGAGGCTTAGCTCAGCCGGTAGAGCGCTTGCTTCACACGCAAGAGGTCACAGATTCGAGTTCTGTAGTCTCCACCACCTAACCGCTGGAAATCATTAGATTCCCAGCGGTTTTTCTTTGCATTTTAGAACCTTTTTCGCTGCTTCTGGGTTCTAGGGCACAAAAAGGGCAAAAAACGAAGTGATCTGCATCTCACCCGGCGGCGCTGTCCTCAAACAGCATTTTGTCCATTACATCACCCATGCGGCTCATGTCGCCGTCCATCAAGTGCCCATACACATTCAGCGTAGTGGATACATCACTGTGTCCCAGCCATGCCTGTATATCCTTAACGTCACAGCCGCCCTTGCGCAAAGTGTTCACCGCACTGTGCCGCAGATCATGGAAACGGCAAGTCAAACCATGGGCCTGGACCACTCGCCGGAAGTGGTGGGTCACAAAATCCGGATCAATGGGTGTGCCGTCCGGCTTCGCACAGACACAACCGGAATTGATGTACGCCCGTCCAAAAAGCCGCTGGTTCTGATCCTGCTCCGCTTTCAGCTCCAGCAGATAGTCCCGCATAGAGGCAGTCAGCGGCAAATGCCGACGGCTGGTCGCGGTTTTAGTTCTGTCGGCAAATAGAATCTCGCCCTGATTTTTGACCGCCGTATGGTGCACATAGAGAGTCCCAGCGTCAAAATCCACCGCATCCCACAAGAGACCACAAATCTCGCTGCGCCGCATTCCATAAGTGACAGCCAAGCGCACGACAGGTTCAATAGGATCGTCACGAAAAATCTCCAGTAATGCGAGGAGCTGATCCGGAGCCAGCGCTTTAGCCCCCTGGTACTTCTGCTTTTTGGGCAGTTCCACCCGGTCTGCGGGATTGTAGGGAATCATGTCCAGCTTTACAGCATAGTCCAAACATTTGTGGATGATACAGTAATACTTTCGGATGCTGTTAGGCGACAATCCGCCATTTACCCTATCATTGATATAGCTCTGTACCAAGGCGGGCGTCAGCTTTTTCAGTTTAACACCGAGGAAAGGCTTGTACTGGCAGATGTTATTCTCTACCACCTTGCGATACTGGGTAAACGTATTGGGACGGAGTTCGGAAATCATCCTGTCATTCAGCCAGTCTTTCAAGAAATCCAGGAATGGCACATCCTTGATGGTCAGTGAAGCAGTGGACTGGAGTTGGAGTTCCTCTAAGCGGGTATTGAGCATCTCTTGCGCCTTGCGTTTTCCTCCCCGCTCAGGGATGCCAGTGCTTTCGGATTTTTGCCGCCATTGGCCGCTTTCATCCTTCCAGGAAAACAGCATATAGTATGTCTTGTGTTTAATTCTCAGGCTGCCTGTCATGTTACACTCCTTTCTTCCGACAGGCCACCATCCTGAGTTGTTACGTTGCTATTATCATAGCACATCCTCTGCCTGTCTTCAACTGAAATGCACCTTGTTTGGACATACTCTGCTAAAAACTGTTTTGGGATACGGATGCATCGGCCAATACGAATGCTTCGGACTTCTCTTGTCCTGACCAGTCGATATGCGGTGCTGCGCCCGATTTGCAGTACATTTTGTAAGTCAGAAAGTGTTAAGACATCGGGAACACTGTCAAAATCAATCATAAGCGTTATTGCACGCCTCCCTTGTCAAAAAATAAGTATTGAGAATCCTGCGCCTCGGCCCACTTCCTGCGCTCTTGATTTAGACCGCGTATTTTCAGGCCGCGCTATGCGCTGATTCTGCTGCGGGTGCGCGTGATGCACACTATCCGCCGCTCCTGTATGACTGCCGGGACAGGGTATGGGCTCGCGCCGTTTGTCAAGGTTCGAGAAGTTTTGCCTCTACATAATAAACAGGAAGCAAATTCCATTTCTCTGCACGTTTCTCAAAAATTTTTTGAAAAATTTTTGAGAAACGCAAAATGTAGATAGAATATATTGACAGGCACAAAATATTGTGGTACTATCTTTCCGTAATTGATTCTATGTGCGTTTCCTCTTTTCAAGGGGGCAGGCCAAAGATTTTCGGCCTGGGAGCGAACGGTTTCGCATTGCACACGTTTACGAATACGCGCCCTGCTTCGGCAGGGAACAGACCACGCAGGCGTATTCGGGTTTGTATGTATCGTCAGCGGGACAAGTCTGCCCATTTGCGGCGGCATCCGCTGGCGATTTTGTTTTCAACATGGGGGAACACTCCCCGGCGCGTAAAGCGGGAATGACTGAAACCCACCAGCAGGTGGACGGAGCCAGCCAGTATTGGCGGTTCAGTCATTCCCGCTTTTTTGTTTTGCCCAAACGCCGAAAGGCTTTGAGGATAAATCAAAAAACGAAAGGAGATCGGACATGAAGTATCACGCAGTTTGGAAGCCCGGAGGCCGCCCGCGCCGTGGGATGGGCTCTATGAAGCCGGGCCGGAGACAGTTCCAGGCCCTCAAACCCAGGGGAATCATCCCCGGAAAGGGGGTGGAGAGCTATGCCGGGACAGGGAAAAAAACCGCCTAACGCGCTGACGCCCACCGATGGGCTGTCCCGGGAGGAATGGCTTGCGTTCCGGCGCAAGGGTATTGGCGGCAGCGATGCGGCGGCGGTGCTGGGCATTTCGCCCTTCCGCACCGGGGTGGATCTGTACTATGACAAGCTGGGCCAGTCCGTGGAGGACGACGAGCAGAACTGGGTAGCTAAGGAGATGGGCACGGTCCTGGAGGATCTGGTGGCCCGTATCTTTGCCAAAAAGACGGGGCTGGCGGTCTGCCCCATGCCGGTGATGTTCCAGCACGCGGAGCATCCCTGGATGCTGGCCGATGTGGACCGGCTGGTGACCATGGCGGACGGAAAAACCGCCATTCTGGAGTGCAAGACCACCAACTACAACGCCAGGGATAAATGGGAGTATGACGGCAAACCCATCGTGCCCCAGTATTACGAGGCTCAGGGGCGGCACTACATGGCGGTCATGAACCTGGACCGGGTGTACTATTGCTGCCTCTACGGCAACAGCGAGGACGATGTGATCATCCGCAGCATTGACCGTGACCCGGACTACGAGGCGGAACTCATTGCCCTGGAGGAAAACTTCTGGACAAACCACGTCCAGGCCAAGACCCCGCCGCCCTACATCGAGGACGATGGCGCGCTGGTGTTGGAGAGCCTGCGCCGCTGTATGGGGCCGTCCCGTAAGGACGCTCCCCCAATGGTATTTACTGAAGCCCAGTCCGAGGTGGTTCGGCACTACGCAGAGCTTCGAAATCAGAAAAATGCCTTGAGTGCGGAAGTGAAAAGAATGGAAAAAGAGTTGGAACAGTTGAAAGCTGGTGTTCTGCTGGATATGGGTGAGAGCTGGCGCGGCGTCTATGAGGGAACAGATGGCAAGTATACGGTTACCTATACCCCCAGCCATCGGGAAAAAGTCTTGAAAGATAGCCTGGCCCGTCTGAAAGATGATCACCCGGATATTTTCAAGCAGTACGCCACAGTGTCCGAGGTTCGGACGCTCAACGTGAAATTCACCGCTGCGGAAGCGGCGGCGCAGGAGGTGGCGGCATGAGCAGTATCGTGGCGGCGTATGACAAGACGCTGTTCTACAATGAGGCCGGGAAATACTGCGTCCTTCGCCTGAAAACCGCCGACCCCATGGTGCCGGAGAACGCCCGGGATAAGTATAAGTTTGCGGACCACTTGATCCGCTTCGTGGCCGTGGGCTACGACCTGCCCCGGACGGACAAGATCAGGCTGGAGCTGGACGGGAAATGGGTGGACGGCAAGTACGGCCTCCAGTTCCAGGTGGACATCTGGCATGAGCTGGTGCCGCCCACCATCGAGGGCATCCTGGGCTACCTGTCCTCCGGCGTTTTGAAGGGCATCGGCCCCAAGACCGCCGGGGAGATCGTTCAGCGGTTCGGCACGGACTCCCTCAACGTCATCGAGCGCCAGCCGGAGCGTCTGTTGGAGGTCAAGGGCATCACGGAGGAAAAACTGGATGAAATCAAGGCGGGCTACGCCGAGAGCAAAGCCGTCCGGGACATCATGATGGTGCTGGCCCCCTTTAAACTCACCCCAAAGACGGCCATGAAGATCTACTGGCATTTCGGTTCGGATGGGGCGGCCCTGCTGCGCGAGAGCTTCTACCAGCTCTGCCAGGTCTCCGGTTTTGGTTTCAAAAAGGTGGACGCCATTGTGTGTCAGTCCGGCGGCAACCTCCACGACCCCATGCGGATACGGGGGGCGCTGTTCTACGCCCTGGAAAAGTCCCGCACGGAGGGGGGCCATCTCTACCTGGAGGCGGACAAGCTGCTGGGTGAGGCCCTGGTGCTGCTGAACGAGAAGATCCCCCAGCTGGACCGGCGGCTACAGCGGCCCCAGCTGGAGCGGGAATTGCGGACCATGGTGGAAACCAACGTGGTGGTGTCCAAGAAGGGCAATATCTATCTGCCCCATGTGTTCAACCAGGAGAGCGAGACCGCCTGCAAGGTGGCGGAAATGCTTCTGGACCGGCCGGAGGCGGTCATGCTGGCCCCGGTCATGGAGCGGGTCAAGGGCAAGCTGGGCATTACCCTATCCCCCAGGCAGCAGGAGGGGGTGGAAATGGTGTTCCAGCACAACCTGTCCATCATCACCGGCGGCCCTGGCACCGGCAAAAGCACCATTTTGAAGGCGGTGATCGAGGCGTATCAGATCGTATACCCCGATGGCGTCATTGCGCTGGGAGCGCCTACCGGCAAAGCCAGCCGGCGCATGGCCGAGACCACCGGGATGGACAACGCCGCCACCCTCCACAGCCTGCTGCACCTCCACGGGGAGGACTCGGGCTGGCAGGAGAAGCGGCCGTTGGACGCCGACCTTCTCATCATGGACGAGGCCTCCATGGTGGATATGTGGCTGGCCCATCAGATGTTCATGCGCCTGAAAAAAGGGGCAAAGCTGCTCATCGTGGGCGACGCCGACCAGTTGGAGAGCGTGGGCGCGGGCAGCGTGTTCCGGGAGCTGATCCAATGCGGGCTGGTGCCCGTGACAGTACTGGATCAGATTTTCCGTCAGGCAGAGGACAGCCGGATCGCCTACAATGCCAAGTTCATCAAGGAGGGCACGCCCGAACTGTACTATGGGCCGGATTTCGCTTTTGTGGCGGCGGAGGATCAGGCGCAGGCTGCGGAGCTGGTTCAGCGCATCTATCGAAAGGCGCTGAAAACCGCCAGTGTGGAGCAGGTGCAGATCCTCACGCCCTTCCGGGCCACGGGGGACGCATCGGCCAACAGCCTGAACGCGGCCATCCAGGGGGCAATCAACCCGCCTGATATCACCAAGCCCGAGCTATCCAACGGCGGGCGGCTGTTCCGCCTGGGCGACCGGGTGATGCAGGTGAAGAACGACTACGACATGGAGCTGTACAGCGAGCGCCACGAGTTGGTGGGCGCGGGCGTGTTCAACGGCGAGGTGGGCATCGTGTCCGGCGTACAGCCAGGAGCGCTCACCGTCTGCTTCGATGGGCGGTACGCGGACTATCCCCTGGAGAGCCTGGGGGAGCTGGAGCTGGCCTACGCCACCACCATCCACAAATCCCAGGGCAGCGAGTACGACACGGTGATCGTGCCCATGCTTCCGTCACACAGGATCTTGCTGTCCCGGAACCTGTTCTATACGGCTGTCACCCGTGCCAAACGGCGGGTGGCGCTGGTGGGAATGAAGAAGGCACTGTATATGGCGGTGCGGAAGGACAGCACAGGCAAGCGCAACACCCTGCTGGGGGAGCGCATCCAACTGTACCACCAGGCGTTGGCCCGGCAGGACAAATTGAAAAAAGCCAGTTGATTTTGAGATGACGTGCAGAAAAATGCAGGGTCATCTCCTGTTTATTTTAAGGAAGGAGTTTTTCAAATGACCAACGAGAAAAACATGACGAGCAGCATCCTCTGGGATCTGAACCGGCTTTCGGGCTTCGACTTCATGAAGTTTACCCAGTTAAAGGATACCGGCGAGGGCAAAAAGGATCTGTTCATGTCCCTGGAGGGGCAGAAAACCTGGTTCCGGCTGGCCTGTCCCAACGGCGGGCTGGTGCTGAACGCCCTGCGGGTGACGGACGCCATGGCCATGTTCGAGGCCCGGGTGTTTGCCGACGCCAACGACCGCAATCCCCTGGCCAGCTCCACCGCTACCAAAAAGGCGGACAAGGCTACGGGGAACGCCTATATCCGCAATGCGCAGGACGCGGCTCTGGGGGAGGCGCTGAAAAGCGCCGGGTTCTGCCTCCAGGTTTCGGTTCTGGCCCATATTGCGAGGGATGCACAGACTGCTCAGGCGGAGGATGCTGGACAGCCTGCGGAAGCGCCGGAGGAGGCGCCCAAGCCTTCCCCCGACCCGGCGCAGGCCGACGCGCCCAAGCTGAAGGAGGGCCAGCAGCCTGCGGCGGCGGTTTCGCAGCCCAAGTCTGTGACCAATACCATCCCGGTTCAGGGCGCACCCAAGCAGAAGGCCGGGGATAACAGCCAGCCCCCTGTAGATAAGGCGGGCACGCCGCCCAAGCCTGACAGCGCCCCGCGCCCGGCCCCCATTGACCCGCAGCCCCATGCGGCTGTGGCGGCCCAGCCCAGCGCGCCGGTGGCTCCCCAGCCCCATGCGCCGGCGGAGATCCAGTTCACGCCTGTGACTACCCTGCCGGACACTGCTCCGGCTCCGGCGAGCAACGAAACCACCCCAGTGGTGGATATCACCACCCGCCAGCCTGTGACAGCGGGGAATCAGCCCGCTGGCCCGACTGAGGCGGAAGCTCCCTCTGAGCCCGCGCCCCAGGCCGCCCCAGCAGCTGAACCTGCTTTGGAGGCGGCCCCTGGGCAGACCGAGGCGGCGACCTACACCGCCGACATGACGGTGGAGGAGATCACCGCCCGCATGACGCTGGAGCAGGCCAGGGCCGTCAAAGTCCCGGGGGGTACCTGCAAGGGCTGGACGCTGGAGCAGGTGGCCAAGGATCGTCCGCCCAGCCTCAAATGGCTGCGCTACACGGCCCCCTTCGCAAACAATGAGCTGAAGGCCGCCGCCGGCATTGTCCTCAACGATCTGGAACTGAAAATGGCCGGATGATTTTTGAAAGGAGCTGACCCCCTGTGGCCAGTGGGACGGACTTCCCCTTCAATATTATGGAGGTGGCCGAACTTCTCCGCCTGAATATCAGGCGGAGAAGCGGCACCCGCGTGGCCTACGCCGACTGCCCCATCTGCGGCGACCGCCGGGGCAAGCTGGGCCTGTACCCGGAGATCGACACCTGGCGCTGCTACCACTGCGGCGAGAGCGGCGGAATGCTGGCCCTCTACGGGAAAACCCACGGCGTGGGCAATTCGCAGGCGTACCAGGAGATCTGCGAGGCGCTGGCGGTGGGCTCGCCTGGACGGGAGTACACACCAAAGACCAAGGCTGAGCCGGTTACGGATGTGCCCCAAGTCCAGCGGGCCAGCCCCCAGGATATCCACCGAACGCTGACGGCGCTGCTGGCCCTGCTGACCCTCTCCCACACCCACCGGGAGCACCTTCGCGCCAAGCGGGGGCTGACGGACGGGCAGATCGGCCAGTTCGGGTTCAGAAGTACGCCCCCAGGCCATCTCTGCCGCCCCATAGCGGCCCTGCTTATTAAGCAGGGCTGCGTAGTAGAAGGAGTTCCCGGATTCTACATGGCTAAGGACGGGGCATGGACGATGAAGTTCTACAACCGCACGTCCGGCATTGTCATCCCTATCCGGGGCGCGGACGGCCTGCTGCAAGGGTTACAGATCCGGCTGGATCACCCCATCAAAAAGGAGGGAGACCCGCCGGAGAAGTCCGGGATCAAATATCTCCCCTTCACCTCCACGGGCAAGCCTATGGGGGTCACGTCGGGGAATCCCATCCACTTTGTCGGCGATTCCAGCGCCCGGGTGGTCTATGTGACCGAGGGTGCGCTGAAAGCGGATATCGCCCACGCCCTGACGGGCCGCACCTTCGCGGCCACGGTGGGGGTGAATAACACCATGGGCCTGGACGAGCTTTTTTCCTTCCTGCGCCGGAACGGCACGGAGGAGATCGTCGAGGCCGAGGACATGGACAAGTATTGCAATCCCAACGTCAGCCGGGGGGCCTCCAAGGTCCACCGGCTGGCAGTGGAGAACGGTCTGCAGTGCAGGCGGCTGGTGTGGAACCCCAACTACAAGGGGATCGACGACTGGCTGCTGGCGCTGCGCCGGAAAGAAATGAAGAAAAAGGAGCGAGAGCAGATGAATTTCAAGGAGATGTACCTCAACGGGATGTGCCCCTTTGACTACATCGACGGGTGCGCCGACCAGTGGCGCAATCGGCCCGACATCGGGGTGAGCGCGCCGGTATTCCTGGGCTTGACCCATGAGGAATATGAGATGTTCCGGCAAAAACCCGCCTCCCTCAAGGAGCGGCTGGACGGCCAGCGGCGCACCCAGAAGTTCCGTGTGTACCAGTTGGACTTCAAGGGGATCGAGACCTACCCCTTTGCGTTCCGGGGTATTGAGGCCATGTACAAAGCTGGCTTTGAACAGCCCCCGGCGGAGAGCTACCAGCTTGTCCATGACGGGGAGCTGACCCACCCCAGGGATCAGACGGAGAAGGCTGTGCTGGAGCACATTTTCAGCCTGTGCAATGACGAGCTGCCCGAGGGCTACCGGGGCCACAGCCTGTCCATGTCCGACATCGTGGAGTTGTACGACGGGGACAACCGGGACTTTTTCTACTGTGATGAGTTCAAATTCATTCCGGTGCGGTTCGACGCGGAGCGGGCCAAGCTCCTGGAAGAAGCGGACGGGGATGGATGACCGGATGACACAGCTGGACGCGGTGGGCGAGACCTGCCGGGCACTGGGCGCGGAGGTGCGCCGGCCCCCGGGCGAACGCTACCTGACCGCCATGGTTTGGGATGGCTGGGGCCGGCCCTATGACGAGGGCCGGGCCCTGGCCATCCAGCAGGAGATCAAACGGGAGACAGCCCAATACCCGGGGCTGGTGTGCCGCTGCGTTGACCCGTTCAGCACACTGGTGTACGCGGTTTGAGCAGGACAAAGAAGGGACGCAGGTTTGGCTACGGCCAGACTGCGCCCCTTTTTTTGATTATATTTTTACAAGGAGGACTATCAAAATGGGAGCTTATTCTGAGTTGGACATTGACCGCCAGTACGGGGACGATCCGTTTGCTGATGACGAGGACGATTGCGCCACTTTTGAGGAAGACTGCGGGGCGGAGGCACCTTCTGCTTTTGAAGCCGATGAGGACCCAGCGATGCCGTCCGCTTCTGTCACCGGGAACGTGCTGACGGTGGAGCCCACTTCCACCATTCCGGCCCAGCCTGTGGAGCCTCCGCCCGCCGTCCCGGACCAGCCCGCCGGTGATACAGTGGACAAGGCCACAGTGGATGAGGACGCCAAGCGCAAGGCCCACGAGGAGGCCGAAGCCAAGCGGAAGGCCGAGTGGGAGGCCAAGCAGGAGCAGAAAAAGGAGGCTGAAAGGTTGGCGCTGGCCAAGCTGGAGGGCATGAGCGACGACGAGGTGCTGGCCGCATCCGTGAAACGGGTGGGCGACGATACCGAGAAGCTGACCCGCCGCAATATGAAGGAGTGCGTTATGGAACATATCCAAACCTTGTGTTTGGATAACCCCGACTTTGCCCGGAAGGTTCTGCACCCCCGCAAAAGCATGATCCACTGCATTTGGTATATCAACCGGAAGGCCAAGGAATTTATCGAGCAGGAAATGAAGAACAACGACATCAAGCCGGAAAACGGGATCTATGGCAGCGATGTGCCGGACGACCTGTGCTATCAGTGGGCTGTGGACTATTTTAACGACCCCAACGCCAAGGAGGACGAGGAGAAGGAGGAGAAATTTGTCGCACAGCCCTACCGTGGTACGGGCACCGCTGCTTCCAAGAAATCCGCGTCCTCCAAGGGAAAATCGAAGGGGAAGGACGCCAAGAAAAAGGACGAAGACGCGGCAAAACCCAAGGCCAAGGAGAAGGCTAAAGGTGACCCCGAGGATCAGATGAGCCTGTTGGGGGTGGCGTGATGGAGCGGATCGACAAAAAGGCGTGCCGCCGGTTTTTGGAGCCCGTGACCCCGCCCAGCTCGGATTGCGGGCTGTTTCTGGTCGAAAGCTTGAAATACATCGTGCGTACCGCTGTTAAAATCGTCGGCCACCGCCGTCTGCTGATTTTGTGCCTGTACGCCCGGGGGGAGACCCCCGGCGGCAGGCCGAAGCTGGCGTTCACCATGTTCCAGGCCAGCGACAGCTTTATCACCTACGACCATGACCCAGACAGCAAGACCAGGTGGCGGACCGCCATGCTGGACAACCTGGATAAAGAATATGGCTTCTCGTTCAGGAAATGTGCGTTCTATTCCAGGCCGGACGAACAGCGGGTTTTGAATTTTTGCAAGGGCCGCTCGGAGGAAGGCTTTAACGCCCTGGGCTGGATGCAGGTCAATATCCGTGAAAAAGAGTGCCGGCTTCGTGTCCGGCGGCGCCAGCAAAAGGTAGTGCGCGAATTTCAGCCGCTGCGTCCCCTCCCCGGAGATTTAGGCACATGGCTCGGCAGGGAGATCCTTCCGGCCTATTTTTACTATGACGCCAAAAAAGGCGCGAAAAAGGTGCGGGGTGTTTGCAGCGCCTGCGGCCAGGAGAGCGAGCTGGAGGGAGTACGCCACAACGCCAAGGGCGTGTGCCCCCGCTGCGGACGGGAGTTCACAATGAAATCCAACAGAAAGCATGGCCTGCTCTATGACCAAGTGACAGCATCCGTTGTCCAGCGCCTGCGTGATGGCGAGCTGGTGGTGCGGATCGTCAAGGCGTATCGCAGCCACCAGCGGGGCAAACCTGCAGTGCAGGATTTTTATGAGGAAATCCGTGTGGTCGTCCGGCAGACGAAAGACGGGAAATTTGAAACAGCCCCCTACCACCATTCCGATCATGACATAGTATTGACCCCCTGGAAAAAGGGGTATCCCCCGGTAATGTTCTTGTACGGGCCGAATTTCAACGCGGAAACCTGTGGCTATCTGTATACCCGAAACCTGAAACGGGAGTTGAACGGGACGCCCTGGCAATACTGTCAGCTTGAGCCGTTCTACCAGGGGGTCCACGATCAGATGGAGGTGGCCCCCTATTTAACAGCTTACCGTAAATACCCGGCCATAGAGTTTTTTGTCAAGCTGAAGCTGTTCTGGCTGGCATCCCAAATCGTGTACCGGGGCAATTCCCAGGGGGGACAGGAGCTGCTTAACCTCCAGGGCAAAAATCTGCGGGAAGTCCTTCAAATTGAGCCCGCCGACCTACCCTGGCTCCAACAGTCTAAGCACGGCATCCGTGACCTGCTTTTGCTGCGCATACTGCGCAGGGAGGGTTATCAGCCCAGTGAGGAGTTGTTTTCCTGGCTGGATATCCATAGTGTTTCTGAAACGGGCTGTCTCGAGCTGGCGCTGAAATACACTACGCCCCATAAACTGGTCCGGTATCTTGACCGGCAATTCATAGAGCATTCGCCAAACAGTTATCGGGGAACAAGTGGTACGCTGTCCGATTATAAGGACTATCTGGGGTTCTGTGAGGAACTCGGCTATGATCTGAGAAATGAGTTTGTGCTGTTTCCGAAGCATCTGAAGCAAGCCCACGACCAGGCTTTGAGCCGCATGAAGCAGAAAGACGTGGAGCAGTATGACGC
Source organism: uncultured Oscillospiraceae bacterium (assembly GCA_948670295.1). Taxonomy (GTDB): domain Bacteria; phylum Bacillota; class Clostridia; order Oscillospirales; family Oscillospiraceae; genus Enterenecus. The sequence goes on along the minus strand of CAPOAR010000079.1, from coordinate 2,995 downwards.
ACAAATTGCGGGCATCCGTGAAGGGCTGAAGCGGCAATACCAGTTCAAATCCAAAGGGCTGGTAGTAGTTCCCCCCCGCTCCGCACAGGAGATCGTCATAGAGGGCCAGAAGCTGCACCACTGTGTGGGCGGTTACGCTGAGAATATGGCAAACGATAGGTGTACCATACTCTTTATCCGCTGGGAAAAGCGGAAAAGCAAGCCGTTCTATACGGTGGAGGTTCGCGGGGACAGGGTCATCCAGGTGCGCGGCGCCAATAACTGTGCGCCAACGCCGGAGGTGCACGACTTTCTGGAAGCATGGGAAAAGAAGAAGCACCTGAAGGGTGCGGCCTGATACTACGATTGGCGGGGTGTGTCTACTGGGCGCACCCCGCCGGAAATGGAGAAAATTAAAATGGGAAATTTGTCTATTGAACAGCGCAATTCGCTGGTGGAGCAGTATCTTTGGTGCATTGACAGGGTGATGGGGCAAAACGGGTCTTTGATCCGTGCCGCCCATCTGGACAAGGAGGACGTGTACCAGTCTCTGGCCGCGCGGCTGATCCGGGCGGTGGAGCTGTATGACCCGGAGAAGAAGGCCGGCGGCAGCTTGAAGGGGTACATCTTCATGAGCCTGCGATACGAGATGCGCACTTGCAGCAGCGCCCGGGCCCAGTACGGCCTTGGGCACGCGCCGCACTATCTGCCCCATGCCGTGACCCCGATCAGCGCGTTGGAGGAGTCCGACCCCTATTGGCAAATGAGAATCGCGGCTTGAAGGAGGCTTTTGACGATGAAAGAACTTGGAAACCTGGCCATCGTGTGCGCCCGGCGGCCCGATGTGCTGATGCAGATCTACGATGGAATGGTATCTGTCCATACTGGCGCTGGCTCTGAGCGTTCGGTGCTGTACGCTGCCTGGGACAACGACGCGGAGATCCGCCGCGCCATCCATGAACTGAATTTCGGCAGATATGCCGGGAAAACCGACAACTGAACGCACCGAAAAGGGTGCATACATACGGAAGGAGCTCAATATGAACAAAGATTTATTCTGGGAAATTATTGATAGTGTCAACAAGTCCTTCGCCGGCATGGATCGGGAATCACGCCGGTGCCAGGTGGTGGAAAAGCTGCTGAAGCTCTCTCTGGAGGAAATTCTGGATTGGGATCTGATCCTGATGGAATACAGCAACGCGGCATGCCGGAATGACCTGTGGGCGGCCAGCGCCGCCCTGGGAGCCCACTATACGGATGATGGCTTCGCCTACTTCCGTTCCTGGCTGATCTCCCGAGGGAAAGAGGTCTACATGAACGCCATGCGGGACCCGGACTCGCTGGCCGCCGTCCCCCTGGAGGGCGAAAGCCTCAATTATGAGCGGTTCGGCTACGCTGCCTACGAAGCGTATGATGCAAAGCTGTTCCGCATCGATCCCGACAGCCAAAGCACCATGCACGATGCCATCATTGGCCGTGAGTTGGACCCGAAGATCAAAAAGGAGATCCATGCTGAGCTTCCGAAGCGGAAGGATATCCCTGAAGGCTGGCCTGCATGGATGCTTCCCGCACTGTTTCCCAATATCAGCAAAGCGCGCGCCCCCAAAGATATCGCCGGGTTGCTGAAGGCGGGTAACTACGTTTATGGCCACATCAAGAAGGGGGAGCGGTATGTGCAGTACGTTTTCCAGTTTACCCCGGAGAACATCGCTTACTTCATCGGCAGCCATCTGACAGCAGCGGAAATCGTTGTAACGGACGACTGGGACAGACTGATCCTCAACACCATTGGCTGTTTTATTGACAGGTGCCCCGACAAGGCCCTGCTGGAGAGTGTAAAGAAGGTATTGGTCCCGATCCAGCTGGGGCAGGCGGAAGCACAGCCGTTTTTCTGTCCTACCCGTGCTGAATTGGACGCGTACTGTGCCCGAAAGAACTTTGTTGTATAAGCACGCAAAAAGGAGAGATCGACAATGAGCGCAATCAAAGATAAAATCGCCAAGCTGCTGGCCCTGGCTACCAGCCCCAACGAGCAGGAGGCCCAGGCCGCGCTTTTGAAGGCCCGGGAGCTGATGGCCAAGCACAAGCTCCGGCCAGAGGAGTGCCAGGGGCAAAGCGGAGCCAAGGTGGTGGTTCGGACTGTCGGCGTGGAATGCACGAAACAGACGGATTCCTGGGCGCTGACCCTGGGCGGCATCATTGGGAATCGATACTGCTGCAAGGTATACCGCCAGCACGCCAAGGGCGCGAAAAAGGTGACAGTGGGGTTTGCCGGGCTTGAGGACGATTTTGAGGTCTGCCGGAGGGTCTACCTGTATGCTTATCAGTGTGTCAAAAACCGTTGTGAACACATCCGAGCCAGGGAGCGGAAACACAGCAGCAGCACAGAAATCCGCGAGATGTGCAATGCCTTTGGCCTGGGCTTCTGCTACGGGCTGGAGGCAGCCTTCCAGGCACAGGAAAAGGAGCACCAGGAATGGGGCCTTGTCCTGGCCGTGCCCCAGGCGGTGGAGGACGCCATGAGTCACATGAGCAAGCCAACCACATTTGGGAAGGTAAGCATTGATGGTTGGCGGGCAAAATATGCCAGCGCTGGTTATGCGGAAGGGAAGAAATTTGCCCCTGAGCGGCAGTTGGAGGCGGACGCTGATCATCAGAAGGCTTCGGCCTGACTACAAGGAGGGAACGATATGGACCAGGAAAAAATGAACCGCCTGCGGGCGCTGACCGATCTGTTGAACCAGTACCGCCGGGAGTATTACGACCTCAACGCCGCTTCGGTGGACGATGCAGAGTATGACCGACTGTTTGACGAGCTGGCCCAGTTGGAACAGGAGTTGGGCGCCCAGATGGGCAATTCTCCCACCCAGACAGTGGGCTGGCCCGCCAAAGAGGGGCTGGCCAAGGTGTCCCACCACATCCCCCTGCTGTCGCTGGACAAGACCAAGCAGGTGGACGAGCTGTGCAATTTCATCGGCGACCAGTCGGTCATGCTGATGCTGAAGCTGGACGGGCT
>CAPOAR010000078.1:0-14917 GCA_948670295.1 uncultured Oscillospiraceae bacterium | reverse complement strand
ATAGACCCCGCGCAATACCTCCAGCAGCACGAAACACACAGCAAACACAGCGGCCATGGGCAGCACAATCCCCCACGCCAGCTCCAGGCTGGCCGGCTTGCGCAGCACCAAAAACGCTCTGAGCGCATAAACGGCTCCCAGGGCCAATGCCGCCCCTGCGCTGAACACCACGTTTGTTTTTCTCGAAGGCTGATAACTCACCGACCACAGCCCGTTTTTCAGACATAGAACCGTGACGCAGCCGCCGGCAATGAGCAGCGCGGCCAGCTCCCCGGCAATCTCCCGGAAACCGGCGCCCATCAGCGCCTGCCCCACCACTATGGCGCACAGCGTCCAGAATGTAATCCAAAAGCTGTGCTCCTCCAATTTCATCAGCTGGAGCTTCTGCATTTCGTCCATTTTTTTGGCCTCCTTTTTACTGTTCATCGTCATTCTCCTCTCCGAACAGCTCGTCCAATGTTTTCCCCAACACCTTACAAATTGCGCGGCAAAGCCTGATTGTGGGGTTATAATTCCCCTGTTCTATGGCGTTCATGGTCTGGCGCGACACGCCCACGGCATCTGCCAGCGCTTTTTGCGTCATGTCAAGCTCCGCTCTCGCGGATTTGATTTTGACATTTCGGGCCATAGGAATCACCTCCACCATCAGATTACTATATATTTTAATTTTTGTCAAGTATATATTACATTTCTGTTGAAACAAATGGGAGACCGCCCCGATACCGGGCACGGCCTCCCTCTCTAGCCTCAAAAGATGCTCAGATAGAGCTCCTGGCTCAGCCGCTCCAACAGCCGGATGCCCGCTACGCTGTTCCCCTTGCCGTCCAGGGCCGGGCCAAATATACCGATGCCCATCCGGGTGGGCGCCACCGCCATAATGCCGCCCCCCACGCCGCTCTTGGCCGGGACGCCCACCCGCAGGGCGAACTCCCCCGACCCGTCGTACATCCCGCAGGTCATCAGCACCGCGTTGACATAGCGGGACAGGTTGGCGGGGAACACTCGCTCGTTGGACACGGGCAGCCGCCCCCGGTTGGACAGCACCGCCCCGATGTGGGCCAGCGCCCGGCAGTCCGCCCGGATGGAGCAGGCGCGAAAGTAGCAGTCCAGCACCTCCTCCACGTCGTCCTCCAGCAGCCCGTGGAACTTGAGCAGATAGGCCAGCGCCCGGTTTTTGCTGCCGTGGCTCTTTTCCGAGCAGTATACCGCCTCGTCCACCCCGATCTCCCCATCCCCGGCCAGCCGCCGGGTCAGCTCCAGTAGCCGCTGGAACCGCTCGTCATAGCTGCGTCCATGGATCAGGCTGCACATGACAATAGCCCCCATGTTGACCATGGGGTTAATATTCCCGCTGTCCAGCGCCTGGTCCCCGGCGTTAATAGCGTCGAAGGGCTTGCCGGTGGCCTCCACCCCCACCCGGCGGGTGACGAACTCCGCTCCGTTGTCCAACAGCGCCTGGAGCAGCAAAATGGGCTTGACCACGCTCTGGATGGTAAACGGCTTCCGGCAGTCCCCCGCCCAGGCATGCTTCCCCTCGCTGCCGATGACGTAAATTCCCAGGGCGTTCGGATCGCCTTTCGCCAGCTCAGGAATGTAGTCCGCAACCCGGCCCCGGCTGGTGAAAGGACGGCATTCCTCCATCAGCCGCTCCAGCAGTTCCTCCATACTCTACCCCCGCTTTCGCCCGGCGGGCTCCGCCGGACCCAATTTGATCCAATTATACCACCGCGCCGGGTAGAAATCCAGGCTTACCCCGCTGGTTTTTTTACCGGGCAGCAAAAATCTCCCCGTGATTTTTGCCGCGCGTCCTTTTTACACTCCGGCGGCCATCTCCCTGGCCCGCATATTGCCCTTTCCCCTGCGCTGTATTATAATAGGTGGGAAATTCTATAATAACGCCCCGGCCCGCGCCGGGAGGAAGGGAGACAGGCACATGGACATGGAAGACATACGCGCCCTGCGGCAGGCCCTGCACCGCTGCCCGGAACGCTCGGGCCAGGAGGAGCGCACCCGGGCGGCGCTGATGGACTTTTTGGCCCGGCGAACCACCCTGGAGCTGCGCCCCTGCGGGGCGGGCTTCTACGCCGCCCACCGGGAGCCGGGGGGAACCAGGCCCCCGGTGGCCCTCCGGGCGGATTACGACGCGCTGGCGCTGCCCGGCGGCGGGGCGGCCCACCTGTGCGGCCACGACGGCCACGCCGCCGCCCTGTGCGCCGCCGCCCTATCCGTCCAGGGGGAGCGGCTGGACCGGGACGCATTCTTCCTCTTCCAGCCGGCCGAGGAGACCGGCGCCGGCGCCCCCGGCTGCCTGGAGCTGTTTGATCGGGAGCGGGTGGCCCAGATCTACGGCGCCCACAATCTGCCCGGCCTCCCCCTGGGGCAGGTGGTCACCCGACCCGGCACGTTCGCCTGCGCCTCCCGGGGGGTCACAATCACCTTTTTGGGCCGTCCCACCCACGCCGCCTACCCGGAGCACGGCCTCTCCCCCGCCCCGGCGGTGGGACGGCTGCTGTGCGCCCTGCCCGAGCTGGCCGCCCCCACGGGGTTTGGCGGCATGACGCTGTGCACCGTTATCGGCGCGGAGATGGGGGAGCGCGCCTTTGGGACCGCCGCCGCCCGGGCGGAGATCTGGCTCACCCTCCGGGCCGAGCGGGACCAGGACCTGGAGCGCCTGTTTGACGGCCTGCTCCGGCTGTCCCAGTCCCTGGCCTCGGAATACGCTCTGGGCCTTGAATACCAGGTCCAGGACGTGTTCCCCGCCACCGTCAACGACCCCGGCTGCGCCCGGCGGGTGCTGGAGCTGTGCGCAGGCGAGACCCTTGACGCTCCCATGCGCTGGAGCGAGGACTTTGGCCACTACCTGCGCCGCTGCCCCGGCGCGTTCTTCGGCATCGGCGCGGGGGAGAACTGTCCGCCCCTCCACACCCAGCACTACCAGTACCCGGACGCCCTGCTGGAGCCCACCGCCGCCGCCTTCCGCGCCCTGCTGCTGGGCTGAGCCCGTCCCCCACACGCAAAAAAACGCCGCCGCAAGCGACTGACGCTTGCGGCGGCGCATCTTGTGTCTGAACGGCGCTCAGCCCTGCCTGCCGCAGTGGGCGTTGCGCCACTCCCCCGCAGACCCCCCTTCCAGCTTCTTAAACACCCGGGAGAAATGGGCGGTGTCGGCGTAGCCCACCCGCTCGGCAATCTCGCTGATGCGCAGGGCGGGGTCCTCCAGCAGCTCCTTTGCCCGGCGGACCCGCTCGGCGTTGAGCAGGTCGTAGAACGTCTGCCCCTGGTGCCTGTTGAGCAGCTTGCTGAGATGCCACTGGCTGACAAAGCAGTGGTCGGCCACCTCCTGAAGGGACAGCTTTTCAGCACAGTGCCCGGCGATATAGGCGCGCGCCTGGCGGACAATGAAGCTGTTGGCCGCGTCCTCGGGCTCAGGCTCCGCCCTCTCCTCCCCCGGCAGGCGGTCCAGCACGCCGGTCATGAAGGTGAGCGCCTCCTCAATCTCGTCCATCTTGGAGGGCTTGAGCAGGAACCGGGCCACCCCCAGCCGGATCGCCCGCTGGGCATACTCAAAGTCCCGGTAGCCGGTGAGCACGGCGATCTGCATCCGGGGGAACTCCCCCTTCAGCCCCGCCAGCATGGTCAGCCCGTCCTCCCCCGGCATTTTGATGTCGGTGAACAGGATATCCGGCCGGTGCGCCCGGATGGCCTCTCCGCCGGATACGGCGTCCCCTGCGGTAGCGGCCACACGGCAGCCGTGGGCGGCCCAGTCCACCACCTGCCGCAGCCCCTCGGTGATGATGGGCTCGTCGTCCACCAGCACGACCTTATACATGTCCTTCACCTCCCGTAGCCCGCATGCCGGATAGGGCCAGGAACCCCAGGGACGGAGACCACCCAGCGTTTCACGTGAAACATTCGTTTGTTTCACCCCTTGACCGCCCCGGCGGTGAGCCCCTTGATGATGTGCTTTTGCAGCATGACGTATACTGCCAGCACCGGGATGACGATGAGTACCACCGACGCCGCCATCAGGCCATAGTCCACCCCCGCCTGGGAGCTGATCTCGTTGAGCAGCAGCGTGATGGTCTTTTCCTTGGGCACGCGGAGGAAGAAATTCTGGGTGAACAGGTCGTTATAGCTCCACAGGAACGAGAAGATTGCCACCGTGGCAAACGAGGACTTTGCCGCCGGCATGATGATGTGGAAGTACACCTGGAACACGTGGCAGCCGTCCACATAGGCGCTCTCCTCCAGCTCAATGGGCACCGATTCGATAAAGCCCATGAGCACGATGGTGGCAAAGCACAGGTTGCCCGCGATCTGGGGCAGGATGACGGCCAGCAGGGACAGCCAGCGGTTCCCGCTGCTGGCGATGCCCCAGGCGGCCTCCATGCGGAACACCGGGATAATGGTGGAGAACACCGGGAACATCATCCCCGCCATGATGAGGCTGTAGCACACGCCCCGCAGCTTGAAGCGGTAGCGCACCAGCCCGTAGGCCGCCAGCCCCGCCAGGATCACCACCACCACCGTCACTGATACGGACACGATGAGGCTGTTAAGATAGGCGTTGGCAAAGTCGAAGCGGTCCATGGCCTTGGCGTAGTTGTCCATGGTGAAGCCGCTGCCCGGCAGGGGGAGGGAGAAGGAGTCCTTGCGGATGAGCCCCTTCTCCCGGAAGGAGTTGAGGATGACCCACACAAAGGGGTACAGGGTGGTCAGCGCCCATACGCTCAGCACCACATAGGTACACGCCTTGGCGGGCGTGATTTTCTTGCCCATTCCGCTCCCCCCCTTACAGGTCGTTCCGGGGCTTGAACACCCGGTTGGCCACGTTGGACAGCACCACCCCCAGCACCACGATGAGCATGGCAATGGCCGAGCCGTAATCCACGTTTCCGCGGTTGAAGGTCTGGTCGTACATGTAGGTGCCGGTGAGCCAGCCCTGGTCCTGGGGCATCCCCGCCCCGAACATCACCCAGGGCAGATCAAACACCTTCAGCGCCCCGGTGACGGCCAGCACCAGGCAGGTGCACAGCACATTGCGCAGCAGGGGCAGGGTGACGTAGCGCACCTTGCTCAGCCCCACGCAGCCGTCCAGCGCGGCGGCCTCGTAGAGGTCCTGGGGGATATTGTTCAGCCCCGTGACCAGGATGACGAAATAGAAGCCCACATACTGCCACATCACCGGGGTGAACATGGTGACCATAAAGTGGCTGGTATCCTTCCAGTCGATGTTCTTCTCAATGATGCCCAGGTTGGAGAAGAGCTGGTTGAGCATTCCGCCGTTGTAGAGGAAAATGAGGTTGAACATCAGGCCCAGGGCGGTGGCAGAGATGACGATGGGGAAAAAGTACAGCGTACGGAACAGCTGGGCCCCCACCCGGATGGAGTCCACCAGCAGGGCCAGGATCAGAGCGACGCCCACCTGGAACACCACGGTACAGACGGTGAGGATGACCGTATTGCCCAGGGCGGTGCGCAGCTTGGGGTCGGTGAACAGGGTGGCGTAGTTGGCCCACCAGGGGTCGTTCAGCCCCTGGGCGGGGGCGCCCAGCCCGGTGATATCGGAAAAGCTGTTGATGACATTCTGGACAAAGGGATAATACAGGTACAGCACCAGGAAGAGGAACGCCGGAACCAGGAATACCACCAGCGGCCCCTTCTTCTTGTACAGGGTGGAGCTTGAGTTCACGCGCCATCACTCCTTCGGGTAGGGTAGAGCCCAAAAGCCTCGCACGGTCCGCGCCCGGCAGGCGCGAGGTCAGTTGAGGGCGATGGCAGCCGCCACGGCCTCCTCGGCGGTCATGTCGCCGGTGACCACCCGCTGCACGCTGGCAAACAGCTCAGCCTTGCACTCGGGGGATACCGCGTCCTGGACAGGGCCGATGACGCCGGTGATGTAGGCGTTGGCATCGGCCGCCGCCTGCTGGAGGGGATTGAGCCCGGCGGGGGACGCGCCGTTCTTCAGGGCGGTGACCTCGGTGGTGACAAAAGTGGACATCACCGTGTCGGAGGTCATGTGCTTCACAAACTGCACGGCGGCCTCACGCTTGGCGGGATCGTCCCACGCCTTCTTGGTGATGAAGTAGCCCATGGAGATGCCGCCGATGGCCTCGCTGGCCTTGCGCTCACCCTTGGCGGGGACGTAGGAGATGACGTAGTCCTCCAGCGTTTCGCCGTGGTTGTCCACAAAGTAATTCACCTTCCAGGAGCCGTCGATGAGGAAGGCGGCCTCGCCGTCGCCAAAGAGCTGCACGGTCTCAGCGTCGGTCGCGGTGAGGGTGTTGACGGGGAAGTAGCCCTTCTCATACAGATCCTTTATGTCGTTGAGGCCGGCGGCCCACTTCTGGCCCACGGCGTCGCCGGCATCGGCGGGGATATCCAGCTGCTCGGACAGCGTGCCGTTGTTCATAATGCAGAACTCAAACCAATAGTGGGGCACCTCGAACAGGGAGCAGGCGATGGGGGTGTAGCCCTTGTCCTTGATGGTCTGGCAGTCGGCCAGGAACTGATCCCAGGTATAGTCCGGGCCGGGAACCGCCACGCCGCAGTCGGAAAGCACTTTGGTGTTGACAAACATGTTCTCCCAGAAGCCGGAGGAGGGGATCGCGTAATTCTTGCCGTCGGAGGCCACAGCCAGCATGGAGTCGCGCATGTTGGAGGCGTAGTCGGGGTATTCCGCCCGGATGGTGGCCACGTCCACCACCTTGCCCGCCTGGATGATGGGCTCGGCGTCGGCGCTCGTGAAGAAGAAGAGCACGTCGGGCTCGGTGCCCGTCTCAAAATCGGTGAGCACCTTGGCCTTCCACTCCTCGTTGGAGGTGCCGGAGGCGTCCTGCACCCGGTTGCCGGTGGCGTCCTCATAGCCCTTCACGGCGTTCTCATAGCTCTTGCGGTTGCCGTCGTCGCCGCCATAGGAGGTGACCACGTTGAGCTCCACCGGGGCGGCGGGCTTGGGGGTGTCCTTCGTCCCGGGGCCGGGGTCCTTGGTGGGGTCGCTGCCGCCGGGGTTGCCGGCGCAGCCGGCCAGCAGGCTCAGAAGCATGATGGCTGCCAGAAGCAGTGCAAACAGTCTGTTCTTTTTCATAGTATAACCTCCCTAATTTTATGGAGCCCTGCCCCATATGTTTTGTGCATTCTTATCATACACCTTTTAGGTCTCCAGGCGAATAGCCCCGATTGCCATTTATTGTACATTCTTGCCGGACGGCAATTGGATACCATCCGCCGGGACAGCCAGAGACAGAAAATGACAAAAGACGCCTAGGCGCTGTTTGAAAATTGACGAGGTGCCCGGCGGCAAGGGATTTTTTCGCCAGACAAGGCGGTCTGACGCAGAAATACTTTGTGTATTTCAAGTCAAATCAACGACATATGGCGGAAAAAGACCCGCCGTTTGGGCATGGCGGCAATGTTCAAACGAGCCCTAATCCGATTTGCGGGCCACGGTGAGCCGGGCGATCACCGCGCTGCCCTCCCCCCGGAATATGGTAAGGCCGCACGACGGGCCATAGAGGATGCGCAGCCGCAGATTTACGTTGGCAATGCCGATATTGCCCGAGGGCTCCCCCGCCATGTCATAGTCCGGGGAGAGCAGCCGGGCAATATGCGCTTCGTCCTGGGGGGACAGCCCCCCGTCGTTTTCAATCTCCAGAATGAGGAAGTCCCCCTCCAAACGGCCCCGCAGGGCCACCCGCCCCTCCCCGCCGGGGCGGATGCCGTGCTCCACCGCGTTCTCGATGACCGGCTGGAGGATGAGCCGGGGCACCCGGCACCCCATCAGCACCCCGGGAAGGTCGATATCCACCTTCAGCCGTTCGCCGAAGCGCTGGGTGACGATGTACAGATAAGCGTTGACGTAGCGCATCTCCTCCGACAGCGGCACCTCGGGCATCCCCTTGCGGTCCAGCGCCGCGTCCAGCACGGTGGACAGCGCCTCAATCATCCGGGACGCCTTTACGTCCCCGCTCATCCGGGCCTGCCAGTTGATGCTCTCCAGGGTATTATTCAAAAAATGGGGGTTGATGTGGGCTTGGAGCGCCTTGATCTGGGCGTCCCGCCGGGCCAGCTCCTCTTGATACAGGCAGTCGAACTGGGTCTGGAGACGGGCGGACATCTGGTTGAAGGAGTCGGTGAGATATTCAAACTCCCGGCTGCCGGCGGCGCAGTCGATCCGGCAGCCCCACTGCCCCCCCTGTATGTCCGCCGCGCCGGCCATCAGCGCCTCGATGGGCTGGGAGATCCTCCGCCGGAAAAAGCGGAAGGTGAACAGCAGCAGCAAAAGCAGCGACAGCCCCATGGCCCCCAGCACCCAGCGGTAGGCCCCGAAGCCCGCCAGCAGCGCCCCATAATCCACCGCCGCCATCCCCCGCAGGGTGAAGTCCCGGGTGGTTACCGCGTGCTCCAGCGTTTTCTCCCCCTGGGGCGGCGGCGCGCCCCCCTTGACGCTCAGGACGGTGTCCGCCCCCAGCTCCACCGATACCGACGACGCCCAGCCCAGCAGGGACAAATCCTCAAAGTAATAGGGCAGGTCCAGCGCCAGCGCCAGCACCCCAATGGGCCGGAAGTCGCGGCCCATCAGGTTGCGCACCAGATACACCTGGCCGTCCCGCTCCAAAAAGCCCACGGCGGTGTCCAGCGAGGCGGCCAGCTCCGTCACCGCCGGCAGGTCCCCCCGCCAGCGGTCCCGCACCTGCTTTTCCGACGAGCCGGAGCTGCCGTTCACCACTGTGATGGACGTGTTCTCTGGGCTGTCCGACAGACAGACCACGGCATATCGAAAGCGGCTGTCCGCCTGGTACAGGCGGTTGAACAGGCCATAGCACCGGCGGTAAAACAGGGCGTAGTTCCCGTCCTGGCGGTACTGGTTCCAGCTCTCCCCCAGCTCCGGGTCGTAGGAGGGCAGCCGGGACGCCTCCACGGCGCTCTCCACCCGGTCCGCCCCCATCTGGAGGTTGAGCTGAAACTGCTCCTCAATGGCCTGCCGGGACTGGCGGCCCAGCCCCAGGGTAAGATAACCCCCCAGCGCCCCCGCCGCCAGCGCCATGGGCACCAGCCAGCACAGCAGGATAATAAAGGTCATCTGCCCCCGCAGGGAGCGCTTGCGGCGTTCACGCGCCATGCCCCGGCCCCTCCTCTCCGCTTTTCCATAGGATACCATAGATCCTGCCCGCTTTCCAGAGCGAAACGGGGGCCCTGCGGCCCCCGTCCGATTCACTCGATATTCCGCCCCGTGAGACCCAGGAAGCGCTCCATACAGGCGGCGGCCTGCGCCGCTTTGTCCATGGTGTCCATCTCACAGAACACCCGCAGCAGCGGCTCCGTCCCCGAGAACCGGGCCACCACCCAGCCGCCGTCCTTGAAATAGACCTTGCAGCCGTCGGCATAGCTCACCTGTTCCACATCCAGGCCGAAGTCGGGCAGCTTCCTGTCCTCCATCAGCAGCTTGTTGATGCGCTCCTTTTCCTCCATAGAAAAGCGGTAGCCCCGCTCGGCCATCTCAAACGCGCCGTAGCGCCCCACGATCTCCTGGTAGATTTCCGAAAGCCTCCGGCCCGTGGTGGCCAGCATCTCCACCAGCAGCGAAGCGGCATAAATGCCGTCCTTGCCCTGGATATGCCCCCGCACCGTCAGGCCGCCGGAGCTCTCCCCGCCGATCACCGCCCCGGTTTCCGCCATCTTGCCGGATACGTGCTTGAAGCCCACCGGCACCTCGTAGCAGGTCTCGCCAAACTCCGCCGCGATGGCGTCCAGCAGGTGGGTGGTGGCAATGTTGCGCACCGCCGCCCCGTGCCAGCCCTTGTAGCGCAGCAGGTAGTAGTAAAGCAGCACCAGAATCTTGTTGGGGTGGAGGAACTCCCCCCTGTCGTCAATGACGCCCAGCCGGTCCGCGTCGCCGTCGGTGGCGATGCCGATGTCGCAGCCGTTTTCCTCCACAAAGCTCTGCAGGCCGATGAGGGTCTTGCTGTTGGGGGCCGGGAGGCGGCCGCCGAACAGCGCGTCCCGCCGCTCGTGGATCACGTCCACATCGCACCGGGCGGTGATAAGGATGGTGCTCAGCGCGGTTTTGGACACGCCGAACATGGGGTCCAGCACCACCTTCAGCCCCCGGGAACGGATGGCGTCCATGTTCACCGAGCGGATGATGGAGTCAATATAGGCGTTCATGGGGTCCACGATCTGGATCTGGCCGGTGCGGACGCCCTCCTCATAGGGGACCGCGGGACAGGGCCCGTCGGGCAGGGCCGCGATATACTCCTCGATGCTGGCGGTAACCCCCTCGTCGGCGTCCCGTCCCCCCTTGGTGAACACCTTCACGCCGTTATACAGCGCCGGGTTGTGGCTGGCGGTGACCGCCATGCCGTAGGACAGTTCGTAATAGCGCACGGCGAACATCATCAGGGGGGTGGGGGCCTCCCGCTCCACCACCATGCAGGGCACGCCCGCCCCGGCCATCACCTCGGCGGCCCAGTGGGCGGCCTCCTTGGAGAGGAACCGCCGGTCGTAGCCCGCCAGAAATCCCCGCTGGGCCACCCCCTCGTCCTTCATTTTCCGGGCCAGGGCGTATGCCAGGCGCTGGACATTGGCCTTGGTGAAGCCGTCCCCGATGATAGCCCGCCAGCCGCCGGTTCCAAATTCGATGCTCATTCTATCTAGCTCCTTCCCATGATGACCGTGACCTCGTTGACGCTCCCCGCCCTCTGGGCGGGAATGAGGCCGTCCACGGCCTGTCCGTTGCAGGCGGCCCGGGCCACCCCTTTTTCCACGCCGTTCGGATTTTTCACGGTGATCCGATACTCCGCCCCCCGCCACACCCGGGTGATTTGGAGCTGCCTCCAATCCGCCGGGACGCAGGGGTCGACCAGCAGCCCGCCGAACTGAGGCCGCACCCCCAGGATATACCGCGTGGCGGCAAAGTAGCTCCAGCCGCCGGAGCCGGTCATAAAGGGGTGCCGCGCCCGGCCGAAGGCGGAGTGGTCGGGACCCATGACGAACTGGCAGTAGGAGTAGGGCTCGCTCTGCCGCACCTCTATTTTATCATTTTGCGCGGCGGGACACAAGGCCCGGTAGAATTTTATTGCCCGCCCGCCCCGGCCCAGCGCCGCCTCGGCGCACCAGGCCCAGGGGTTGGAGTGGGAGAAAATCGAACCGTTCTCCTTGATCCCCGGATACACCCGGGTGATAAAGCCGATGGCGTCGTCGGGCACGGTGTAGGACGGCGCGTTGAGCCGCAGGCCGTAGCCGGTATAGAGATATTCATCCACCGCGTCCATGGCCTTCACCGCCCGCTCGCCCTGGGCCGCCCCGGACAGCACCGCCCACACGTTGCTCTCCAAATGAACCCGGCCCTCCCGGTCTGTATGCGTGCCGATTTTCCGCCCGTCCGCCGTGATGCCCCGGAGATACCACGACCCGTCCCACAGCTCCCGTTCGCAGGTCTCAATGACCTGCCGCCGCATGGCCTCGTAACGCTCCGCGTCCATCCCCCGGCCCAGGGCGCGGGCAGCGTCCACAAAATGCCCCAGCGCCCACACATGGAGGAAGGACACCATGGCGCTCTCCCCGCCCCCCAGGTTCAGGCAGTCGTTCCAATCCGCCCGCAGGCCCTTGCAGACCCCGTGGGCCCCTACCTGGGCGGCGGAGAAGTCCAGGATTTTTTTCAGATGCTCGTACACCGTCCCCTCTCCCCCGCCGGCATACCCCACGCGCTCGTCAAAGAAGGACAGCTCCCCGGTCTCCCGGACGTATTCCGCCACCGCCGCCACCAGCCAGAGGGCGTCGTCCGCGCAGGCGTCGGCCAGGCCGTGCACAATGGTGTCTTTGTCCGGGGTGGGGATGACGGTGGGGGATTTGAAGGCGGGCTTTTCAGGCTGCGGACCGAACCAGGCCGGGTCAAAGAGGTGCAGGCCGTAGCCCGAGGAGGTCAGCCCCTGCATGAGCTGTAGGATGCGCTTTTTACAGCCCTGGGGGTTGGAGTGGGGGATGGTCATGGCGTCCTGGGCGGTGTCCCGGTAGCCCAGCCCGGTGCGTCCCCCCACCTCTATGAAAGAGGCAAACCGGGAGAACATCACGTTGATCTCGCTCTGGTACAGCGTCCAGGTGTTGAGCATCACGTCCATGTCCGGGTCGGGGGTTGCGATCTGGAGCCTGGACAGCTTGTCCTCCCAGAACCGGGCCAAATCCGCCAGGGCGGCGTCCACCGCGGCGGGCTCGCGGTACTTCTCCCGGATGCGCCTGCCCTCCTCAAGCCCTCCCTCGCCCAGCATCCACACCAGCCGGGCCTTCTCCCCAGGGGCCAGGACCAGGCGTTTTTGGAGCACGGCGCAGTGGTTGTTCCCCTTCTCAAAGGAGCCCGAACACGCCCCCCGCTCCACCGCCAGGGGATTGGTCTCGGTGCGGTAGGGGCCGAGGAAGCTGTCCCGGAGACAGTCGAAGCCGTCCGGGTCAAAGGACGCGGCCATAAACTGGTGGGCTCCCTCATAAAACAGCTCGTAGTCGATGATGCCGTCCTCATACCCGCTCCCGGCACAGTACAGCGACATCTGGAAGTTCTGGTTGTCGATGGGAATCTGGTGGTAGGCGAACTCGGCATAGGAATAGACGCTCAGCCGCCGCGCCCGGCCGGAGGAATTGTCCAACGCCAGATCCCACAGCTCCACATTCTCCCCCCGGGGGATGAACAGCGTCTGGGAAGCGTCAATCCCGCCCCGCGTGCACTGGTATACCGAGTAGCTCAGCCCGTGGCGGCAGCGGTAATGCCCCAGCTCCCCGCCGCAGGGCTGCCAGGACACGGACCAGTACTCCCCCGTGTCGTCGTCCCGGAGATAGATATAGTGTCCCGGCCTGTCCATGGGCACGCCGTTGGGGCGGAACCGGGTGATCCGATGGTGCTCCGGGCTTTGATAGAAGAGATACCCCCCGGCGGTGTGGTTGACCACAGCGGCCATATCCTCCACCCCCAGGTAATTGGTCCAGGACACCGGCACATCCACCCGGTCTATAACATACTCCCTCTTTCCCCGATCAAAGTGCCCATAGTTCACGGCAGTCCCCTCCTGATTTGTATGTTTCGCCAATGCTTCATGCTTATTATACCAGCCATGGGGGAATTTCCCATGGCGTTTTATGCGTTCTGTTGACGCTGATTGCCCACTCCAATTTTGGAACGGTTAAAACGGCAGGGAAAGCGGAACGCTCCGCCTCCCCTGCCGCTTTTCACTGCGCAGCTTTGTCCTTCGGCTGTCCTGTCACGGCCCGGTTTTCCCGGCAGGGGCGCAAAACCGCCCCGTGTCAAGCCCTTCCAAGCCCAGGAGCTTAATTTTCCGATCCAGGCCGCCCGCGTAGCCGGTCAGGCCGCCGTTTTTCCCCACAACCCGGTGGCAGGGCACCAAAATGGACACCGGGTTATGTCCCACAGCCCCGCCCACCGCCTGGGCGGACATATGGGACAGCCCCCGCTCCGCCGCGATCCGGGCCGCAAGCTCCCCATAGGTGAGCGTTTGTCCGTAGGGAATCCGCCGCAAAAGCTCCCACACCGCCAGCTGGAACGGCGTCCCTGTCAGGTGGATGGGCGGCATGAAATCCGGCTCCCGCCCGGAAAAATAGATGTCCAGCCACCGTCTGGTCTGATCGAAAACCGCCGTCTCCCGCTCCTCCCGCTCCGGGAGCAGGCCCAGGGCATAGTATTTTCCGCCCTTGAACCACAGCCCGGTCAAGCCCTGCCCGTCACCGGCCAGGAGGACCTCCCCCAGCGGGGTCTGACAGACGCCCGTGTACTGCATCATGTGCCGCCTCCTCCATCTCAAATCCGCCGTCCCGCCGGAATCTGCCATAATTATACCGGCGGACAACCGCGCTTGTCAACCCGGCGGGCCGCCCTGCCGCAATTTCGGAACATAGTGACCGTCCCTTGGCATTTGACCACCCGAAACTGGGATAATAATCAATTTTTTGTATTTTCTTGTAAGTCATTTGAAAATTGCCCGTTTCGAATTCAGATTGACATGCCGGCGCCTTTACTATATAATAAAATACTTGAGTGGATTACATAGAAGGAGGCAGCATCATGAAGCAGTTTTTCGGCATGAGCCAGCGGGGAAATCTGGATGAAGCGCTTCAAGGTCTTTACCGTCCGCAGTTCATTATGCTATTATCCAACAACGACCAATTTGATAACCATGTGACCTTGCTGGAAAAGCGTTTCCCGGGGGTGCCCAGCATCGGGTGCATCGGGATGAGCTATCAAACCGGCGTGGTGGAAAATGGCGTTGGGATCATCGCTTTTCTTGACGGTGTAAGTGCCGTTGCCAACGTATTGGAGCAGGCGTCCACCATGCCCATCAAGTACATACAGCGCTTGGAGCAAGACATGCAGACGCTGGGCGGCTCCAGCCGGGATACCGTGTGCATTGATTTCTGCTCCGGCAACGACGCCTGTGTGCTCACCACGATCTACACCGCCCTGCACAAGCGGAATATCTCCCTGGTGGGCGGAACCGGCGATCAGGGGCGGGTGTCCGCTAACGGGCGGGTATATCAGGACGCCGTAGCCTATGCTTTGGTCAAGAACCAGAACGGACGGGTAAAGACCTATAAGGAGAATATCTACCACCAGCTGGGGGATTACCGCTTTGTGGCCTCCAACACGGACCGGGCCAACTATATTCTGGGGGCCCTGAACGGCAAGAGCGCCAAGCAGGTGTATAAAGATATCCTCCACGTCACCGACGAGGAGATTCTCACCCGGACCTTTCAAAATCCCTTTGGCAAGGTGAATGGGGACGATACCTGCATCATTTCCATTAAGGAGGTCAATGGAAACGCCTTGGCCTGTTTCCGGCAGGTAAACGACTCCGATGTGCTTATTTTGCTGGAACTGGGCGACTACCGGGCCATCGTGCAGAATACCATCCGCCAG
>CAPOAR010000077.1:0-15136 GCA_948670295.1 uncultured Oscillospiraceae bacterium | reverse complement strand
GTCATCGCCGCCGCCCAGGCCGACCCCAAGGTGCAGAAGTTCACCGGCGGCATGGCCCTGGCGAAAACCATTGTGGTGCCCAAGCGGCTGGTGAACCTCATCGTGAAGCCCCAATGAGCGGCGTTTCGGGACTGCACCACCTCTGCCTGAAGGCGGCGGGGCGGGCGGCATGGGAGGACACTGTGGCCTTCTACACCGGGACGCTGGGCTTCCCCCTGGTCCGGACGTGGGGGGAGGGGGACGGCAGCGGCGCCATGGTGGATCTGGGAAACTGCCTGCTGGAAATCTTCGCCGACGCCCCCCAGCCCCTGCCCTCCGGTGCATACCGGCACATGGCCCTGCGCACCGGCGATGTGGACGGCGCGGTGGAGCGGGTGCGCAGGGCGGGCTGTGAGATCACCATGGAGCCGGCGGACAAGTGCCTGGGGGAGGACTACCCGGTGCGCATCGCCTTTTTCCGGGGGCCCGCCGGGGAGAGCGTGGAGCTGTTTCAGGAGCGTTGACGCCGCCGGACAGCGGGTGGGGGCGGCAAGCGTAAAATCCCCCATATTTTGCGGTTGACAAACCGGGCATTTTCCCATATAATAATCCTGTTGAAGCCATAGCCAAGTGGCCCTTAAAGCATCCTGGAGATAACCGGATGCCTCGGAGGGAGGGAAATATAGATGTCCGAAGTTCATGTCCGCGAGGGCGAGTCTCTGGAGAACGCACTCAAGCGCTTTAAGCGCAGCTGTGCCAAGTCCGGCGTGCTGGCCGAGGTGCGCAAGCGCGAGTTCTACGACAGCCCCAGCGTCAAGCGCCGCAAGAAGAGCGAGGCGGCCCGCAAGAACCGCAGCAAGAAGTTTTATTGATGGACGAAAGCAGCGTCCCGGTCTCCCGGGGCGCTGCTTTTTTACGTCCCGCCGCCTTTGTCTCAAAATACCCATTGTAATTTCCTTCAAAATCGTGTACACTAAAGCCATCCATTACCAGGAGGGACAGCTCATGAAAATTGCCAGCTTTATTCTCAAGACCACGGCGGTGGCCCTGGCGGCGGCCTCGGTGGCCTGCGCGGTAGTGGCCCACCTGTGCGCGTCCCTTCGGGACGCCGACTGACCAGAGGAGGTATGAACATGAAAAAGACCTTGGGCTTTATTTTGAAGATTGTGGCCACTGCCATGGCGGTGGCCGCCGTGGTGTGCGCTGTGGCGGCTTTCTGGGACCAGATCATGGACCTGATTGACACCGTGATGGACAAGGTGGAGGAGAAGCGGGCCGACCGCTGCTTCGAACCCGCCGAGTTTGACGACTTCGACGACGGCGCACTGTAAACGAAAAAAAGACCGCCCGGCCACAGGCCGGACGGTCTTTTTTCATTGTGCCGTGATATCCGCCCGGGCGGCGCACCGGCGGTATGCCCTTCCCCCGCTCAGCGGATCTTCCGCGCCTCCAGATAAAAGCGCTTGTCGTGGGCCTCGCCCATGGAAAAGGTTTTGCGGGGGAGCACCCCGTCGTGGATCACCGAGGGGAACAGCGCCTGCTTGTCCATGGGGGGCAGCAGGAAGGCGATATTCCCCGGCCGGGCGGCGAACTCCCGGGCCACGTCCTCGCCGTGGATGTAGTCCACCCGCCCCGGGTGGTCCATGAGGTAATCGTCCAAAAAGCCCTGGAGGGCCCCCACCGGCAGGCGGGCGGCGGAGGCGGGCGCCGTGACCACCCCCTTGCTCCCGGCGCACACATAGCGCAGGGGCAGGCCCCCGCTCCCGGCCGCCTTGTCCCTGCGGGCGCCGGGATAGGCCCGTACCAGCGCGTCCAGCAGCGCCTGGGGGTCGGTGTGGAACACAACCCGGTGGATGGGCTCAAATTCCAGGCTCTTGTCGTGGAGGTTCACCAGCTCACACAGAGCATACCGCGCGGGCAGCGCGTCCCACCTCTCCGGGGGGACGAGGCGCTTCTGCCGCTCGTAGCACTCCTTGGCGGTGGCCAGGGAGTGGTTCCCGTCCCCCATGGCAAAGAGCATGACGGGCTGGTCTTGGACGCCGTACCTGGCGTTGAAGGCGGCGGGGTCGGCCAGGGCGGACAGGGCGGCGGCCACCTGGTCCAGCTGCCTGCCGCCGAGCAGCCAGCCCTTCACATGGCCCCCCTGCTCCATCAGGTCAAAGTCGTAGAGCAGCTCCATCTGCCCCGTCTGGGCGGACAAGGGCTCGATGAGGGTGCGCCCGGGGTCGTCGCACAGCAGCATGGCGTGGGGCAGCTCGATGGGGGCGTTTTTGCGCACGGCGATGCGGGGCGGGATGCGGGACATGACCACCCCCTCCGTGGCCCGGATGAGAGCGTCGGAGCCCGGCTCGTAGTCGTAGGCGGTGAGGTCCGCCATGCCCACCAGCCCCCGGCGGAGCCTGCCGTCCCACAGCGTACGCTCCACATAGACCATGGCGCCGGGCAGGGTCTTGAACCGCCCCTCCCGGACGTAGCGGGACATGGTGGCGTTGATGTCCATGATATCCATCTCCACCTGGGGGCCGTCCAGGCTGCTCTCGGGCAGGATGAGGCGCAGGGCGGAGGGCGCGCGGCCCACCCGCTCCTCCACCCGCTGCCAGTACTCGGGCTGGGAGGTGTACTGGTCGCAGGCCACCACGGCCCACTTGTCGTAGTCGCAGCCCTGGGGGAGGAGGATATCGGCGGGCTTGAAGGGGAGGTTATCGAAAGTGTTTGCCATGTCGGAAACTCCTTTCTGAAATGGGGCTTGGGATGGCGGGGTTGTGTTTTCCTCTGTATACGGACGCCCGGGTCACAGGGCCTCCTTGATGGCGTCCAGCAGCGCGGGGAACTCCTCGAAGGCAGGTATGTGGGGGTAGTCCGCCTTGATCTGCGGGGTGGACTTGAACAGGAAGCCCGCCTTGCCCGCCTGGATCATGGCCAGGTCGTTGAAGCTGTCCCCGGCGGCGATGGTGTCAAAGCCGCAGGACTGCAATGCCCTCACCGTGGTGAGCTTGGAATGGGGGCAGCGCATTTTGTAGCCGGTGATCGCGCCGTCCGGGCCAACCTCCAGGGTATTGCAGAACAGGGCGGGCCAGCCCAGCTTGGCCATCAGCGGCTTGGCGAACTGCTCGAAGGTATCGCTCAGAATCACCACCTGGGTGATGGCGCGCAGCTCGTCCAGGAACTCCTTTGCGCCGGGCAGGGGGTCGATTTTGGCGATGACGGCCTGGATTTCCCGCAGCCCCAGGCCGTGCTCCCGCAGGACCCCCAGCCGCCAGGCCATCAGCTTGTCGTAGTCCGGCTCGTCCCGGGTGGTGCGGGAGAGCTCCGGGATGCCGCTGGCCTGGGCAAAGGCGATCCAGATCTCGGGCACCAGCACGCCCTCCATATCCAAACAGACGATGTTCATGCAAACGCTCCTCTCAGTCTAAAACTAATGTTTCACGTGAAACACCGGGTCAGAGGGAGCCCAGGAACCGCTCCAGCCGCTCCAGCGCCTCCCCCAGGTCGTGCATGGACGCGGCGTAGGTAGCCCGGACATAGCCCTCCCCGCCGGGGCCGAAGGCGGAGCCGGGGATGACCGCCACCTTCTCCGCCGCCAGGAAACGGTCGCAGAACTGCTCGCTGCTCAGCCCCGTGGACCGGATGCAGGGGAAGGTGTAAAACGCCCCCAGGGGCTCAAAGCAGGACAGCCCCAGCCGCCGGAAGCCGTCCACCAGGAAGCGGCGCCGGCCGTCGTACTCCTCCCGCATGGCCTCAATATCCCCATCGCCGTGGTCCAGGGCCTCGATGGCGGCATACTGGCTGGTGGTGGGGGCGGACATGATGCCGTACTGGTGGAGCTTGGTCATGGCGGAGATGATGGGCTTGGGGCCGCACACGTAGCCCAGCCGCCAGCCCGTCATGGAATATGCCTTGGAAAAGCCGGTGACCACCACGGTGCGCTCATACATGTCGGGCAAATTCGCCATGGACACATGCCGGGCGCCGTAGGTGAGCTCGGCGTAGATCTCGTCGGAGACGACCATGATATCGGTGCCCCGCAGCACGTCCGCCAGGGCCTCCAGATCCTCCCGGCCCATGACGCCGCCGGTGGGGTTGCAGGGGAAGGGCAGCACCAGCGCCTTGGTGCGGGGCGTAATGGCCCCGCGCAGCTCCTCCGGGGTGAGGCGGAACTCGTGCTCCTCCTTTGTCTCCACCAGCACGGGCACGCCATGGGCCATGGACACCAGGGGGCCGTAGCACACGAAGGAGGGGGTGGGGATGATCACCTCGTCCCCCGGCTCCAGCAGGGTGCGGAAGGTGAGGTCAAGCCCCTCGCTGCCGCCCACGGTGACCAGAATCTGGCCCACGGCGGCGTACTCCAGGCCGAAGCGGCGCTTGAGGTAACGGGAGACGGCGGCACGCAGGTCGGAAAGTCCCGCGTTTGGGGTATACTTGGTGAAGCCCTTCTCCAGGGAGAAGATGCCCGCGTCCCGGATGTGCCAGGGGGTGGGAAAGTCCGGCTCCCCGATGCCCAGGGAGATGCCCCCCTCCATCCCCTGGAGGAGGTCGAAGTATTTCCGAATGCCGGAGGGCTGGATATCCTGCACCCGCCGGCACATAATTTTGCCGTAGTCCATCATTCAAACACGAACCTTTCCTCCTGGACCTCCTGCACGGGGAAGATCAGGTGCTTTTCCTTGTACTTCTTCAAAATAAAGTGGGTGGCGGTGCCGGTGACGCCCTCGATGGGCGCCAGCTTCTCCCCCACGAACTGGGCCACCTCCTTCAGGGTGCGCCCGGAGATGGTGACGGTCATGTCATAGGCCCCGCCGGACATGAGATAGAGGCTCTCCACCTCGTCGTACTGGTAGATGCGCTGGGCCACCCGGTCAAAGCCCTCCCCCCGCTGGGGGGTGACGCTCACCTCAATCAGGGCGGTCACCGACTCCTGCTGGGTGCGGTCCCAATCCACAATGGTCTTGTAGCCCAAAATCACATGGTCCTTCTCATATTGCGCCACCGCCTCCGACACCGCCGCCTCGGTCATGCCGGTCATGGCGGCCAGCTGGGCGTGGGTCAGGGTGGAGTCATCCTCCAAGAGCTGGAGCAGATTTTTCATGGTAGTACCTCCTGTGACGGATCAATTTCAAATTCTTATTATATACTTTGCGCAGGGAAATGGCAATCCCCTAATCTATCTGGGGCAGGCGTTCATTTCCTCCACAAAGCCCTCCGGCTTGGCGCTCATCTCCACCCAGGCCGGGATGAAGCCGCATTTCAGCGCGTTGCGCACCGATCTCAGGTTGGACCAGGCCGAGCAGTAGAACGGCACCCTGCCCCGCCGAAGCGTCTCCGCCGCCAGGCCGCTGGTGAGGGCGGCGGCGATCCCCCGCCGCCTGTAGGACGGCAGGACATCCACCCCGATCTGCCACATGCCCTCGCAGTCGGCGGAGCAGCCCGCCAGCCCCACCAGCCTTCCCCCGTCGTAGGCGCCCAGGCACAAAACGTCCAGCGCCGCCCGCTTTTCGCACAGCGCGTTGCCCCATTCCGGCCTGTACAGCCCCGCAAAGGCGGGCCGCTCCAGCAGCCGCAGCTCATAGCCGCAGCCCAGGGGGCGCAGCTTCTCCAAATCGGGCAGGTAGTACTCCGCCATAAAGCACACCCGCTGCCCCACGGCCCTCAGCCTGCCGTCCAGCCAGTGCAGGTTGGGCGTTTCAAAGCAGTGGTAAAACTCATACCGGGACAGGTACTCCTCCACCGCCCGGCGGCAGCCCTCCTCCGTCCCGGCCACGATATTATTCCCGTAGGAGACCAGGGTGCAGCCGATGGGCTGCTCGTAGTAGCTCCGGGACCCCGGGCCCAGCCCCAGCGGTACGACGACGTTTTCCTCCCGCAAAAAGTCCTCCGCCGCGCACCCCAGCTCCAGCGCGGACTGCTCCATAGCAATTCTCCAAATTTCCCCGCGGTCCATCCAGCGCCGCCTCCTTCCGTTTTTCCCCCCGGCCCAGCCGGGAGCCGCCGCGCGCCGCGCGGCCCGATGCCGGTATTATAGCACAGTCCGGGCCCTGCGGCAACGGCGGGCGAACATTTTTTCGTCCCCTCCCTTGACGATACGGCCCTGTGTGCGGTATACTAGATTGTTAGGGCCGGGGCTGTCCCCCGCGCCCACCAATGAAAAGCTGTACCAATAGCCGAAGTATGCAGCCTTGCGAGGAAAAATTGCCGCCGGCCAGGCAAAAAATCGCAGGAATACTTTGTGTATTTCAAGATTTTTTAACACAGCCTGGCGGCAGTTTGGCTCGCAAGGATGTGTGCTGGGGTCTATTGGTTCAGCTTCTGAGCATGAAGAGGTGCAGCTATGGCAAAATCCACACCAAAGCAGCAGTACGGCAACGACTCCATCTCCTCCCTGAAGGGGGCGGACCGGGTGCGCAAGCGCCCCGGCGTCATCTTCGGCTCCGACGGGCTGGAGGGGTGCGAGCACGCCGTCTTTGAAATTTTGTCCAACGCCATCGACGAGGCCCGGGAGGGCCACGGCGATCTCATCACCGTCACCCGGTACGAGGACAGGTCCATCGAGGTGGAGGACTTCGGCCGCGGCTGCCCGGTGGACTGGAACGAGGCGGAGGGCCGCTATAACTGGGAGCTGGTGTTCTGTGAGCTGTACGCCGGAGGCAAGTACAAGGACGGGGCCGGGGACAACTACGAGTACTCCCTGGGGCTCAACGGCCTGGGCTCCTGCGCCACCCAGTACGCCAGCGAGTACTTTGACGCGGTGATCTACCGGGACGGGTTCAAATACACCCTCCACTTTGAGAAGGGCGAGATCGTGGGCGAGATGCGCAAGGAGCCCGCCGACCGCAAAAAGACCGGCTCCCGGTTCCGCTGGAAGCCGGATTTGGACGTATTCACCGATATCAGCATCCCCGCGGACTACTACGCCGACGTGATGAAGCGCCAGGCGGTGGTTAACGCCGGGGTGACCTTCCGCTTCCGCAACCAGGCCGGCGGGAAATTCGAGACCACCGACTTCCGCTACGAAAACGGCCTCATTGATTACGTCCACGAGCTGGCGGGGGAGGACTCCCTCACCGCGCCGGTGTTCTGGCAGTCCGAGCGCAGGGGCCGGGACCGGGCGGACAAGGGCGAGTATAAAGTGAAGCTGTCCGTGTCCTTCTGCTTCTCCAACCGGGTGCAGCTCATCGAGCACTACCACAACTCCTCCTGGCTGGAGCACGGCGGCTCGCCGGAAAAGGCCATGCGGCTGGCCTTCGTGTCCGCCGTCGACGGCTGGCTCAAGCAGAACGGCAAGTACCAGAAAAACGAGGCCAAGGTGACCTGGGCCGACATACAGGACGCGCTGGTGCTGGTGTCCAGCAATTTCTCCACCCAGACCAGCTATGAGAACCAGACCAAAAAGTCCATCACCAACAAATTCGTACAGGACGCCATGACCGAATTCCTGCGCGCCCAGCTGGAGGTCTACTTCATCGAGAACCCCATGGACGCGGAAAAGATTGCCGGGCAGGTGCTGGTAAACAAGCGCTCCCGGGAGACGGCGGAAAAAACCCGGCTGGGCATCAAAAAGAAGCTGTCCGGCTCGGTGGACATCTCCAACCGGGTGTCCAAGTTCCAGGACTGCCGCAGCAAGGATGTGGACCGGCGGGAGCTCTATATCGTGGAGGGCGACTCCGCCATGGGGGCGGTGAAGCTGGCCCGGGACGCGGAGTTCCAGGCCATCATGCCCATCCGGGGGAAGATTTTGAACTGCCTCAAGGCGGACTACGCCCGCATCTTCAAAAGCGAGATCATCACCGACCTTTTGAAGGTGATGGGCTGCGGGGTGGAGGTCAAGGACAAGCACGTGAAGGACCTCAACGCCTTCGACCTGGACCTGCTGCGCTGGAACAAAATCGTCATCTGCACCGACGGCGACGAGGACGGCTTCCACATCCGCACCCTGCTGCTGGCCATGCTCTACCGCCTCACCCCCACCCTCATTGAGAAGGGGTACGTATATATCGCGGAATCCCCCCTGTACGAGATCACTTACAAGGAAAAAACCTGGTTCGCCTACTCCGACAAGGAGCGCAACGAGATCGCCGCCTCCCTGGAGGGGAAGAAGTTCGACATGCAGCGCTCCAAGGGCCTGGGCGAGAACGAGCCGGACATGATGTGGCTGACCACCATGTCCCCGGACACCAGAAGGCTCATCAAGGTGATGCCGGAGGACGTGGAGCGCACCGCCCAGGTGTTTGACCTGCTGCTTGGCGACGACATTCAGGGCCGCAAAGGCCACATCGCGGACGAAGGGTATAAGTACCTGGATCTGGCGGATATATCTTAAACGGATGAGAGGTGCGGAACATGAGGCAGGGCCAAAAGGATGCCCACGCTGAGCGTTCAAGGTACGTTGTGCAGATGGTAAACCATTATACCGGGGCCGTCATAGAAACCCTTGACGATGTCATATTTGACGCCCGCGAGGACGCGGAAGCCTACGCAAGCCAGTGCAGCGGCGCGTTCGAAGAAGGCATGGAGATTGCCGAATACCGGGGGGAAGAATATTTTGATTCCGGCGGCGTGGAATTTTTAGTCGTAGAAATTGAGCCGGAATAATTTCCCCGCGCGTCCCCCTTCAATGCTGATATAAGGATTGATTCATTTGGCTAAGAAAAAAACTCCCGAGCAAAACGGCCCCAAAAAGGTGAACAACCCCAACGTCATGGGCCTGCGGGCCCAGGTGCTGGAGCAGCCCATCACCGATACGCTGGAAGTCAATTTCATGCCCTACGCCATGTCCGCCATCGTCTCCCGGGCTATCCCGGAGATCGACGGCTTCAAGCCCTCCCACCGCAAGCTGCTGTACACCATGTACCAGATGAAGCTGCTGGGCGGGAGCCGCACCAAGTCCGCCAACGTGGTGGGAGCCACCATGAAGCTCAACCCCCACGGGGACGCCGCGATTTACGACACCATGGTGCGCCTCAGCCGGGGCTATGGGGCCCTGCTCCACCCGCTGGTGGACTCCAAGGGCAATTTCGGCAAGGTGTACTCCCGGGACATGGCCTGGGCCGCCTCCCGCTACACCGAGGTGCGCCTCGACCCCATCTGCCAGGAGCTGTTCCGGGATATCGACCAGGACGCGGTGGACTTCGTGCCCAACTACGACGGCAAGCTCACCGAGCCCACCCTGCTGCCCACCACCTTCCCAAACGTGCTGGTGAGCGCCAACCAGGGCATCGCCGTGGGCATGGCCTCCAACCTGTGCGGGTTCAACCTGGGGGAGGTGTGCGACGCCGCCATCGCCTATATGAAGGACCCCGGCGTGGACCTGCTGGGCATTTTAAAGGCCCCGGACTTCTCCACCGGGGGGCAGCTCTTGTACGACGGGGCGGCGCTGGCCGGCATTTACCGCACCGGCCGGGGGTCCCTCCGGCTGCGGGCCAAGTGGCGCTATGTCAAGGAGGATAACCTCATCGAGGTGTACGAGATCCCCTACTCCACCACCGTGGAGGCCATCCTGGACAAGGTGGCCGAGCTGGTCAAGGGGGGGAAGGTCAAGGAAATCTCCGACATGCGGGACGAGACCGACCTCAACGGCATGAAGCTGGCCATCGACCTGAAGCGGGGGACCGACCCGGACAAGCTGATGGCCCGGCTGTTCCAGATGACCCCCCTTCAGGATACCTTCTCCTGCAATTTCAATATCCTCATCGCCGGGATGCCCCGGGTGATGGGGGTGGGCGAGATTTTGGCGGAGTGGACCGCCTGGCGGATGGACGGGGTGCGCCGGCGCACCTATTTTATCTGTAAGCGCAAGGAGGAAAAGCTGCACCTTCTCAAGGGCCTGGGGCGCATCCTGCTGGACATTGACAAGGCCATCCGCATCATCCGGGAGACGGAGGAGGAGGCCGAGGTGGTGCCCAACCTCATCATTGGCTTCGGCATCGACCAGGTGCAGGCCGAGTATGTGGCGGATATCCGGCTGCGCAACATCAACAAGGAGTATATCCTCAAGCGCACCGCCGAGACCGCCAGCCTGGAGGGGGAGATCGCCGACCTGCGGGACATCATCTCCTCCCCCGCCCGGATCAAAAAGATCATCACCGACGAGCTGCAAAACGTGAAAAAAAAGTACGCCGCCCCCCGGCGCACCGAGATCGTCTACGAGCACCAGCAGGCGGCCGAGGCCCAGGCCGCCGCGGCCATTGAGGAGGTCCCCGCCTACCCGGTGAACGTGTTCATCTCCCGGGAGGGGTACTTCAAAAAGATCACCCCCCAGTCCCTGCGGATGAGCGGCGAACAGAAATACAAGGAGGGGGACGGCCCCTTCCTCCAGTGGGAGGGGACCAACGCCGACGAGCTGCTGGTGTTCACCGATGCGCAGCAGTGCTACAAAACACGGCTGTCCGACTTCGACGACGCCAAGGCCAGCGTGCTGGGGGACTACCTGCCCACTAAGCTGGGCATGGACGCGGACGAGCGGTTTGTCTGGGCCTGCGCCCCGGGGGACTACTCCGCCCACCTGCTGTTCTTCTTCGACAACGGCAAGGCCGCCCGGGTGGAGCTGTCCGCCTACCAGACCCAGACCCGGCGGCGCAAGCTCACCGGGGCCTACTGCGATAAATTCCCCCTGGTGTCTGCCCTGCTGCTCACCGAGGACCAGGAGATGGCCGTGGGGGCCAGCGACGGGCGGTGCGTGGTGTTCCACACCGCCTCCCTCACCCCCAAGACCACCCGGAACACCCAGGGGGTGGGGGTCATGGCCGTGAAGGCCCGGCATAAGCTGGAATGGGCCCGCCCCCTCTCCGCCACCCACATCGTCAACGCCGGGCGCTACCGGGCCCGCTCGCTGCCCGCCGCGGGGGCGCTGCTGAAGGAGGAAGACCGCGGGGAGCAGCAGCTGGAAATAAGCGCGGGGCCGCTGTAAGCCCGCACTCCATCCACCGCGGAGGCCCGCGTACTACGCCTCTCCCCTCCCCGCAAAGCCCCGCCGGCGCTTTGCGGGACCCCAATTGCCCCGCCGCGGGCAAGCGCGGCGCGGCAAGAGCGCAGAGCAAGAAAGAAGGCCGCCATATGGCAAGCATGAAAAAAACCGTGTTCTCTTTTTTGATCATCACCCTGGGCTCCGCCTGCTACTCTTTGGGCTTCGTCTGGTGCTACGCCCCCAACGCCATCGCCTTTGGCGGCGTCACCGGCGTGGGCCAGATTGTCAATTACCTGATCCCCGCCTTCCCCGTGGGCGTCACCGTCATCGTGCTCAACATCCCCTTGTTCATCCTGGGGTGGAAGCTCATCGGCGGGCGGCTGCTGGTCTCGTCGCTGTACGCCATGTTTATCTCGTCGGTGTTCATCGACATACTCACCCCCCTGTACCCCTGGCAGCCCATGGACCCCATGCTGGCGTGTGTTTTCGGCGGGGTGCTGATGGGGCTGTCCCTGGGGCTGGTGTTCCAGCAGGGGGCCACCACCGGCGGCACCGACCTGCTGGCCCGGCTCCTCAAGCTCAAGCTGGCGTGGCTTCCCATGGGCAAGCTGCTCATGGGCATCGACCTGGCGGTGATTTTGGCGGTAGCGGCGGTGTTCGGCACGCTGAAGGCCGCCATGTACGGCCTGGTGGCGCTGTATATCGCGTCCATCGTCATGGACGGGGTGCTCTACGGCATGGACAACGCCAAGGTAGCCTATATCATCAGCGACAAAAACAAAGAGATCTCCGATATGCTGGTAAACCAGATGGACCGGGGGGTTACCATCCTCCACGGCCAGGGCGCGTACACCGGGGCGGAGAAAAACGTGCTTATGTGCGCCTTCAAGCAGCGGGAGATCGCCGCCATCAAGGCCGCCGTAAAGGGGCTGGACCCCGCCGCCTTTCTCATTGTATGCAATGCCCACGAGGTACTGGGCGAGGGCTTCCGGGATTATAAGAAGGATGATCTGTAAGAAGCGCGCAGAAGCGGCCAGCCGGGGAGCTTGGAGCGAAGCGAGGAGGCGTCTATGTTGAAAAAACGAGTATTGGCCCTGGTTTTGGCCCTGGCCCTGCTGCCCCTCCCAGGCTGCGCGGCCATGCTGGAGCGGGGACACGAGACCGTCACCACCCACGTGGATTATGCCGTCACCGAGGATGAGTCCGTCCTCCGGGCGGAGACCTACCAGGGGCTTGTCAGCGCCATGCTCTACTTTGTCAACGGGCACCGCCGGGGGGGCACCATCCGCCTTTATAACTACACCGGGGACGTGGAGGCCGACCTGGCCAACGCCCGGGACGAGGTGATGAACCAGGACCCCCTGGGGGCCTTCTCCATCCACGGGTTCACCTATGATATCACCCGCATCCTCACCTATTACGAGGTGGAGCTGCGCATCACCTACTCCCGCACCGCCCAGGAGGTCAATTCCCTCCGGGAGGTCACCGGCCTTGCCGGGGTGCGGCAGGAGCTGAAGCGGCTGGTCACCGGGCAGGAGAGCTCCACCGCCTTCCTGGCCTCCTACTTCTCCGGGGACGCGGCGCTGGTGGAGGAGCTGCTGATCCTGGCCTGCATGGGCGCCCCGGAGCTGTTCCGGCACCACGACGTCACCGCTATGGACATGGATATCACCCTATACCCCGAGGCGGGCACGCGCCGGGTGGTAGAGATAAAGTTGGGTTGGAGCCAGAGCGCGGAGACGGTGGCAGAGGAGGAAAAGGAGTACGCCCAGCAGCTGGAGGACGCGGCCGCCGCCCTGCTGGAGGCCAACCCACCCGCCGGGGAGGGTTACACCGTGGAGGAATTGGCCGCCGTCGTCCGCACCGCCGCCTGCCCCCCGGATGACCGCGGAAGTCCGCTGGCGCTGGACGCCCTGGCCGGCAAACCCGCCTCTGATTCAGGGCTGCTTATGGCCATGGAATACCTGTGCCAGCAGTGCGCCATTGAGGTGGAGCCGGTGGCCAACCCGGCGGGGGGGCTGTGGCTCATCGTGTCCACAGCCGGGGGCTACCGCCATCTGCTTTCCCGTGGGCTGTATCCCGCTGAAGAGGGGGAGGAGCCCGCGCCGCCGGAAAAACTGCTCTACACGGACCAGGAACTGACCGAGCTGGGGTACGAGTGGCCGGATTCGCTCCACCCCGCCTGCGAGGATTATACCGCCGTCCAGTCCCTGGACGGCTCGCAGGCCGGTCCTCCGGCAGCGGAAGAATAGCTTGCTTTTCCCCGCGCCAGCGTATATAATAATTGGGTTCCGGGCCTGCGCCCGGGACCCAATTCTAATTTTACCGAGGAGTGACAGGCATGGCAGAAGAGCTGAACGTTTCCATGAGCCAGAACTTTATCCACGACTTTATCGATGAGGACATCGCTCAGGGCGGGCAGTACCAGGGCATGACTGTCCACACCCGCTTCCCCCCCGAGCCCAACGGCTATCTGCATATCGGCCACTGTAAGGCGCTGACCATCGACTTCGGCACTGCGGAAAAGTACGGCGGCCTGTGCAATCTCCGCATGGATGACACCAACCCCTCCAAGGAGGACGTGGAGTACGTGGAGGCCATCCAGGAGGACATCCACTGGCTGGGCTTCGACTGGGGGGACCGCTTCTTCTATGCCTCCGACTACTTCCCCCAGATGTATGAGTATGCGGTGGAGCTCATCAAAAAAGGGCTTGCCTACGTGTGCGAGCTGTCCCCGGAGGAATTCAAGGAGCACCGGGGGACCATCGGCGTGCCTGCCTCCTCCCCCTGGCGGGACAGGCCCATGGAGGAATCGCTGGAGCTCTTCCAGCGGATGAAAAACGGGGAGTTTGAAAACGGGCGCTACACCCTGCGGGCTAAGATCGACCTGGCCTCCGGCAACTTCAATATG
Organism: uncultured Oscillospiraceae bacterium; assembly: GCA_948670295.1. Taxonomy (GTDB): domain Bacteria; phylum Bacillota; class Clostridia; order Oscillospirales; family Oscillospiraceae; genus Enterenecus. The sequence goes on along the minus strand of CAPOAR010000077.1, from coordinate 1,349 downwards.
CGCGACCCGGTGATCTACCGCATCAACCACGCCCACCACCACCGCCAGGGGGACAAGTGGTGCATCTACCCCATGTACGACTTCGCCCACCCCATTGAGGACGCGCTGGAGGGGATCACCCACTCCCTCTGCTCCCTGGAGTTTGAAAACCACCGGCCGCTGTATGACTGGGTGGCTAACAACGTGTCCATCCCCTATCACAAGCCCCGGCAGATTGAGTTCGCCAGGCTCGGCATTGACCACACCGTTATGTCCAAGCGCAAGCTGCGCCAGCTGGTGGAGGAGGGCCGGGTGTCCGGCTGGGATGATCCCCGTATGCCCACCCTGTGCGGCCTGCGGCGGCGGGGCTATACCCCCCGGTCCATCCGCAGCTTCTGCGACCGGGTGGGTGTGACCAAATCGGCCAATACCATTGAATACGCGTTCTTGGAGTACTGCCTCCGGGAGGATCTGAACGAAACCGCCCGGCGGGTGATGGCGGTGCTGCGGCCGGTGAAGCTGGTGATCACCAACTACCCTGCGGGCCAGTCCGAGACCTTCGAGGTAGAGAACAACCCCCTCCATCCCGAGGAGGGAACCCACACCGTCACCTTCTCCCGGGAGTTGTGGGTGGATGCGGAGGACTTTTTGACCCAGCCCGTCCCCAAGTACAAGCGGCTGTGCCCCAACGGCCCGGAGTGCCGCCTGAAGGGGGCGTACCTCATCAAGTGCGTGGGCTGCGAGACGGACGAGACAGGGCGGGTGGCGGAAATCTTTGCCGAGTACGATCCGGACAGCCGGGGCGGCAACCCCGCCGACGGCCGCAAGGTAAAGGGGGCCACCATCCACTGGGTGGACGCCGCCACCGCCGTGGACGCGGAGGTTAGGCTGTACGACAACCTGTTCTCCGACCCCGAGCCGGACGCGGCGGGCAAGGACTTTTTGGAGTGCCTGAACCCCGGCTCCCTGGAGGTGCTCACCGGCTGCAAGGTGGAGGCCGGGCTGGCGGACGCCCAGCCGTCCGACCGCTTCCAGTTCCTGCGGCAGGGGTATTTCTGCGCGGACAGTAAGGACAGCAAGCCGGGCCATCTGGTATTTAACCGCTCGGTGAGCCTGAAGGACAGCTTTAAGCCGTAAATACCACAAAAGAGTCCAGGCGGAATGCTCAATGTCATTAAATTAAGCGATTTAAGGGTCAGATACAGTGTATCTGGCCCTTAACGCAATCCGACAAATCTGGTTGCGCCGTTTAGATGATTGTGAAAAAATCGTAAACAATGCCGCAGACCACTTGACAGCCGCAGTATCGCATTACTATAGCAACGATCAAAAATAAAGCCAAGAGTTGACAGCAGTGGTATAACAGAGGC
>CAPOAR010000076.1:0-15420 GCA_948670295.1 uncultured Oscillospiraceae bacterium | reverse complement strand
CTCACGTTTGCCCTCATTGCCATCCTCATTAGAAGATTTTAAACAGGCTCTTAGAGCAGCTGCGCCATTCCGGCGTCACCAATATGTTTAGCGCTGTACCCTACCTCCAGCAAGAGTTTCCCGAGCTGAGCTATGACCATGCCCAGGCCGTCTACATTCTGCGGGAGTGGATGAGGGGCCACCGTGACGGAGGGGATGGCCAATGCTGAAGCCGTACCGCACCATCGACGATGTGCTGCGCTCCCCCTGGGCGGCCGCTGAGCGGCCCGGGGCGCAGCCGTCCACAGACCGGGTGCTGCGCTCCACCAAATTGGAGGACAGTATCTACGCCGACCTGCGGGATGGCGATGACGGTCTGGAGCAGGCCGAGGGAGAGGCGGCAAAAAAGCTGCCCTCCTTCCCGGCGCTGTCCCGGGACGTGTTTCAGTCCTTCTATTCTCTGATGCCCAGAAAAAACGACCATGAACTGCTGACCACAGCCGCCCGGAAGTTCAACAGCCCAATTTTGGAGCATATCACGCAATGCGAGGACTATTCTACGCTGAAGGCGGTGTGCGAGGGCCGGGAGCTGCCCGCCTATGAGGCGTCATCCGAGTTCGTGGCCCGCACCGCCGGGGAGCTGGACAGCCTGCTTTCCAGCATCGGCGGGGAGAAAAACGCGCTGAACACCCTGGAAAAGCTGGAGCAGGGGGAACAGCAGGCACAGCGGAAGCTGGCCGGCTTGCTGGAGCGGATGCGGGCCGCAAAGGAGCTCGATCCGCTTTTGGAGCGATCCATCGTAGACGCCGCCAACCAGGCGGAAGGCAAACGCCGCCAAGTGGAGGCCGTGGGCAAGCTGGTTGACGCCAGCGCCGCAAAAAGCAGCGAAGATGTGGCCGGGCTGGTGGCCGGGGCGGTGAGCGCCGCCGCTGAAAAAGCGCAGGAGGTTCAGGCTATCATCGGGGCCTGGGGCGATGAGCCCGGCAACCTGGAAAAGAGCGAGGCCAACGCCGAACTGCTGGCACTGGTACGCAAAAGCCCGGTGCTGAAGGATATATCCAAGTACCTGGGCCGGTTCCGGGAGATCTTCGCCCAAGGAAAACGCAACGGCTATGCCTATGGCCGGGGTGAAAAATACTCCCTGGAGCTGGGTCGGGATCTGTCCCAGGCTCTCACGTCCGAGCTTGCCATGCTGGCCTCGCCCCTGACCATGCCGCTGTTCCTGCGGAAGTACCAGAGGGGGCAGATCAAGCAGTATCAGCGCCGGGAACCCATCTACAGGGGTATGGGGGATATCATCTGCTGTCTGGATGAGTCCGATTCCACCAAGGGCGATCCTGCCGCATGGGGGAAGGCCGTGGCGCTGACCCTGCTGGAGATCGCCGCAGACAGTGGGCGCCGCTTTGCGCTGATCCATTTTTCTGGGCCGGGCAGTTTTAGAACTGACATATTCCGGCCCGGGGGCTATACCATGGCGGATAAGGTGGACGCCGCAGAAACCTTTTTAGGCGGCGGAACCGATTTCCGAACGCCCATGAATGACGTCCTGCGTCTGATGGATGAGGAGGGTTTTGAAAACGCCGATGTTATTTTTATCACCGACGGCGAATGCGAACTGCCGAACGTCTATGTGGAACAGCTCCGAACCGAGCAGGCCGCCCGGCGGTTCACTGTCACCGGGGTGCTGCTGGACAAGGGCGGCCCAGGCATGGCGTTCAGCCTGGAACCGTTCTGCCAAAATATCTACCGCACCAGCGAGCTGCTGGGGGATGAGATCGTACGGGAGATCGTGGCAAAACGGACATGAAAAATTTGATTTGAGGTGATTGCAGCATGATCGTTTATATGACTGAGATGGCTGAAATGCCCGCCAACTGCGTGGACTGCGTCATGAGGGAGTGCGCGCTGCCCCTGAAGGCCAGGGTATACACACCGACGATCAAAAAACGCTACACATCCAGGCGGCACCCGGACTGCCCGTTCCTTGAGCTCCCGGGGCGGACTGAGACGCACTGAAATTGGCACGTTGTCAATAAATATGGTTGCGGACACTGATGGAACCGGCTATAATAGGACTTGCCGAAGGGATGGAGATGTTTTATGCGTACCCTGTTTCACGGAAGCCGGACCGAGGTGGAGTATCCGAAGATCCAGATTCAAAAATTCCATAAGGGAACCACTGATTTAATCCCCCCAATGATAGAACATGTGATAGAATAAGGAAAAAGGGGGGGGCAGGACATGAAACAGGAAAGTTTCAGCGATATGGAATACAGATGCCGAAAGAAGAAAACGAAACGGGAAGAATTTCTGGAGATCATGGATGAGATCATCCCGTGGGACGAATGGGTATCCTTGATCGTACCCCAGTATCCCAGCGGGAAACGTGGCCGTCCGCCCATCGAGATCGAGACCATGCTGCGGATGTATTTGCTGCAATGCTGGTTCAGCCTGTCCGATGAGGGTGTGGAGGACGCCATTTATGACAGCTATGCCATGCGGAAATTCATGGGGATCAACTTTTTTGAGCAGGACGTGCCGGATGCTACAACGCTGCTGCATTTTCGGCATTTACTGGAAGAACATGGGCTGGGCAAGCTGTTTTTTGACGCAATCAACCGCTGCCTGGAGCGTGCGGGCCGGATGATGCGGGGCGGAAGCATCGTGGATGCCACACTCATCAGCGCACCCAGTTCGACCAAGAACGCGGAAAAGAAGCGAGACCCCGAGATGCACCAGACGAAAAAGGGAAACCAGTGGCATTTCGGTATGAAGTGCCACACAGGCGTGGACGCGGGCAGTGGTTTTGTCCATACGGTGGAAGCCACCGCTGCCAATGTCCATGATGTTACAGTGGCGGTAAAGCTGCTGCGGAAGGACGACGAGGTTGTCTACGGGGACAGCGCTTATCTGGGGCTTGAGAAACGGGATGAAATCAAACATGATCCGCGGCTTTCCTCAATCAAATTCCGCATCAACCGCCGGCCAGGCAGGCTGCCCAGAGTTTCAGGCAACGCCATTGACTGGGAGCGGTACATTGAGAATCGCAAATCCTCTGTGCGATGCAAGGTGGAACACCCCTACCGAATCCTGAAGAACATTTTCGGGTTCCGAAAAACTGTTTACCGAGGACTGAGAAAAAATCTCAACCGATTGCACGTGCTCTTTGCCAGCGCAAACCTGTATATGCTTGCCAGGGCGGGCGGTTCATTATGCCCCGCCTGAGATTCTTGCGCCCTTTGGTCTGGAATAGGATTAGAAAACCAGATTACTGACCCCCAATATGACCATAAACTTGACATTTACTATCTTTTTTGACGGTATACTTGGCTTTTGGGCGCTTTAATCAGCGATTCCTAAGGATTTCTTCTGGGGGTTTTACTGCACAACGATGGAGGAGCAGGTCGCCCGCTGGTCCGTGCGGTTTGGAGGAAAGGGCGTAGTCAATGTTTATTCCTTCGATGATGGCGCGGAGCTGACTGTAAAGCGGTTCCCCGAGATGTCGGAGGAATGGCTGGACTTTATCGCGGCCTGCCGCAGCGGTGTGCCCCACAGCTATGACGTGGTAGAGGGGCCGATGGCCGACGATACGATCTTCAACTACGTCCAGAGCTTTTTGGACGGAGAGATCAGCCGCGCGGCCTTTTGGGAGCTGGCAAGGTTCAAGCACCCCACCCATCAGATCAGCTTTCACACAGCCAAGGCGCTGGCCGCCCTGCGATTTGAAAGGAGCTACGTGACAGATGGGTAGAAAAAATGACAGCGCGCTGTTTTTTACCTGTTCCCTCATAGAGCAGCTTGGCCGGATCCTCCACAGAAGGCGGAGCGATATTGCCGCCGAGCTGGGTGGCGCAGGGCTGCGGGCCATCTATGACCACACCGATGTGCTCCACTGTGAGCCGATCGAAAAGGTGGCAGACGATGCGATCAGGGAGTTTGGCCTGACCGCCGGCAGTTATGATAATGTGGGGCAGGCCCGGTATGCCGTGCCGGACGTGTGGACCATGGGCAAGGTGTACGCCCGGCTGATCGAGGATGTGTCCGGGGAGGACGATGTAATGGAAACGCTGATGGGGGTCTATTCCTCATGGATCGACGAGCGGCTCTCCGATTACAATTCCGCGTTTTATTACCAGCCCCGGGACTATCTGGCGGAGTGCTGCCGCCAGGGGATCGTGCTGGACGGCTGAGAATATGGACAAGGGGCGATGGCTGCGGCCATCGCCCCTTTGCTTTTTACGTCCAGTCCACCGGCATCCCGTTGACCTCCAGCCCCTCCCCGGCAGGGATGAGCAGATATTTCTTTCCATCCATTACCCGGGTCTCCACCATGTAGCTCTGCTCCGGCGGAACGGCGATGGTTATGTCGGCGGCCCTGAGCTCAAACCGCTTACTGTCGATGAGGTTGGCGGGGCTGAGGGCCGCGCCCTCGCCAAACAGCTCCCCGCACTTTGCACAGAACGCGTCCACCTGGACGGCTTCCGCGCCGCAGTCCCGAAGGATGCCGGCCACGTCTTTCGCGGTGACGGCCAGGGGCTCCGGGTCTTTGGTCTCCCGGTGCTCCTCAATTTTCGCGGTCAGCCGCTCGTGAACAGCCTGCACCACCTCCAGGCCGCAGGTCCCCTCCAGCCCCTCCCGGAGCGCGGTCTGGAACGCCTCCCGCTGCTCCCCGGGGGACATGGGCGGCTCGGTATGGAAAACGGCGTCCAAAAATTCCTGGTGCAGCTCGTCCGGCTTGCGGGCATAGGTGAGGGCGTTGTAGATGTTGGCCGCCCGGTCGTCAAAGGCCGGGAACAGGAAGCCCAGCTCCGGCGGGGCCACGATCTGGCTGGGGGCGCAGTTGTGGAACTCGTTCTCTCCCGCGCAGTAGCCCAGCTCCAGCTTGCCGTCCTTCACTGGGCAGATACAGCACACGATGTAGGAGAACACCTCGTCGCCCGCGTCCGCCTGTATTTCGTCATCCCTGCCCCGGTGGGGCACGTCGTAGGCATCGTGGGCCAGCAGGATGAGGTAATTGTTATCCCCCATGTCCAGGGCGTCGATGACCGTCTGATAGAACTCCTGCCGCACCTCGCCGTCCTTCAGCCCGGAATCCCGCAGTGCCATGAGACGGCGGTGTTCATCGCTGTCCGCTACCTGCTGGGTGGAGAACACGATGTCGATGAGGTTCCGGCCCAGGGCGCCGGACAGCGCCTTTTTCAGCAGGGCTAAGTATTTTTCCGCCTCCTCCTCGGGCATCCGGTCCAGGGGCTCGTCCAGGTAGGAGACGATCTCCTTTTGGCTGTTCACATAGCAGCCGTAAATGCGCCCTATGGCGTTTTTGCCCAGCCGGAAGCGGCGCTTCAGTTCGCTGATCTCTTTCTGATTCATGGTGACCTCGCAATTTAAGTTGTATTTCGCACGGCGCTGAAATTCAGGGCCGCGCAATGAAAATGACTGTCCCATTATACGGGAATACAGCGGAAGTTACAAGCCCAGCCCCATCGGTCCCTGCGGTTCGATCTCCAATATATCCTCGATGGGGATGGCTGTGCCGTCTGTGAGGATGACCCGCCCCTCCAGCGGGTCTATTTTTTTGACCGTCCCTGTGGCGGCAACATAGGCCCCGCCCTCCTTCTTTTCATCAGGAAGGAACCATGTGAACGCGGCCTGGCCGCCTGTCTCGTCCAGCAGCCGCAGCCGTTCATCCAGCACCGACTTTTCCTCCTCCGTCAGCTCTATTTTTCGACCGGTGAGCCGGGTGGCCTCCTCGATCGCGGCTCCGTGGCCTACCAGGGCCTGGAAGGGCGAAAACTGCGCCGCCCGGTCGATCATGGGCATACGGGGATGCTTGGAGGATGTGGGGTGGGGCAGGTCGATGATATCGTCATAAACTCCCATCAGGCGCGGTGCCCTCCAATCTTGCTGTTGCGCTCGGCGGCGGTGGCTCCGTCCATCAAGTTCGTCCCCTTCAGAATGGCGTTTTTGCCATACTTGCTCTTGATGCCCAGCATGGCCTCCTGGAGCTTCCGCTCCCGGGCCAGCTCCGCCGCTTCCAATTCCTTTTTTGCCTGGTCGGCCGCGTAATCGGTGAACAGATCCAGCTGCTCCATGGCGGGCTCGTGGGGAAGGCTGTCCTCCCCCTCCACCCGGTTTGCGGTGAGGTACATCCGGCGGATCAGGAGGTTTTTGTCCACAATGCGGTCAAAGAGCTCCAAAATCGCCGCCGTAATCCGCTTGGATGAGGCGGTGTACTCACCCAGATTGGCGGTGCCATGGGCGTGCTTGGGGATCTGCCGCCCGTAGCGGTCCATCTTGATTTCGCCATGATATTGTTTCCGGCGCTCGGAATCACGCAGGTTGTCGATGTCATAGCCCACGGTGAGGGTGAGCTGATTCGTCACCAGCCGCTGGCCCACCAAATCCAGGGCCAGCTGGTCCGCCATCTCCCAGGCCACCATCCGGGCCTTGCCGCAGGGGTAGGGGCAGGTGAGCACCTGGCCGGAGCCGATGCTTTTCGCCTCAGGTTTATACGCCTTGATATCCGCCATGGTGACGGGCTCATACCCCCAGGCGTGGTCGATGAGTAGCTCCGCGTTCACGCCAAACATTTTGTAGAGCAGTTCCTCGTTGTAGTAGTCGGTGGGCTTTCCAATGGAGCACCGGGCGATGTCGCCCATAGTATACAGTCCCTGGGCCTCCAGCTTTTTGGCGTAGCCCGGCCCCACCCGCCAGAAATCAGTGAGGGGCCGATGCCCCCACAACAGCCGGCGGTAGCTCATCTCGTCCATCTCCGCGACACGCACGCCGTTTTTGTCCGGCTTGGTGTGCTTAGCCCAGATATCCATGGCCACCTTTGCCAGATACAGGTTCGTGCCGATGCCCGCTGTGGCGGTGATGCCGGTGGTGTCCAGCACGTCCAGTACGATCTTTCGGGCCAGCTCCCGGGGGGTGAGCTTGTAGGTGGGCAGGTAGTTGGTCACGTCCATGAGCACCTCGTCGATCGAGTATGAAACTATGTCCTCGGGGGCCACATACTTCAAGTAGACATTATAAATACGGGTGCTCCATTCGATATAGTGGGCCATCCGGGGCGGGGCCACCAGGTAATCCAGGGCCAGCTCGGGATGGGCCTTCACATCCGGGTCGTGCCAGGAGGAACCGGTGAGCTGCCGCCCCGGGGCTTTCTGCCGTCGCAGGGCGTTCACCTCCGCCACCCGTTGCACCACCTCAAACAGCCGCGCCCGGCCAGAGATGCCATAAGCCTTCAGCGGGGGCGTGACCGCCAGACAGATGGTCTTATCCGTGCGGCTTTTGTCCGCCACCACCAGGTTGGTGGCGAGGGGGTCAAGGCCGCGCTCAACACACTCCACGCTCCCATAAAAGCTTTTCAAGTCGACGGCCAGATAAACCCGGTCTTTCATCGCCACACCCCCTTTCCAGCGTCCCACAAACCGCCTTCATTATACATCAGCAAAAGAGAATTGTCCATATGTTCGACTAAAATAGGTGGACGACCTCCACCTATCCGCCTGGGCCGTAGCATGGTACAATGAACCTGTATTTCAGGGCGGAGTAAGTTAGGGCGGAGTAGGGTGAGCGGCCTGATCCGCAAATCGGCCATTCCCGTCCTGAACGCTGTATTGGTTCGGTTCGAGAAGGAGCGCTGTACCCTGACTTCCACCAACATAGACGCCTACCTGTCCGCGGCGTTGCCCGCCCAGGGGGACGCTTTCGCCTTCTTGCTGGACCGCCCCAGGGAGACCGCCCGGGCCTTCCGGCAGTTTGAGGGTGAACTGGTCATAGAACAGACGGAGGCGGGCGAAAGCGGCCGGCGGCGGATCAAGCTGGCCCTGTCCTGCGGGCCCCGGTCGGCGGAGCTGTACCCGTTCCTGCCCGAGGATTTTCCCCGGTACCCAAACTGGGAGCCAAAGCACAGCTTTACCGCCAACGCCAACCGGCTGTACGCCCGCGTGGAGCGGATCAAGTACGCCGTGGGGGTTCCGCGCAAAGAGGAGGCCAGGGCCTGCATAGTCAGCGTGCAGTTCAGCGGGAACCGAATCTATGCCCTGGACGGCTACCGTACAAAAGGTGATCGAGGCAAGGGAGCTGGGCATCGCCGTTCCCTACGTTACCAACCGGGCCATTATGGGCCGGCTGGATGACGTGGTGGGGGCGGAGAACTGGTACAACGAGTTCAAGCCCTGGCACGGCGCCAGCGGAAAAGAAGCCCAGCTGTGCGGCATTTCCATCCGGTATGGAGACGGCTTTATTACCAAATGGGACGGCGCTGAAAATTCAGACATTGAGCCTGTAAAGGGCGGACTGTCCGACAGCATGAAGCGGGCCGCCGTCCAGTGGGGCATCGGCCGGGTGCTGTATAACATGGATGTGGTTTTTGTGGAAGTGGAGAAGCGGGGCAAAACCTGGTACATGAAAAAAGACCAGCAGGAACGGCTGGATTACGCCTACCTCAAAATGCTGGGCAAGCTGAACCTGACGCCTGCCCCTCCCCTCGGCTTGCAGCCCCAGGCGGAGCTGGAGTCCGCGCCGGATGCCAGGCAGGAAAACCCCGGGGGTACATCCTCCGAAAAGGCGGCGGACAAATCCACTGGCAAGCCGGGAAAGGACAACATCTCGTATATTGTCCGCAATGCCAGGATCAACAAAGGCATCAACTCCAGCAGCACCCAACTGCGGTTGGAATCCTCCAAGGGGGACAGGCTGGACGCCTTTATTCGGGGAGAGCACCCAGAGCTGGCCGCAGGCATCGTACTGGTGGACGTGAAGCTGGAAAAGAGGCAGCAGGATACCGTCGTCTACTATATGCTGGAAAAGTTTAACGTTGCGGACACCCAGCCCCAGGCGGCATAAGAGAGGAGCGGAACATGGAAAAAATTCAGAGCTTCCAGATCACCGGCATGACCATCGCCGGGTTCAAGTCCTATGAGGAACCCACGAGCCTTGTGTTCGGAAATCCCACAGTCATCACTGGCGGCAACGGCCGAGGCAAGACCAGCATCGCCGACGCCATCGCCTTTGCCGTCACCGGCCTGCCCTTCTTTGGGGAGCGGGGCATCGACCGGCTGCACAACGAAACCCAGCCCGATGTGTCCATCACCATGCGCTTTGTGGACGAAACGGGCTGCGCCCATGTGCTCACCCGTACCCGGCACAAAAACACCATGACTATTCTCTACGATGGCTACGCAATCCGTCAGATGGATCTCACGGAGCTGTTTGGGGAGAAGGACGTGTTCCTATCCATTTTCAACCCCCTGTACTTCATCGAGGAATTGGGGGACGAGGGCAAAAACCTGCTGGAACGGCACCTGCCCCTGATCTCCCACGAGGCGGTGCTGGCCCAGCTGTCCGATGCCACCCGGGCCGCTTTGGAGGGGGAAAACATCCTTTCGCCGGAAACATATTTTAAGAAAAAGCGGGAGGATATCCGGAACCTGGAGGAAACCATCATCTACCTCCAGGGCCAAAAGGATTTGGCGGAAAGCCAGGGCGAGAACTGGAGCCAGACTGTAGAGGGCCTGTCCGCCCGCCGCGACGCACTCAGCAGAACGGCGGAGGCATTGGAAGCCAAGCGGTTTGATGGTCTGGACACAAAGGACATGGAGCAGCAGCTGGTGGAGCTTAGTGCCCGCTACGATGAAGCGGCCCGGGACGGTTCTCCGCTGGACGCTGAGCTTTTGGAGCTGGAGCGCAAGCTGACCGCACGAAAGGCGGAGCAGTACCAGTCCCCCTATGCCCAGAGCATTGCGGAGGCCAGCGCCCGGCTGACGGAGCTGGCCGCGCGGTTCAACCGTGACAGGCAGGCGTTCCACGCCTGCGTCCCCGGCGCGCCCTGTCCCACCTGCCGCCGTCTCATCACTGAGGAAGCGATGGCGGAGGTTCGGACGGCGTTGGAGCAGTCCAGCAGGGAGACCATCGCCGCCGGCCAGGAACAGCGGGCCCAGCTGAATGAGCTGAATGAAAACGACGCCAAGGCCAAGGCGGTCTTTGAGCAATTCCAGGCCGATGATGTGGCCAAGCTGGAGGGGCAGTTGTCCGGCCTCAAGGCCAAAAAGTCTGAGGACAGCCCCATGGACGATTTACGGATCCAGATCCAGCAGCTCACCGCCGACCTGGAGTACGGCAATCTCTCTGAAGCGGAATATGCCCAGCTGAAAGAGTGCCGGGAGGAGCTGCGGGAGTGCGCCGCCGAATTGAAAGCGGCCCAGGCTGCGGCAGCTCAAAAGCCGGAAGATATTGATGGGAAAATCGGTGCGGCTCAGGAAAAAATCAAAACGCTGAAAAAGCTCATTGCCGACGTGGCCATCTATGTAAGTGAACGGGCAAAGCTGACCTTCTCGGCGCTGAAAATGAACCGGGTGGAGATTTCCCTCTACGACATCGTGAAAACCACCGGGGAGCGGAAGGATGTGTTCAAGTTCACCTACGGCGGACGGCGATAGATGTGGCGCTGCTCCCCCGGACGCGCTATCACTGGACGGTATCCGTCCGCACCGACGAGGGGGAGGAGCAGACCAGCGGGGAGAACTGGTTCGAAACGGGAAAGCTGGACGAACCTTGGGCGGCGCAGTGGATTGGCTGTGACGAGGGGGAACCCCGGCACCCGGTGTTTTTCAAAGAAATTGTCCCCGCCGGGAAGGTGGCTAACGCGCGTCTGTACATCTGCGGCCTGGGGCTGTATGAGGCGGCATGGAACGGCGTAAAAATCGGCGGCGAGTATCTGACGCCCTATTGCAACGATTACAACAGCTGGACCCAGTACCAAACCTTTGACATAACGGAGCGGCTGCAAGCTCCAGGCATACTGTCCGTTACCCTGGGCAACGGCTGGTACAAGGGCCGGTTCGGCTGGGACGACACGGTGACAAAGCCCTACTACGGTGACCGCTGGCGGCTGCTGGCCGAGCTGCGGCTGGCCTACGCCGATGGCACGGAGGAGGTTGTCGGCACCAATGAGAGTTGGCAGGTTACCCGCTCCAACATCACCTTCTCCAACATCTACGACGGGGAACACCGGGACGACACCCTGCCCTCCAGCCCGCCCATCCCAGCGGAGACGGCAGACACGCCCAAGGGGGCGCTCATTGCGCGGTACAGCACCCCAGTCACCGTTCAGGAGGAGCTGCCAGTGAAGGAGGTCATCCGCACCCCCGCCGGGGAAACTGTGCTGGATCTGGGGCAGAACATGGCTGGTTTCTTCCGCCTGCGGGTGGACGTACCCGAGGGCCGCGATGTCCGGCTCCAGTTCGGCGAGGTGCTCCAGGGCGGGAACTTTTATCGGGACAACCTGCGCTCTGCCAAGGCCGAGTATACATACCGCTCTGATGGGCTGCCCCATGTGCTCCAGCCCCAATTTACCTACTACGGCTACCGTTATGTGAAAGTGGAGGGCATCCCAAACCTGTGCCCAGAAGATTTCACGGCGCTGGTACTGCACTCTGAGCTTCCGAAGGCCGGGATGCTGACCACTGGCAACGAGCTGGTCAACCGTCTGATTTCCAACGTGGAATGGGGGCTGCGGGGCAATTTCCTTGACGTACCCACCGACTGCCCCCAGCGGGATGAGCGGATGGGCTGGACGGGGGACGCCCAGGTATTCGCCCCCACCGCCTGTTACCTGCGGGAGTGCGGGCCGTTTTACGCCAAATACCTTCACGACCTGGCTCAGGAACAGCGGGCACGGGACGGCGAAGTGCCGGACGTGATCCCCTCCTTCGGCTATGAAGGCTGCTCCGCCGCCTGGGGGGACGCAGCCTGCGTCATTCCTTGGACGGTGTACCAGTTTTCCGGCGATCCTTCCGTGCTGACGGATCAGTATGAGAGCATGCGGGGCTGGGTGGATTACATCAGAGAAGTGGATGGTTATGACCATGGCTGGCGGCGGCACATCCACTATGGGGACTGGCTGGCGCTGGACGCGGCGGATCCTGAAGAGTGCCGGGGCGGCACTGATGTGGGCTATGTGGCGGACGCCATGTATTACCGCTGTGCCCGACTTGCCGCGCAAGCAGCGCGGGTGCTGGGGAACAAAGAGGACGCGGAACGTTATGAGATTCTGGCGGAGGAGATTCTGCGGGATATCCGTCAGGACTATTTTACCCCCGATGGGCAGTGTACCGTCCCCACCCAGACAGGGCTGGTATTGGCGGTAGCCCTGGGCCTGGGGCCGAATGCAGGGCAATCCAAATGCACGCTGGTTCAACGCATGGAGGCAGATAGACAGTTAAAAACCGGCTTTGTGGGCACCCCTCTGCTCTGCCCTGCCCTCACCGCTGCTGGACGGGACGATATTGCCTTTGACCTGCTGTTAAATGAGGACTACCCCGGATGGCTCTATGAGGTGAAGCTGGGCGCCACCACTGTTTGGGAGCGTTGGAACAGCCTGCTGCCCGACGGCTCCATCTCAAGCACGGGAATGAACAGTCTCAACCACTATGCCTACGGCTCCATTTTAGAGTGGCTGTGCAGGGACGTGGCAGGACTGGCGCCGGCTTCACCTGGATTCCGCCGGGCAAAGATAGCACCCCATGTCTGCGCGGAGCTGGGCCGCACAGAATTCACCTACCACTCTGCCGCTGGAGAATACACTGTCTGCTGGGAGCTTGTGGGCAAAGACAATATCCATATCGAGATCAAGATCCCCTTTGGCTGTGAGGCGGAGGTAACACTGCCCAGTGCGCCGGGGGAGTTTGCCGGGATGAAGGTGTTGTCTGCGGGGCACTACGAATTTGATTACAAGGAGAATTTCAATGAGAATTGAAAAGCTGGTTCTAAGTGAAACACGAAATGTCAGCTTGACCGCGTATCTCCTGGACGTCGGCGGCGAGTACGGCTATGTGACCCGCCGCCCCGCCATGCTGATCCTACCGGGCGGCGGATATCAGTGGTGCTCTGATCGGGAGGCCGATCCAATTGCGTTCCCGTTCCTACAGGCTGGCTTCCAGGTATTTATCCTGCGCTATTCCCTCAACAGGGATGCCGTTTGGCCGAGGCCACTGGAGGATTACGAATGGGCTATGGAGACCATCCGCGCCAATGCGGACAGATGGGATCTATATCGCGATAGGGTGGCTGCAATCGGTTTCTCCGCTGGCGGGCACCTTGCATCCTGCGCGGCGTCTATGGCTAAGAATCGGCCCAACGCTGTGATTTTGGGTTATCCAGTTGCGCTGGGAAGCTGCGCCCGGGAATACTGTTCCACCGCGCCTGACGCCGTTGCCGCCGTAAGCCGCGATACGCCGCCCTGCTTCCTGTTTGCCACCCGGAATGACCCGGTGGTACCTGTTGGAAACACGCTTGCCATGGCGGAAGCGCTGGACAAAGCAGGGGTGGCGTTTGAGTGCCACATTTACGCTTACGGCCCGCATGGCTGTTCTACGGGGGACAGTTCCATCCAAATCCCTGATGGCAGTTTGTGCCGCCGTGCGCAGAACTGGGTTCAAGATTGTGTTGACTGGCTGCGGGATGTGCTGGGTGATTTCGGCCCGGACGGCATGACCTGCCCCCTCTGCGGCCCATGCACCAGTTCATAGAAGGGGCGATATGCCATGCTGAAGCCTGCTATTCTGTTTCAAAACCACATGGTACTGCAGCGGGACAAAGAGATTCCAGTCTGGGGAACCGCAACGCCCAGGGCGTTGGTGACCGTATCAATGCAGGGGCAGACCGCTGAAATAAGAGCGGACAGCAGCGGGGCGTGGTTTTTGCGCACCGGCCCGTTCAAAATGTCTTTCTGTGAGGAGCTGAACATCGCCTCCGGGGCTGAATACGTAATACTCCGCGACGTGGCTGTCGGAGAGGTCTGGCTGGCCGGCGGCCAGTCCAACATGGAGTTCCATATGCGGTATGACGCCGATATGGCAGAGGAACAGCCACGCTGCGAAAACAAGCTGATCCGCTTTTTCGACTACCCGAAGGTGTCTTACGTGGGGCAGATCAAGGAAGCGGATTACAGGGCAAACTATGGGTTTTGGCGGCTGTGTACGCCGGAACAGCTGGAACGGTTTTCGGCAGTCGGATATTACTTTGCCAAAGACCTCCAAAACAGGTATGATGTTCCGATTGGCATCATCGGCTGTAATTGGGGCGGAACCCCCGCCTGCGCCTGGATGACGTGGGAGGCCATCCTGGAAGGGGGTGGCCAGGCCTATCTGGAGGAATATGATCAAGCAATACGCGGGCTTGACCTGGCCGCCTATGAGGAACGATTCCAAATGGAACGCGGGGCATGGCGCACCGATCTGCTGGCAGACCCTATCCACGACATGATGATGTTCGGTCTCTCCATGGAGGACATCGGCGCGAAGCTGGCGGAGCTGGGGATCGTCCCAGCCGTATCTGCCCCGGTCATAGGGCCGAAATACGAACGCAGGCCCTGCGGGCTTTATGACGCCATGCTGCGTCCCATCGCTCCCTATGGCATCCGGGGTGTGATTTGGTATCAGGGGGAAACAGATGGCGACAACCATCCCGAGGTATATGCGACCTTGCTCCCGGCGCTGATCCGGTGCTGGCGGACGCTGTGGGGAGAGGAGCTTCCCTTCCTGTTTGTCCAACTCGCGCCTTTGGGCCAGTGGATGGATTGTAACGGGGCGCCCTACGCCATCATCCGTAGCGCACAGCAGCATGCGGCGGATACTATTCCCAACACTGGAATGGCGGTCATTACGGACGTGGGAATGGAGCATGATATCCACCCAAAGAAAAAGCAGCCCGTGGGCCGTCGGCTGGCCCTGTTGGCCATGGCGAAAGTGTACGGGGAGGAACTGCTGTGTGAAGCCCCCACACTGGTCGATGTGGATGCGGAGGAGGGACAGATTATCCTGACCTTTGACAACGCGGGCGAGGGGCTGTACCTTGCCGACACCGCCCCCTATGGGCAGAAGCTGGACGGGGGAAAGCTGAGCGGTCTCCAAGTCGTCCAGGGCGGTTTGGAGCTGGACATGGCAGCTTTGACAGCCCAGGCCGGGGGCAATCGTGTAGTCATTTCCGGTGCCGCAATTCGCAGGGGCGCGGAGACCCAGGTGAAGCTGGCCCAGACAGGCTGGTATCAGGTGAACCTCTATAACAGCGCAGGTATTCCCTCACGGCCCGCTGTCTGGCCAGCCCCCCCTTGTTAGAGCCTGTTTAAAATCTTTTGACAAAAATGGCGGAGTGGAAGATAATAGGGAAAAAACAAGCGGGAGCTGGGGAAAATGCATCAATATCCAAGTGATATCAGCCGGGAAGAATATAAGCTGATCCAGGAGGATTTGGAAGGGGCAAAGAAAACAACCCGGCCCCGAAAATATGATTTGTATGATGTGTTTTGTGCAGTGCTGTACGTAATCCAGGGTGGAATACAATGGCGGATGCTGCCCAGTGATTATCCCAAATGGCAGAGTGTGTATTACCATTTCCGTGTTTGGTCGGAGAAGGACGAAACGGGGGTCAGCATTC
>CAPOAR010000075.1:0-15537 GCA_948670295.1 uncultured Oscillospiraceae bacterium | reverse complement strand
GTATTGTTCGGCTACACCTGCGATATGCCCCGGATCAGGCGGTTCAACATTGGCTTGAGGGCAAATAGATTGAAGGGGATACTGTACTGTTTCAACTTTCAAGAGGAAGCGATGAGGCAGGTCTGCGGGCCGAATGTGGAGATACAGTGTATGAGTTTTGAAACAGTTGAAGGGTTGCTATAGACATGGGCCGGGACTGGTTTTTCAAAACCAACCCCGGCCCATAAAAACCTATGCCAGTGACCAATTCTGGCTCTCGGTTTGCAGCTTGACCATCCGTGCAAAGGCTCCGTTCCGCTTCATCAGCTCCGCAGGGGTCCCTGTCTCGGCCACCGTGCCGCCGGACAGCACCACGATCTTGTTGGCGTTCTCCACCGTCCTCATGCGGTGGGCGATGATCAGCACCGTCTTTTGCGCCACCAGCCGGGAGATAGCCTGCTGAATCTCCGTCTCGTTCTCGGCGTCCAGGGAGGCGGTAGCCTCGTCCAGCAGGATGATGGGGGCATCCTTCAAGAGCGCACGGGCGATGGAAATGCGCTGCCGCTCACCCCCGGAGAGGGTGGAGCCGTTCTCACCGATCATGGTCTGATACCCCTGGGGGAGCTTGGCGATAAATTCATCGCACATGGCTTCTTTCGCCGCCTGCATGACCTCCGCGTCTGTGGCGTCCTTCCGGCCAATGCGGATATTCTCCATGACCGTGTTATTGAACAACGTCACATCCTGGAACACGATGGAGTAGGCAGTCAGGAGCTTTTCGGGGTCAACCCTGCTCACATCCACGCCGCCCACGGTAATCCGGCCCCGGTCAATATCCCAAAACCGCGCCGCCAGCTTTGCGGCGGTGGATTTACCGCCCCCGGATGGACCAATTAGGGCTGTGACCTCGCCCTGCTTGGCGGTGAAGGAGACATCCTTCAGCACTGTCTCGCCGCTGTTATAGGCAAAGCCCACATGGTCAAAGACAATGTCGTACCCCTTGGGGGCAAAGGCTGTTTCGCCGCCCTGGGAAGGGCTTTCGTTGATCTCGTTCATGCGGTCGATATTCACCTGCATGGAGTTCATTGCCGCCAAATTTTGCAGGGCAAAGGACATGGGTTCATAAATTCTGGAAACCACCAGCAGGAACAGGAAGAAGGTCACAAGGGACAGCTCCCCGCTCGTCAAGCGCATACTTCCCACCAGGGCAACAGAGACAATTCCTAACTTTAAGAGCATCTGCGCGGGGACAACAAACAGGGCTGAACCCAATTCACTTTTGAACTGCCGGTTTTCAAACGTGTCGATTTTCTGATACAGTCCGTCCAAATATACCTGCTCGGCCTTATTGCTTTTCAAATCACGGATGGTTTCCAGACACTCCTGTACACCGTCCGCCATAGCGATCAGGGCGGCGTTCTGTCTGCGGGTAAAATAATTCTGCGCTCTCTTGGAAAAGCCAACGATTACCAGCGTAATAGGCAGTACCCACAGGGCGGCGAGAGCCATCTGCCAGTCGTAGCATAGCAGACTGACCGCCACAAGGCAGGTGGAGAGGATAGCGCCGTAAAACTGAGGAACATAGTGGGAAAACATCTGCTCTGTCACCTGCACATCCCCCATGATGGTGTTGGTCAGGTCGGCCAAGTCCTTTTTGCCGAAGAAGGACAGGGGGAGCCGCCGCAGCTTCTCCGCCAGCCGGATGCGGCAGGCCCCGGACTCCAGGTAAGTGGAGAAGTAGGTGGCATTGTACTTCCAAAACTCCGAGAGCAGGATCAGCAGTAGCGCCACAACGATGCCCAGGCCGTAGAGAGGGTAGCGCCCCTCCGGGACGCTGCCGCTCAAAAAATCGCTGGCCAGCAGATAGAGAAGCCCCACCGGGAGCATCAGCATCAGGTCGGCGACGGTACAGGCGGCAACAGCCCGCACCAGCCCTTTCGCCCCTTCTTCCGAGAGGGCAAAGCGTTTCATCAGTCGTTTAGTCATTTCGCGGCACCTACCTTCCAGCTCACAGAGGTCTGATAATCCTGCCACATCTTGGCGTATAGGCCGCCTCCGGCCACAAGGGTATCGTGGGTCCCGCTCTCCTCCACGCGGCCCTCTCGCAGGACGAAAATGCGGTCGGCGTTCTTGATGGTGGTCAGCCGGTGGGCAATCATAATTACGGTCCTGCCCTTAGAAAGCCGTTCAAAGGCTCGCTGGACCAGAGCCTCGTTCTCCGGGTCCGCAAAGGCTGTCGCTTCGTCCAGAATGAGGATGGGCGCATTTTTCAGCATGACACGGGCGATGGCGATACGCTGCTGTTCGCCCCCGGAGAGATACACGCCTTTTGTGCCGGTCACCGTGTCGATGCCCTGGGGCAGCTTGGCGATGATGTCATCGCACTGCGCCTCATGGAGTACCCGCTCCACCTCCTGCCGGGAGGCATTGGGCTTGGCAAGGCGTACATTTTCCAGGATGGAGGCTTTCAGCAGGCGGCTGTCCTGGAATACATAGGCCACAGTGTCCATCAGTGTCTCCTTGGGTATATCCTTTACGTTGATGCCGCCGATCTGGATGGAACCGCCAGCCACATCCCAAAACCGGGAGATCAAGCCGGCCACAGTGGTCTTGCCGCCCCCGGAGGGGCCTACCAGGGCCACCGTCTCCCCAGCGCCCACCCGAATGGTCACATCACGGAGCGCGTCCGTTGTTCCGCCTGTGTAGCGGAAGGTCACATTTTCCAGGACAACGTCGTTGTCCGTGGGGACCTTGCCGCTGCGGGGTTCGGGCAGAGGCTCCACATCCAGAATGGAGTGGATACGGCTCATGGCGTCCGCCACAATCATGCCGTTTTCGCTCATAAACATCACCTTGGTCATGGCCGTGGCAATGAGGGGCGTGAAGATCACATAGAAGATGAAGTTCAGCAACACCGGCTGGGCCACCGGCCCACCGCCCGCCAGAATCAGCGCCAGTACAATCAGGAACGCGAAGGCGCTGTTGACCAGGACCGTATAGGACAGCATGGACGGGCGGCACTTCTTGCAGTAGGACATGACAAACTCGTAATAGCTGTCGATGGTCCCCTTAAATCGCTTGAAGGAGTGGACGGTCTGCCCGAAGGTTTTCACAACCGGAACGCCCCGCACATACTCCACCGCCTCGTTGTTCATATCCGCCAGGGCGTTTTGGTAGAGCTTCATGTCCTCCGCCATGGAAGGTCCGGCCATCTTGAACATAGCCGCAAAACCCAAGATCACCGGCAGGAGGCTGACAAGGCCAAACCGCCAGTCAAACAGAAACAGCATGACGATCATGCACACCGGCGTGGTGACCGCCGCCGACATATCGGGAAGCTGGTGGGCCAGATAGGTTTCGGTGGCCGCACTGCTGTCGCTGACGATGCGGCGGATCTTTCCGCTGCCCGTCTCCCCGATGAAGCCCAAGGGTAGCTCGGCAATATGGGCCATCAGCGCCTTGCGGATATTTCCGGCGATACGGAAGGCCGACAGGTGGGAACTCATCAGGGCGCAGACATAAATCACGATGGACAGCACCGCAAATCCCACCGCCATCCAGCCGTTGCGGACGATGTGCGTGGCCTGTGCGTAGTTGGGGGCCACCGCAATGACCTCTTGGATGATTCGGAACAGGAAAACGAAGGGGAAAAGGGCCAGGATCGTGCTGACGGCGGACAGCAGCAGGGATAAGTAGGTCAGATACCTGTGTCCCCCGGCGTAGCCCATCAGCTCCTGGAGATTGCTGTTTTTCTTCAAGTGGATACCTCCTTGTGACAAATGATCTATGATACAGAAAGCGCCGCGGACACTTTCTCATATCCATCCCTGTAAGTTAGTTATAGCTAACTTGCGGGCCAAATGAAAGGGGTCTCAGACCCCCATCATACTGTGCCAGCCAGCAAGGAAAAAATCCTGGAGCTGTTTGACATAGTGCTTTGCCCGGTCATAGGGCATATCGTGGACCACGACCTCGAATATTCCATGAAACATCCCGCTGGCAATGATGTGGCAGAGCTGATCGTCCAGATCTGGGATGTCCCGGCCCTGCCCGCGCAGGACTTCCATGAAACGCTGGGTGGCTTCCACTTCGATCTCTACCATGTTGTGGATAAAGTTTTCGTATCCGGTTCCCTGGGCCTTACAAACCAGCAGCTTGAACGCTTCCGGGTGCTGATAGACGTAATCCAGCATTTCCTTTACGCAATCACTGGATTCTACCCCCACATGGCTGGGCTGTTCCGCCTCCGGCAGTTCGGAAAACGCCGTCTGTGCCCGCATGAACATTCCCATCACCACCGCCGCGTGAGGTTCTACCAAGGCGGTGAACAGAGCGTCCTTGCTGGAGTAGTATCCGTAAAAGGCCCCGGTGGTCACTCCGGCATTCTTGACGATCTGCCGCAGTGAGGCATCCGCAAAGCCCTTTTCCAGAAATTCCTCCATTGCCGCCTGATGGATGCGGGTTAAAGTTTCGCCTTGTTCTTCCATGTGTCCGCCCCCATATAACACCGATATATAACAATGTTATAATAATCCGAACGGGCAGGTTTGTCAAGCCTCGGATCCATTTTTATTGTGCAGGGCAGCTCAGACCGCTAAGCGGCGCTCGCGCGGCTCCAAGACAGAGCTTGCAAATTATTTGATTGCGGCTATAATGGAAGTGCCTGGGAACAGGCGGGAGGATCTTTGCCATTGCTGGGAGGCGACAAAGTATGAGGGTCCTGGTGGTTGAGGACGCGCGGGACATGAACCGCTTGATCGAAAAGACATTGAAAAAGGCCGGCTACAGCGTGGATTGCTGCTTTGACGGCGAGGAAGCGCTGAGCTATCTGCCAGGCGCTGAGTATGACGCGATCTTGCTGGATGTGATGATGCCGAAGCTGGACGGCTATACTTTGCTGGAACGGCTCCGGGACAGGGACATGGCGGTGCCCGTGATGTTTCTGACGGCCAAAGACGCTGTTGACGACCGGGTAAAAGGGCTGGACCTGGGCGCGGACGACTATCTGGTCAAGCCCTTTTCCTTTGACGAGCTTCTGGCCCGGATCCGCGCTATGACCAGAAAGCGCAGCGAAAACCGAAAAAACCAGTTTTTCCTGGCCGATCTAACTGTAGACATCGAACGGAGAACGGCTTTTCGGTCGGGGAAGGAAATCACGCTTCTCCCCAAAGAGTTTTCCCTTTTGGAGTGTATGATCCGCAATCAGGGCGTCGTCCTGTCCCGGGAACAGCTGGAGAACCAGATATGGAATTATGAGTTTTCAGGCAGCTCCAACAATATAGATGTGTATATCAGCCGCCTGCGGAAGAAGATCGACAGCGGATATTCGCTCAAGCTGCTCCATACCATCCGCGGCGTGGGCTGGGTCCTGAAGGCGGACAAAGCTGGGGGAACATCATGAGGAAGCTCTCTGTGAAGACCCGGATCGCCGTGTGGCTTACGCTGCTGATGGGGCTGCTGGCCGCGCTGCTGCTGGCGTTTCTGCTGTCCATCAGCAAGGTGGTAGCCGTTCGGACCGCCATGTCACAGCTGGCGCAGACGGTTCGGAGCAACCTGAGCCATACCGCCATGCCCAATGGACGATTGGAGCTGGGAAGCGGCTTCGATTTTTACCAGGACGGCGTGACCACCCTGATCTACAGCCGGGATAAGGCCCTGCTGGCCGGCCAGCTCCCGGCGTCCTTCACGGTGGAGGAGGCGTTCCAAAATGGCCTGACCCGAACGGTGAGCACCGGGGCCGAGCAGTACCTGGTTCTGGATCTGTGGCTCCCCATGGGATGGGAAAACGGGGTGTGGCTGCGCGGCGTCATGGAGGCCCCTGAAAACCGCCGGCTTATGTTCAAGCTGCTCCTCGTGGCGCTTATCATTATGCCGGCGTTCATGGCGTTGGCCGCACTGGGCAGCTATCGGATCGCGAAAAGGGCGTTTCGTCCTTTGGACAGCATTACCGCGACAGCGGCGTCTATCAACGAGGCCCAGGACCTGTCGCGCCGCATTGGACTGCCGCCGGGAAAAGATGAATTTTCCCAGCTTGCCGCAGCCTTTGACCAGCTGCTCCAGCGGCTGGAGCGGTCCTTTGAGTCGGAGAAGCAGTTTACGGCCGACGCCTCGCATGAGCTTCGCACCCCGGTGTCCATTATCACAGGGGCCTGCGAATACGCGGAAAGGTACGATGAGACCGGGGAGGAACGGCAGGAGACCATCGCCATGATCCACCGCCAGGCGGATAGAATGTCCCAGCTGATCTCCCAGCTGATGAGCATGACCCGGCTGGAGCAGGGAACCGAGCCGGTCCGGCTGGAGCGCGTCAGCCTGGATAAGCTGCTGCGCTCTCTCTGCGGGGAGCTGGCCTGCGATCCCAGCCGTCTGGTTTTAGAGGTCCCCAACGGTTTGACGGTGGAGGCCGATCCATCGCTGCTGGCCAGGCTGCTCCGGAATCTGGTGGAAAACGGGTTCAAATATGGCAGGCCGGATGGCCACGTATGGATATCGGCCGCCAAGGAGGGCGGCGAGGTCCTGCTGGAGGTGCGGGACGACGGCATGGGAATCCCCTCCGGCCAGCAGGACAAAATTTGGCAGAGGTTCTATCGGGCGGACCCGGCCCGGGGCGAAGGGGGAACGGGGCTTGGGCTGTCCATCGTGCGGCAGATTGCCCAGCTCCACGGGGGATACATGACCCTGGAGAGCGTTCCGCGGGTAGGCAGCGCGTTTACCCTCCATCTGCCTGCCCCGGAGGATGCCGCGGATTAAGGAAGCCCGATTAAATTTCAAACTGGCAAAGCCCCCGGCGGACCGTCTGTCAGCCAGGCGGTCCGCCGAAGGATCGATTTAAAATTTCTTTCCAAATTTCATGTAGATTTCATGTTGGCGCAGTAGACTATACCCAGCAACGGAAAGGAGCGCGTTATGAGGAGAAACAAATTCTTGTGCATGATCGTGTTGCTGCTGCTTTTCAGCGGCTGCGCCCAGCGGCAGAGCCAAATGGGCTATATTGGCGCGGACGCGGCAAAGCGGGCGGCCTTGGAAGCGGCGTCGCTGTCGGAGCAGGAGGTGAGTTCCTTCCGCACGGATATGGGGACCCGCGACGGACTGGATTATTACCAGGTCTGCTTTGAGGCGGCCGGCCGGAGCTATCGGTATGACGTCGATGCCCTTACCGGGGTGGTGATCGACGAGGAAGATCCCGCCGGTACGGATGGCGGTCAAGCGGGGTGGCCTGAGCCGGGCGGCCCGCCGGAGTCTGACGATCCGGGTCCTGTCGTAAACTCGCCCCAGCCCGTCCCTGAAGCGTCCGCCCCGGTGGCCCCGGGCCCCGAGCCGGATCCTTATATCGGAGAGGACGAGGCCAGGCGCATCGCCTTGGAGCACGCGGGACTGGAGGAAAGCCAGGTCACGTTTGTCTGCTCCCTTCTGGAGTTTGACGATGGGCAATGGGAATATGACGTGGAATTCCATACCGCGAATTATGAGGAGTATGACTATGAGATCGACGCCCTTACCGGGGCGGTGATCAGCTTCGACTATGACGCGGAATACTATTCGCCGTCCGACGGCTCCAGCGCGATTACGGCCGAGCAGGCCAGACAGGCGGCCCTCGCGCGGGTTCCCGGCGCGGCCGAAAGTGATATACGGAAATTCAAGATCGATGATGACGACGGACTCCTTCTTTACGAGGGAAAGATCATCTATAACGGCATGGAGTACGAGTTTGAGATCGACGCATACAGTGGCTTTGTCCGCGAATGGTCGGCTGAGCCTTTCAGCCGATAATGCAAAACAGCTGAGGAGGGATTGCGCTATGCGTAAAACGAACAAGACCTGGTTTGTCCGGTGGATAGGGGTGCTGATGTGCGCCGTGATGCTGGGTGGGGCTTTAGTGGTCAACGGGGCGGCAGCTTCAGCGGCTACTGTCAGCGCGACGGTTTCCCCGGACATAACGGTAAAGGTGGACGGCCAAACGCAAACCTTTTTTACCGTAAGCGGCACACAGGTACACCCGATCCTTTACAACGGCACCACCTATCTGCCCGTTAGGGCTATTGGCGTGCTGATGAACAAGAATGTCAACTGGGATCAGTCCACGCTGACGGTCACCCTTTCTGGAACCCGGACCACCTCCGCCGCAGCGGGGGTCCTGGACGAGAATCCCACGAAGCGGGTCGTTCAGGCGCAGCTGCGCCCCGACTTTACCATTGTGGTGGACGGCGCGTCCCGCGCCTTCACTGATGCCAATGGAGCCGCGGTCTACCCGATGCTCTACAGCGGCACCACCTATCTGCCGCTGAGGGCGATCGGCGGGCTGATGGGGAAAACCGTGAGCTGGGACGCGCAGACGCGGACCGCCAGCCTTTCCGGCGGCTCCGGGGACAGCCTGGTGACGGACGCGGACAGCTTTGGGCCCGGCGCCAACGCTGGGCAGACCCACCCTCAACCCACCCAGCCCGGGAGCGGCGCCGATTCCTGCATCGGCGAGGCCAAGGCAAGGAGTATCGCGCTGAAGCATGCTGGACTGACGGAAGGCCAGGTGACGTTCATTCAGACAAAGCTCGATCATGACAAGGGCCGGTGGGAGTACGAGGTGGAATTTTATACTGCCGGCTATCAGGAGTATGACTATGAGATCGACGCCTTGACAGGCGAGATCCTGGAGTTCGATTATGACGCAGAGCACTGGCCGCCCCCCCAGCAAAACACGAACGCATCCAAAATCGGAGTTGAAAAGGCAAAAGCTGCCGCCGTGGGCCACGCCGGACTGAGCAGCGGTCAGGTCTCGTTCGCCAAGGCGAAACTGGATTATGACGACGGCCGGTGGATCTATGAAATCGAATTTATATCCGGGACATGGGAATATGAGTATGAGATCGACGCCTACAGCGGGGCGGTGCTGAAATACGAGAGAGAGTCTATTTACGATTGAGCGGCAGCGCAGTCGGTCCTGCTCCTTAATTGTTATCTGCTTGAAAGCCATGATGGGCGGCCCTGCGAGACGCGGGGCCGCCCATATCACTTCATGATCTCTGTTTTCCGCCCACCGCCATGCCGCGCCAGCCGCTCCTGGCAGTGCTCCGGCAGGCTCAAAACGATCGCGCGCGCCAGGGCGGCGGTTTCTTCCCTTGTCAGGTCAAATCCCACCGCCGGGAGCCGATCGCAAATTACTTCCACGCATCGGAGCATATCCTTTGCCAGCAGAAAGCCGGTATCCGTCAGGTAGATTTTTCCGTATTTCTCCCGCACCAGGAGGTTCATATCCATCAGAGTCGCCATCATTTTCGTGACAGAGGCTTTCGAGCAGTTCAAAGCCTTTGCCACAGCCTGCGTCCCCACGTCTGGAGTGCTTTTGCCCAATTCGTAGATCGCCAGCAGATAGCGAAGATGGGCTTCCCGTAATTCTGCCATAGAATCGTTCCTCCCCAACGAGAGGAGGCATGAGCAGATCACACTGCCCATGCCTCCTCACCATGTCTTGCAAAATTTGAAGTTTTAGTGACAGCTGTGGCAGTTCCCGCAGTCGCCGTTGCAGACCCCGCCGGACTTGCGTGACTTCCACAAAGACCGGACAGCCAGTGCCACAACGCCTGCCAGTACCAGCAGAACGACAATTTCTCCAAGAGTCATGTTTCGTTATCCCCTCACTGTGCGGCGGCCACGGAGGTCAGCCGCCGGGCATTCTCCTCGCTCTGATAACCCTTGCGGAACAGCAGGTAGAGAATACCGGCCAACAGAACCAAGGCCACAGCGGTCCACAGGCTGAAGCTGGCAGCACCCGTGATCAGCCCGCCGATCTGGTAGACGATGAGAGCGGCCGCGTAGGCGAACACGCACATATAGCCGATGGCGAAGGCGGTCCACCTGGCGTTGTTCATCTCCCGCTTGATGGCCCCCATGGCGGCGAAGCAGGGGGCGCAGAGGAGATTGAAGATCATGAAGCTGTAGGCGGTGAGAGCGCCGAAGTCCGCCCCCACCAGGGTCCAGATCTCCTCGCCGTTCTCGCTGATCTCCCCGGCGAAGTGGTAGAGGGTAGCGAGGGTCCCTACCACATTCTCCTTGGCGGTGAGGCCAACGAAGGAGGCCACGGTGGCCTTCCAGGCCATATCGCCCGTCCAGCCTAGGGGATAGAAGATCCAGGCGATCGCGTTGCCGATGGCGGCCAGCAGGGAGGTATTGTTGTCCTCCACGGGGCCAAACGCGCCGTCGGTGAAGCCGTAGCCCTGGAGGAACCACAGCACGATGGTGGACAGCAGGATCACCGTCCCCGCCCGTTTGATGAAGCTCCAGCCCCGCTCCCAGGTGGCCCGGAGCACGTTGCTGGCCGACGGCGCGTGGTAGGCGGGCAGCTCCATGACAAAGGGAGCGGGCTCCCCGGCAAAGGCTTTGAATTTCTTCAGCATGATGCCGGAAATGACTACCGCAGCAATGCCGATGAAGAAAGCAGAGGTGGCCACCAGGGAAGAGCCTCCGAACACCGCCCCGGCGAACAGGCCGATGATGGGCATTTTGGCTCCGCAGGGGATGAAGCCGGTGGTCATGATGGTCATTTTCCGATCCCGGTCCTGCTCGATGGTCCGGGAGGCCATGATGCCGGGAACGCCGCAGCCGGTGGCCACCAGCATGGGGATGAAACTTTTGCCGGACAGCCCGAAGCGGCGGAACAGCCGGTCCATGATGAACGCCACGCGGGCCATATAGCCCACGTCCTCCAGGATAGCCAGCAGCAGGAACAGCACCAGCATCTGAGGCACGAAGCCCAGCACCGCGCCCACGCCGGCCACGATGCCGTCCTGGATCAAGCCGTAGAGCCAGCCGCCGACGCCCAGGGAGGCGAGGATGCTGTCAAAGAAATTGGGGACGATCTCGCCGAACAGTGTATCGTTGGCCCAATCGGTGCCGAAGGTGCCGATACCCAAGCCCCCGTCCGCAACGGAAGCACCCATAGCGATGGCGTAGATGCAGAACATGATCACCGCGAAGATGGGCAGGGCCAGAATTCGGTTGGTGACGATCTGGTCGATCTTGTCCGAGACGGACAGGCTGCCTTTTGCCGCCTTTTTCTTCACCGCCTTGGTGACCACAGAGTTGATGTAAGAATACCGCTGATTGGTGATAATAGACTCCGCGTCGTCGTCCAATTCCTTTTCACAGTCGGCGATATGCTGCTCCAGATGGGCTTTCAGGTCGGGGTCGAGGCTCAGTTCCTCCATGACCTTTTGATCCCGCTCAAAAACCTTGATGGCGTACCAGCGGAGATAGCTGTCCGCCACCCTGCCCTGGATGGACTCCTCGATGTGGGCCAGGGCGTGCTCCACGCTGCCGGTGAACACATGGGGCGGCTCCCCGGCCTGATGGTTTTGCGCCATGGCCGCGGTCCGTTCGGCGGCGGCCATGCCCCCCTCGCCTTTGAGCGCGGACATCTCCACCACCTCGCAGCCCAGGGCGGCCCCCAGCTTGGCCAGGTTGACGGCGTCGCCGTTTTTCCGCACCAGGTCGATCATGTTCACCGCCACCACCACGGGCAGGCCTAGCTCGATGAGCTGGGTGGTGAGATAGAGGTTGCGCTCAATGTTGGTGCCGTCCACAATGTTGAGGATGGCGTCCGGCCTCTCCTTCACCAGATACGATCGGGCCACCACTTCCTCCAAGGTGTAAGGGGACAGGGAGTAAATGCCGGGCAGGTCTTGGATGACCACATCCCTGCGGCCCTTCAGCCTGCCCTCCTTCTTTTCCACGGTGACGCCGGGCCAGTTGCCCACATACTGGCTGGAGCCGGTGAGGGCGTTGAACAGCGTGGTCTTGCCACAGTTGGGGTTGCCCGCCAGGGCGATTTTCATGTCCATTTGGATCCTCTCCCTTCGAGTGTTAGTTAAGGCTAACCCTTAGCCAAAAAAATTCAGCCCACCTCGATCAACTCCGCGTCGGCCTTTCTGACGCTGAGCTCATAGCCCCGGACGTTCAGCTCCATGGGATCGCCCAGAGGGGCCACCTTGCGCACAAAGATCTCCACGCCTTTGGTGATGCCCATATCCATAATCCGGCGCTTCACCGGACCTTCGCCGTGCAGCTTCGCCACGATCACGGTTTCGCCCACCTTCACATCTTTCAGCGTTTTCATCTTGCTCTCCTCCTTTTTGATTCTTAAATCATAATGCGGTTTGCCATGGTCTTGTCCAGCGCGATTCGGCTGTCCTTTACCTGCACGATCAGATTTCCTCCAATCTCGCTGACCACCGTCACATCGCTGTCCACCACAAATCCCAGCTCCGCCAGATGCTGGCGCACCTCGTCCTTGCCGGAGATTTTGCGGATAGTCGCGGTTTCTCCTGCCTTTGCCATTGTCAGCGGCATCATTGCCTCGCCTCCTCCGGGACATGGTTAGTAAATTCTAACCTTGAAATCGGCCTTAGTTTACTACCGCTAACTGCCAATGTCAAGACCCTTTTCAAAAAAACTTGCATTTTTGGTTAGAATGTGCTAACCTATGCACAGAGGTTTCCGTGGAAGGAGGATTTTTTGTGAATATCCACGAATCGGCTGAGGACTATTTAGAGGCGATCTTAAAACTCCGGGAAGATCATGGGATGGTGCGCTCCATTGATATTGTCCATGAATTGGGCTTTTCCAAGCCCAGCGTCAGCATCGCAATGCGAAATCTCCGGGGGAACGGATATATCCACATGGACGATGACGGCTATATTACGCTTTTGCCTCCCGGTGAAGAAATTGCCCAGCGTATCTATGACAGGCACAAGCTGCTGACGCAGGTTTTTATTCAGTTGGGCATTTCCCCGGAGACAGCGGCGGCGGACGCCTGCAAAGTAGAGCATGATCTGAGTGATGAGACTTTTGAAAAAATCAAAGCCCATGCCGCTGGTGGAAAAGACAACATTAGCTGTGAAAATTGTCCTTTGAAATCAATCTGACAGCATAGGGAAAACCGGCCCCAAGGCTTATGGGGCCGGTTTTCCCTATGCTGTTTCAACTTGGCTCCAGCAGATTCGTCATGCTCCGCAGGCTGACGCCTAACGTAGAGAGGTTATGCAGCATGGCGGAGGTAGCCGGAGGCAGGACGCCAAATGCTCCAAGGGCAATCAGGGAGCTGTTGAAACCAATAACAAAGCGGTAATTGGAGCGGATACGCACGGTCAGCTTGCCAGCGATCCGCCGCAGGCTGACCAGCTCATGGAGATCATCCGCCGCAATCGTGATGTCCGCAATCTCTCTGGCAATAGCCGCGCCGTCACTGATGGCAATGCCCACATTGGCCTTGGACAGCGCCGGGGAATCGTTGATACCATCCCCGATCATGATGACCGTATGGCCTTTCGCCCGTTCCGCCTCCACAAAGCCGGCCTTATCCGCAGGCAGAATTTCCGCATGGTATTCGTCCACGCCCACCTCCACAGCAAGAGCGGCGGCGGTTCGTCCGCTGTCCCCGGTGAGCATGACGGCCCGCTGGATACCCAAGCCGCGAAGCTGCCGGATCACAGCTCCCGCCTCTGGCCGCAGGGGATCGGAGATACAGACCACAGCGGCCAGCACGCCGCCGATGGCCAGATACAGATGGGAATATTGATCCGGCAGGGAATCGTAACGCTCCTGTTCCCCCTCCGGAATGGCACATCGTTCGTCCTCAAAGACAAAGTGGGCGCTTCCGATGATCACACGCTGGCCGTTGACTTCGCTGACAATACCGTGAGCCACAATGTACTCCACCTCGGAGTGCATTTCCTCATGGGACAGCCCCCGCTCCCGTGCAGCATGGACAACCGCGTTGGCCATGGAATGGGGGAAATGCTCCTCCAGGCAGGCGGCCAAGCGCAGCATATCCGCCTTGTTCTGCCCGCCGAAGGGAACGACCTCCGCAACCACCGGGCAGGCATGGGTCAAGGTGCCGGTCTTGTCAAAGACCACCGTATCCGCCTGGGCCACCGTCTCCAGATACTTACCGCCCTTCACCGTCACATGGAACCCGCCGGCCTCCCGCATAGCGGAGAGGACAGCCAGGGGCATTGCCAGCTTCAGGGCGCAGGAGAAGTCCACCATGAGAACAGACAGGGCGCGGGAGACATTCCGGGTCAGCAAATAAGTGAGCAGACTGCCCGCAAGGGTATAGGGCACCAGCCGGTCCGCCAGATTTGCCGCACGGCTCTCCGCCGTGGATTTCAAGGACTCCGACTGCTCGATCATAGCAACGATCTTGTCATACCGGCTGCTGCCTGACTGGCCGGAAACCTGGAGGACGCACTCGCCCTCCTCCACCACCGTTCCGGCGTAGACTGTCATACCTGTGCGCTTGGGAACCGGAATGGATTCCCCGGTGAGGGACGCCTGATTGACCATGACCTCGCCCTCTGTAATCACTCCATCCAGAGGGATCAAACCACCCAGCCGGACACATACCTGGTCGCCGGTCTGGATCTGGGACAGCGGCGTAAGGATTTCACCTTGGGGTGTTTTCAGCCACACCCGGTCAATGTTCAGCGACATACATTGCGCCAGATCGCTGACAGACTTTTTGTGGGTCCATTCCTCCAGCAGTTCGCCAAGGCCCAAGAGGAACCGCACTGAGGACGCGGTGGAGAAATCGCCGCGGAGCAGGGAGATACCGATGGAGAGGGCATCCAGCACCTCCACAACCATCTGTCCCCGCAGGAGGCATCGCAAACCACGGAACAAATGGGGGATCGCTTTCCAAACGGTATAGGCGATCCGGAGCGGAGAGGGAAAAAAGAGGACGGAGACGGCTTTTGCCGCTGCCATGCCCACCAGCTTTTCCTCATACGTCCGGTTCAATGCGCGGCTGCTGCTGACAGGAGGATGGAGGTTCTCCATCTCATAGGAAAACCGGCTGAATGCCAAAAGAATCTCCGTCTGGGAACCTTGATATTCCACAATGGCACACCGGGTCCGCTCATGGACGGAAGCACGGATAACCTCGGGCAGCTTTTGGAGATAGCACTCCAGCAGATCGGCCTGCTCCAGAGACATTCGGGGCTGGGCCATCTGGACCCGGATACGGCCCCGGCTTCGGTGTTTGATGATTACTTTCATTTCAACCTCCAAGGGCAAAAGACAGGGGGCCGCAGCCCCCTGTCCTGTGTGTATGGGTCAGGTTTCCTCGGCGTCCACAGTTTCCTGCTCCGCCCGCTGGGCGTTGAGGTCTTTGGCCGAAGCCAGTATGTCGGCGGCGTTCTCCTGCACAGTGGTCACGGTTTCCATGACGGATTCCTTCATCCGCAAAGCGGCGGCTGTGGCATGGGTATAGGCTTTTTTTGCGTCCCGGCTGGACAGCAGCTTCAGTCCGGCAGAGCCGAACAGGACCCCGCCCGCAAAGACAGCCAGGTTTTTGACACATTTATCACAATCCATAAAATTTCCTCCTGATTTTTTTCTTACTTGCGCTTGTACCCTGTGAGCATCACCATGACCATGCAAAAGACGGCGCCCCAGGCCCAAAAGCGGTGCTGCTTCATCGGAACCACCCCCTTCTGGCGGGAAACCGCCGTTTTTTGCTGGTACAGCTGGCGCGAGGATAGAGGTCCGTTTGGATGATGTGAATTATAT
>CAPOAR010000074.1:15639-15845 GCA_948670295.1 uncultured Oscillospiraceae bacterium | reverse complement strand
GATCTGCTCAAACACAAAGACCGCGCCCTGCAAACTGCCCCGGTTCTGGGCGTCGATCTTCTTGACCGTGAAGCCCTTGGCGGTGTCGTTGGGCACGGTGAGATAGCTGGTGCGGCCCGCCTCCAGGGTGACGTTCATTCCGGCGATGGGCTGACAGCCCTCGGGGGCCTTTGTCTCGGTCAGGGTAAACTTTTC
This sequence comes from uncultured Oscillospiraceae bacterium, assembly GCA_948670295.1. Classification (GTDB taxonomy): domain Bacteria; phylum Bacillota; class Clostridia; order Oscillospirales; family Oscillospiraceae; genus Enterenecus. Next base: position 15,650 of record CAPOAR010000074.1, on the reverse strand, counting down.
ATCGGCGGGAA
>CAPOAR010000074.1:0-15629 GCA_948670295.1 uncultured Oscillospiraceae bacterium | reverse complement strand
GAAGGCCGGTCCAGGTCACCTTCCCGTCCGGCCCGCTGGTGCCGGTGACGGTGGTGCCCCGGTCGCCGGTGAGGGTGAACTCAGCGCCCTCCAGGGGACCGCCGCCCGGCCCGGTCTTGACGATCTCCAGGCTGGCGGAGCCATCCTCGGTGCCCGTCTTGCTCCATTTGAAGGGGGCGGACGCCTCCACGGTGGTATAGGCCGGGTCCGAGATGATGTAGGACTGCTCGGTGGAGCTGGGGTTGTTGGCCAGGAACAGGTTGAACTGAGCCGCGCCGCCCGTGGCCTTGATGGTGAAGGAACCCTCGTCGGCCACGTTGTCCACGGGGATGCAGACCTTGAAGGCCCCGTAATACTCCTCGCCATTGGCGTTCAGGCTGGTGCTGCGGTTTTTCTGGGTGTTCACCTTATAGCAGGTGGTGCCGTTCTCCTGCACCGTCTCCAGGGCAGAGCCGTTCTCGGCGGTGAAGATGGTGCCCTGGGGGGCGTCGGTGGAGTAGACCTTAGTGGTGTAGCCGTCGATCCAGGTGGTGGTGGCGGAAGCCACATACATCACCCGGGTGTAATACTCCTTGCCGTTGATGGTCTCCTTTTTGATGCCATCTGCATTGCTGGAGGCCGCACCCTCCAGGCCCCGTTCGTGGACGACCTCCACGCCCGGGACGTTCTGATTCTCCTCGGCGCGGATGGTGAGGCCGGGATAGAGGTACTTGGTCCAGTGCTCGGACAGGGCCAGGATGGCCTTGACGGAGTCGAAGATGCGGATCTGGCGGGCGTCCGAGGTGGGCTGGACCACGGCGGTGCGCCCCGCCGTGAAGCTGGTGCCGGGGACGGAGATCTGGCCGCAGGTGGCCCACACCGCCACCTGGGTGGCATACTTGTACTCTGTCTCGGTGAGCTGGGCGATGCCCCGGACGTCGTTGGGGTGCAGCTCCTTGAACTGGGCCAGGGTGCGGTTGGGGTAGCCATTGGTAAAGGCCCCCATGGTCTGGGGATTGCGGTTATAGGGCTGCACCGTCAGGGCCTTGGAAGAGGACACCCCGGTGAGGCCCCAGTTGACGCAGTAGGCGCTCCCCGTGAGGCCGTCGTTGCTGGTGTACTTCCAGTAGCCGCCGCCGATGGTGCCGCCGCTGCTCTTATTGAGATAGCTGCCGAAGCCGTCCTGGGTGATGCGGACGGTGCCGCTGCCGCTGAGGGAGGCGGCGCTGGCTGGGATCAGCAGACCCGCCAGGGTGGCGATCACCAGCAGCAGGGACAGCAAACGTGTGGAAAATTTGTGTTTCATGGATGAAAACGCTCCTTTTCTGGAATGAAAAACGACAGGCCGCTCTTGCGGTCTGCCGTTTTGCTATAGTTGATTCGATCTAATTTGTGGAGCCTGGGACGAGAAGCTCTTTGAGGAAGGCCGTGGTCTGGGGCGTAATGTCGGTATGCCGGGGGTACGCCTCCACCAGCAGGGCGTTTTTATTGCCGTGCAGGTCGTCTGCGGACACGTCCACCTGGAGCCAGTGCCCGTCTGCGTACACCATGTTCCAGCTGTGGTCCGCGCTCCTGATGGTGAAGCTGGGGATGCTGGCCGCCCCGCACAGGTAGTTGAACGCTCTGGCGTAGTCACCGCAGGCACCCTTCAGCTCATTGCTGTGGGGAGAGAACACCCGAGCGATATCTGTGACGGATCCCAGATCGTAGGCCATCAGGGAGCAGAGGTAGTCATGGAGATACTCCACCTTTTCCCGGTCTGAGCCGAGTTGGTTTGCCTGGGTGATGACTGGCTGGATGAAGCTGCGCGCCGCCTGATACTGCTCCGGTTCTTTTGCGGATACCGCGAAGTAGTCCAGATACTCATAGTAGTTGGTGAAGTTTTCCGGCACGTAGTGCTCCAGCCAGCGGGTATTGTCCATGCGGCCCAGTAGCCTTTTCACTTCGCCGTAGTTCTGCTTATCCACCATGGTGTAGGCCGGGGCGGTGCCCGGCCCTCCGTCCACCAGGGTCTGCTTGATGGTGTTGTAGAGGTCCCGGTCATATACGCCGGTGAACACGGCGGGATTGACCTGCCGGCTGAAATCCTCCCGGCTCCAGTGGTCCGTAGTGATGGTATAGCCATTTGTGGTGCTTGGCGCGGGTGCGCTGGAGGGGGTGGGCATGGCAGGTGCAGGTGTGGTCACCTCCTCGATGTAGGGGGAAGCGGGAGCGATATGGACGGTATTGGTGGCGCCGTCATATGTGACGCCAAAATCCATCGCTTTCCCGATGTCCCGGAGCTTGATAAAATTGTTGCTATGGATCTCATATGCCTCAAACTGGACCCGTTGGCCGTCCACATAGAAGGTCTGGCTGGTGGGCGCAGCAGTAAGGACCGCCTCCGCCGCCTGGACGGCGGGGCCGCACAGGGCCAGGCCGGTGAGGATGCCGATGCCCATAAAGACCGCTTCTCTTTTTCTGCTCATGATCGTTCCTCCTTTATTAATTGTGCCGCGTTTGGCAAGCAACACAATAGCGAAGAACATGGGAAAAGTCCAGAGGAACGATGCAAAGCCTATGGAGAAAAAGCAGGGCCGAAACGAAGCATATTACACAGCGGCGCTCAGACCTCCCGGGCGGTGACGCACCAGCGGTAAGCGGGCTGGTCCTCCACGCACGTATAAAGGGTGATTTGATTGGCTGCAGTGGGCTCCAGGCCGGAGGTGTCGTTGACGGACACCTTGGTGACCGCACTGACGGCATAGGTGCGGGTGCCCAGCTTGGTGGTGAAGGTGACGGTATCGCCGGGATTCAGGGTGTGGATTTTGCCAAAGTCATTGCGTACCCCCCGGTTGTGCCCGGCGATTGGGATGTTGCCCAGCCAGATGCTGGTGCCCTCGAAGTGGCCCGCGCCTTTGAGAAGGGGAGCGGAGCCGGTGCCCTCGTAGACACCCACCGTCAGGCCGATGGAGGGAATTTTGAGCGTGCCCAGTCTGCCGTCGCTGTAGTAGAGGGCGCTGGTAACCTCGGTGAAGCCCACGGACGTGGTGGGGGAGGTGGAGGTGCTGGTGTTTACAATGGGATAGCTGCCGGTTCCGGTTCCTCCGGAGGCGGTCGAAGTGGTGGAACCAGGGGCGGCGGTGCTGCCGGAGGCGGGAGGCATGACCACGGCCACGTTCCCGTTCACCTGCCCGGCCCCCGCCATCTGAGAGGGGACCAGGTCGGGTGTGAGGTACTCGCCGGTGTTGAGCATATAACTGCTGGGCGACCCAAACCCAGGCGGGACGCGGGCGGCGGACTTGCTCAAGTCCTCGTTCTTCATGGCCCCGCCGTCTGCGGTGACTACCGGCTCAAAAGAGGTGGGCTTGCCGTACTCCGGGTCTCCGGGGGCGTTGATGTTATACTCCAGCGCGTGGGCCGGGAGAGCCATGGCGCACACAGCGCACAGGCTCAGTGCAGTGGTGATCAGACGCTTCATCTTGTTCATTGAGATTCCTCCTCGGTTTCATAGCCGTTCTCACGGCGCTTCTTGATGAACAGGGCCGCGCCGATCCCGCCGCCAATGGCCGCGATCACACCCAGGGGGACCAGCACATATGCCCAGTTAAACTGGACGGGGGCGGCCGACCCCGCCATATCGCCGCTGGGCTCGGGGTCAGGCTCGGGAGTGGGTTCCACAGGATTCAGCGGCACGCCCTCAAAGATGGCCACATAGCGCACCTTGTTCAGCGCGATCCTGGACACGGTCCCGCTGTAGTCGGCGGTGACCACGTAGCCCTTCACATAGGAGCTGGTGGCGCTGCCGGTGTAGGTGGCGATGGCGGTGAAACGGTCGCCCACGGCGTAACCGTCCTCATTGGCGGTGTTGTCGGTCTGCCAGTCGATGGAGGCCAGCTCCAGCGTCCTGCCGCTGTCGGTGATCTCCTTGGGAATGTAGGACGTGTCCTGTCCGGCCAGGTTGGGGTAGGAGCGGGTGGCGGACACCGCCCGGGTGGAGCTGCCATAGCCCGCCACGTTCACCTGGACGGTGTCCAGCTTCAGCGACAGGGTGCCGGTGAGGCCGTCCTCGGTGGTGAACTCCCGCTGGGCGGGGAGCAGGGCCAGCACAGACTCCATGTCCTTGTTCTTGCTGTCCAGGGTGACGGTCTCGGTGTGGAACCGCTCCTCACGCTCGGGGGCCTCCTGCTTGAGCAGGTCGGTGAGGGTGTAATAGAAGCCCTCCTGCTCGAAGTCGGAGCGGGAGATGCCCGCGGGGTCCTCCTCGGGACCCAGGTCGTACACCTTGCGGATCTGGGTGCCATCCTCGCTCCGGGTCACCGACGTCGGGTAACAGACAGAGGGCGGCGCGGCGGCCAACGCGGCGGGGACCAGCACAGCCATGAGGGCCAGCGCCAGCAGGCAGGGGATGATTTTTCGCTTCATGATCGATTGCCTCCAATTCATTCATTTTATGCGGTGTTACGATATCAGCGCCGTGTCGGGGGGCCCCCTGGGAGGCCCGGAGAAATTGTCCGCGCTCACCGGCGTTCCTCCTCTCGGGCCCTCGCCATGAGGTGGAACTCCCAGGGCAGGAGCTTGAGGTCCCGGCAGCGGCCATTGGGCCTGCGGATGTGGGCGGTGATGCGCAGGACCAGGGGATAAGTAAACGAAGTGCCTTCCCGGGCGCGGTACCTGCGCCTGAACTCGCCGGGGGAGAGCCTGCCCACCCCGGCCACCTCCACCCAGCGGACGGCGGTGGCGGGGTCCTCCGGCACCGTAGACCACAGCCGCAGGTCCCGCAGGTTCCGGGGGAGCTTGTCCGTGACGGGCACGGGCAGCACACAGCCCCGGAACAGGCAGTACCGGATGTGCAGTTTGTCCGCCAGCGTCCGGGCGGCGTGGGTAATTGCCTGGTCCGCCCTCCAATCGGGGCAGTCCAGGAAGTCCAGCACCATCACGTCGTCGCCCAAGGAGTCGTGGGGGTGGATGGGAATACATCGGACCAGGTCCAGAGACTCCCCGTTCCGGCCCACCCTCAGCGACTTGACTTTGTTGGAGAGGATCAGGCGGTAGGAGCGGATGGCCTGATCCAGAGAGGTATAGGAGCCGCCGTCCTGGGACTCGGCGGCGTGGAGGTCCTCCATAACATAATAGGTCAGCATGTTATGGCTCACCTCATTTCCATGCCGCCCTGGGCGGGGCCGCTGTCCTGCTCCTGGACGGGTTCCTCCTGCTGTTGGGCGGGGGCGCGAAGCTCCGTCAGCCGTTCCGCCGCCCAGTCCGGCAGATATTGCTCGTCCAGCACCCCCATGAAGTCCAGGCGGTTCCACCGGGCCTTCTCCCCGTTCCCCAGGCAGGTAGCGAACACCGCCCGTCCGCTGGAGGTGGGGGAGAGTCCGAATCCGCTTTGCCCATACCAAAGCTGGTTTTTGACGTCCCGGCAGTTGTCTGCGAGGACGCTGGGCCGCAGAATCAGCACCTTCCCTGTATAATCCTGGTGAGACTCTCCGCAGTGTTTTGCGCTGAACATACCCTGGCTTTCCAGGTGTTCGCTGTAGGTCTGGTAAAGAAATTGGGCCAGCAGGGAACGATCCGTATGGATCTTGAATTCCATATTTTCCGGCTCGGAGGGAAGGCGGATTTTCCGTTCCTTGCTTCCAGATGGGGTGAGAACCTCCCGTACCCAACGAAGACTGTCCTGTTCAAAACCCAGCCCGCCCGTGCTGATCAGGGCGTTGCCCAACACGAGCTGCACCCGTTCAAAACCCCACTGCTCTAACGCAAGCGAGGCTGTGCCCGGTTCCAATTTGCTTCCGGCAGATTTTGTGGCGATGAGGTCCTGAATAAACTGTGCGCAATCCTGGTTGGCCTGGTGGCTTTCCATCCACTTATCAAGTTCGCCGTTGGCCTCGGCCTTCACCCGGGATTCCCGGTAGATGGGAGGGTATTCATGCTTCATGGATGATCTCCTCCGATGTGATCAGATTGTCCAGATGCCCCGGACAGACCCCGGCCAGAGCCAGCGCCTTGCGGACAATGGGCGGAACATCGGTGATGTCGTGCTCGTAGTCCGCGGCGGTGACCAGCATTTCGCCCTCGTCCACGAAAACCTCCAGTTTGGCGTCCAGCGGGATGCCTGCTTCCTCTCGCGCCGCGTCGTCGACCGTGACGCCGTGCCCGTTCATGGCCTTCAACGGGCACCGTTCCGGGTCCAGCAGGTGCCCCGAAGGGCACAGCCCCTGCTCCCGCCGCTCCGCGCAGGTGCCGCAGGCTTCCTTGACGATGGAGAGCAGGTCGGTGCCCACGCTGGTCAGGTGGGCGATGGCGTTCACCGCCTGCAAGGCGGTGAGCTTCTCGGGGACCACCACCAGGGTGTTTTCCCCGACATGGATGGCGATGTGCTCGCCGGGCCGGATGTGGCTGTGCTCCACCGCCTCGGCGGGGATCAAGATGGTGGTATTCTGCTTGTTCATGATGTGTTCCTCCTCAATTATTTTGGGGTGTTGACGAGCTGGAGACCGTTCGGCAGGTCCCCGAACATGGAGAGCTGTCCGTTGGCCTCAATGACAGGGCGCGGGTCAAAGGTGGTGATGAGCAGTTCCTTGAACTTCGCACCTTGCTTCAGGGACATGGGATTGGCCCGCTCAAAGGCCAGAACGTAGCAGTTGCGGTACAGGTTTCGGATGTAGTCGTGGTCGCTGTACGAGATCACCACGTACCCTTTGGGCGCCAGGGTGAGGTCATGGAGGCGGTAGTGGTCCTCTTCGGAGAACTGGGGCTTGTACATGCTCTCGGTCAGGAAGTAGGGCGGGTCAAAGTAGTGCAGGGTGCCCGGCTTGTCGTTGAGACGGAAGGACGCCTCAAAGTCCCGGTTGGTGATCAGCACGTCCTTCAGCCGCTGGGAGGCGGCGAGGAGTACGGGGAAGAAGCGGTCGAGCCGGGCGGGCTTAGCGGCGAAGGCGTCCATGGTACCGTTGAAGCACCAGCGGTTGACCTTGTAAAAGGCCACAGCCCGCCGCACGTCCCACAGCTTGGCCCGTCCCCGGAGGATGGGCGCTACCTGGGCGTACTGCTCCGGCGTCAGGCGACGGTGGGCGATGCGCAGCTCGCTCAGAGAGAAGTCGGGCAGTATTTCTTCACCGGCCAGATATTTCTTCAGCCAGATGAACTCTTCCTCCGATTGCAGCGGGAATCGCTTCAGCTCCTCCAGAAAGGCAAATATCTCATCCCGGATACAGATAAAAAAGTTGACCACGTCCCGGTCGAAATCGTTGAGGAGTTCCATCACGCCGGGCTTCGGGGGCGTGCCGAACAGGATGCCCGCGCCGCCGCAGAAGTGCTCCGCGCGGCGGTTCGCCCAAGGCGGGAACACCAGCTGGACGGTATCCAGGATGGCGCTCTTGCCCCCCACCCAGTTCAGCGGGGGCCTGCAGGTGAGGTCAGACATCGTCGTCGCGGACTTCGCCTGCTCGTTTCCGCCTGTCGGCGAAAAGCTCGCCCGCTTCGTCGCTCCTCCTCTCCCCACCGAACCCGCTTCGCTGGGCTTCGGCGGGGGCCCCTTCTTTGTCCATGGGCCCGAAGGACTCCATGGCCTTGACCAGACCGTTGATGGACTCCAGCAGGGTGCGCACCATCTTCTCCAGCCAGCGGATGGTGGAAAGGATCTCTCCGGCGTTCTGAGCGTAGTAGTACCCCAGCGGCCCGCCCGCGATGGGCAGGGCCTTGCAACGCATCCGGTGGACCATATTGGTGAGCTGGTCTTTGCTCAGGTTCAGCTTCCGCTGGAGCTGGGCTCGGGTCTGGCGTTTTCCCCGCCCGAGGCAGTTGGCCTTCAGGTAGGCCAGCAGCTGTTCTTCTTTCACGATTTTCTCCTTTTCCGGGTACGCTTTCCCAAAAGAGGAGGCAAAAAGGCACAAAAAAAGAGGGGCCGCTGTCCCCATCGGGAAAACGGCCCCTCATATAATAATTATTGCATCGCCATCCCAGGCTCCTCCTGGGGCTGGGCGGGGGTGCTGAATTGATAGTGGAACTCCTCGCTGTTGCGGCGGACATAACCCCAGCCGTCCGCCGTGGGCGTGTAGCCCTCCTGTTCCAGCAGGTGGGCCTTGTAGCCCGCCAGATCGATGCCGCTGGCCCGGATCAGCTCCTCGGATATGCCCAGATTCATCAGCTTCTGTCTGCCGGAGTCCTCCAGACTGGCGCGGGGCGCCCAGTTGTAGCAGCGCAGATTCTGCGAGATGTCCAGCGCCAGCTTCAGGGTTTGGCAGCCCTCCAGCGCCAGTGCGGCGGCGTATTTTTCTGTAAAGCAGGGCATACCCTGGCCCTTTTGGGCCAGTACAAAGCCCAGCTCGATGCCATCATAGATCAGGTCGCCCACATCGCCGGTATACTGTGCCACAAGGTCCCCTGCTTCGGGCAGGACACACCGGGCGTCCAGCAGGGTGCATTCGTCCCAGCACTGGACCTTCAGCTCCTGGAGCGCCAGGGCCTCATCCACGGTGCCCTCGGGAGCTTCCAGGAAAGGCCCCGGCAGGCGCAGCCACACCCCCTCGGGCACAGCGGGGGAGGCCACCTTCAGCTTGACGCTCCAGCCATCGTCGGCGGGCAGGGCCGTACCGGGCTGGTAGACCGGCTTGGGGGGCGATTCCGGGTACTGCACATAGCAGCTCCCGATGAACAGGCCGGGGTGCCGGTCCTCGTACTGCTGCCCCACCGCCTCCAGGTCCAGGAAGGACAGGGCGTCCTGCGGCATCCTGGTTTTGTTGAGCAGATGCTGTCTGCCCAGCGCCTCGTAGCTGCCCGCGTCCAGGCAAACGGTGTATTCATCCAGAGACTGGAGCTGGTTGATGGCCTGGACGGCGTTCTCGGGCGGGCCCGCCTGGGCCGCGGCGGCCAGGATGACGCCCTCCCGCACACTCAGTGTGCCCAACCGCGTCCTGATCCAGTTCTGCTCCCGCTCCTCGCCGGGGAGCTGGGCCAGGTAGTCGAAGTCATTCAATTTACATCATCTCCATTTCGTCACCACAAGCTTCATATCCCTCGCTTCCGCCTTGCGGCGAAAGCTCGTTCATTTCGTTGTGGTTCCTCTCCCCATCGAACCCGCTTCGCTGGGCTTCGATGGGGGCCCCAGCGGGGCTATATTCCATGGTCTGCTCTAAGATAGGCCGGACATAGCCGTACCCGGTGAGCTTGCCGCCGCTCTGCTCTACCAGCTTCTGCCCGTAACAGTACAAGTTCACGTTGGGAAGCAGCGCAGCCAGGTCCTCCTCCGGCAGCAGTTCTTTCAAGTGCCCGCTGGCCACCTCATCCGGCTCACGCGGCTCCGGATCGAAACGATAGCGGTCCAGCTCGTCCGCCAGTACCAGCGCCCGAGAGATGTCGTCACAGCCGGTGGCCTCCAGCACCGCTTTGTACTTGGTCAGGTCCCCGTCCAGCTCCAGCTCCGCCAGACGGCGGGCCAGCATATCCAGGGTGGAGCGCATGGCGGTCAGGCCGGTGAGGGCGGGGGCGGCGCAGTCCACACATCGGGCGGGTGTATCCGCCATGGTCTCGCCCGGCGGGGTGGGGAGCCTGGCCCGGCTGCCGTCGGGCAGCTCCGCCAGGATGGCGTAGTCCGGCTTTTTGGGGGTGAGGTCCAGGGTCTTGTACACCTGCTTCAGCTCCTCCCGCCGCTGGACATAGCCGCCGCGGGTGAATGCGCCGCCCTCAGCTTCCCGGAAATCCCGCCCGATTTTGGTGAAATCCAGCAGCTCAAATGCTTTGTCCGAGAGGCCCTCCGCTTCGGGGACAAACCCGTTCTCCGCGCAAAACCGGCCCAGTTGGACATCGGTCACCACACCCTCCACCAGATGGCAGCAGTCTGTGCTGTAGGCCATGTCGATGAGGCGGGACAGGGGAACGGGCGTGATCCCGGGCTGGGGCTGCTCCATTCTGATCAGCCCCTCCATGATGTGCAGCTCAATTTCACCCAGTTCAGACAGCCGCTGGGTCAGAGCGTTCAGCTCGGGCAGGGTGCCGCCGTGATCCAGATACGGGGAGAGGTGGCCGCAGCTGGGCATACGGAGGATCTCCCACTGGGGTGCCTCACCATCCGCCAAGTCCAGCTTCTCCAGCGCGTCCAGCATGGCGTAGGGGGTGGCGGGAAGGGTGAGCTCGGTGCAGCCATTTTCGGACCCAAGCTCCACCTCAAACACCTTACGCAAGGTCCATCCCTCCCATCTGGGGCTGGACGGAGGTCTGCTCATAGGCTTTGGGGTCGGCGGCGGGAGAGCCCCAGCCATGCAGACAACCGCCCACCATCGCCTGCTCCTGGGCCTTGCTGATACCGCGCTCCCGGTTTCGGTAGTCCGCCATATGGCGGTTGATGTTTGCCTGTTCGCTGCTGCCCTCGGCCCTCTGGAGCCCAGCGCCCCTGATGATATAGGCCAGGGAGCCATCTTCCGGCAGAACAGTGAAGCACATATCCGGCAGCCGCTCAGAAAAATGGGGGTCGAAGCGGTCCCGCTCCGGCATGATGCTCCAGCCCTCGCTCTGCCAGAGATGGGCGTATATCTCCAGACCGCCGTCCACCCTGATTTCACGCTGCTCGAAAGACTCTCCCACGCCATCACTGGCCTGTCCACCGATCTGGTCAATGAGGTGCTGGAGCTCCAGCGGCGTCAGCTCTCCCCGCACTTTGCACTCCGCCACGCCCCAAAGCTGCCCGTCCCGCACCTCGGCGTTGAAGAAACAGGACTGTACTTTCTGGTCGATGCTGTCCGGGCCGTCAAAGTAGGCCATCAGGCCGCGCTCCGCCTCCTCTGGTCCCTCGTTCTCCAGCCAGCGGCGCTCACTTTGCAGGGCGTTGATGATCTGAGGGGCGTACTGCGCAGCCTCCCGGGGGTCCATCGTGACGTCCTGCTCCGGTCCCTCCTCTTCGTCGTAGTAGGTCGCCGTCATGGGCATATAGAGCTTCAAGGTCTGGAGGGGTGGCGGCGAAACGGTGAAGGAGTCTTGCCCGATGGTCAACGGCAGCGTTTCTCCGCTGTCCCAGGCCACATGGAAGTCCCCGTCCTCACCGATGTGCTCCAACGTTCCTCTTGCCCCCGGTTTGAGGGTATTGGGGGCACCCTCGCCCGGTGTCCGGAGCTTGACCCGGCTGCCCACGGGGTACTGCTCCCGCAGAAAATCCAGCCATTCCTTTTGAATGCTCATGGTGTTTCATCCCTTTCCGTCATGATTTTTGTGCCGGAATCCCCTCCGGCTGGGCATGAAAAAGCCCCGTTTCCTTGACTGAAACGGGGCCGAACGCTGTTTGCGCTGGAACATATTCACTTGAAATTTTTGACCTGTTCTGCTCATCGGCTCACCTCCCTTCGCATTGACAACAAACAATAGCACACCTGACCATTGAAAGCTATTCATCAGAACCAACAGAAATTGCTGCGTTTTTTCTCCTTCTGGACTTGCCGTAGTCCTCCCAGGCACAGGAGCGGTGGACGGACTTGACGTTGACCCAGCGGGCGAACGCCCTCTGTTCTGCCGTGGGCTCGCCGCCGTCGTAGTCCCGGTAGGGCTGGGCGAACACGTCGAAGCCCAGCTTTTCCAGGGCTAGCACCCGACTATGTGCGTCCGCCACATCCCGCACCAGCAGGTAGCACCACAGCCGGGAGGGGGCGACGCCCGCCTCCTTCAGATAAGCCGCAGCCTGCTCGATCACCGGCACCATGGCGGTGGTGTCGCAGGACAGGCGCACAAACCGTATCCATTTCAGCTTCGCCAGCAGAGCGGCAGTGTCCGGCGTGATGAGCCTGGCGTCCAGCCCTTGGTTGAAGTCCACCCACACCTCCTCCCGGCCCATGCGCTCAATCTGCTCCAGGCCGTGGCTGCAGGCCAGCACGTTGTTGTCCATGAGGATCATTTCCCGGCTGTCCGGGCGCTTGACCTGCTCCCAGGTTGCCGCTGGACGGATTGGGCCCTCTTTGCGGGGCACTATACACCACTCGCAACGGCGGCAGCACCCCCGTGTCAGGAAGCCGATGGCCCGCTTGTATTGGGGGTAAATGCTGTAATCCGGGAACATTTTTTCCACCTCTGGAGGTAAGGTCCCATAATCCTTATAGCCAGTGCCTCCGGTTATGATCTCATCCGCGTCGATCACGGTGTCGTGGTCCGGGGTGAACGTGAACACTTTTGATAAGTAGACCCGGTCGTAGTGGGTGAAGCCGTTCCACCACTCCACGGCATCCCCCTGAGCCTTGTGCCAGGCGGATAACTTCATCAACGCAAAATTGGGAAAGTGACGGCTGTCCACATCCACCAAACCAATCTTCACAGCTTCCCCCGGTCCCGCTCCATGATCCGGGACATCTCAGTGCGGAGGCAGTTATCCTCACCCCAGCACACGAAGCCATGGGCAGGGTAGGGACAACCAACGCAGCGGCCGCCGGGGCCGGACAGGCTGGGAGGCGGCTCGTGAGGTATGGTGGTCAGGCACGTGGACTCGTAAAACGAAGGTTCACGATTGTGTTTATATCGAACTCTCACGGCGACATCTCCATTCCCGGCCCGCCGTTCTGCTGCTCTGCCGCCTCCAGTTCCCGCTGGTTGGACTGCCCCACCAGCTCGTCCAGATCCTCCACGCTGCCCTCGATCTGCTCCGCCACTTGCTCCAGAATCTTGCGCCGCTGATCTGTGATGGGGTACTCGCTGTCCAGCGTCTCGCAGACACAGCGGCAAACTTCCGCCAGCTGTTCATTGCTGAATTGGCGGCTTTCCTGCACCAGCCCCGCCCGGCAGGCAAAGTCCAGCTTGGCGGACTCGTAGTAGTGCCCACCGTCAAAATACTCGCCGCCGTTTACCGCCTTGCGGTCTGGGCTCCGCCGCCAGGTGACGAATTTGTACCCCCAGTCATCCTCCAACTCTTGCCCGGCCAGCACTACGCCGTTGAAGTCGGCCAGCAGCCGGAAGTCCGCATGAAGTCCATCCGCACGGAGGGGCGGCGCGGTGGCCATGGCCTCGGTGTACTCGTAGACCTGGGCGCTGATCCCCGCTACCGTGCCGTAAACGCGGTTCACGGCGGTGTCGTTTGCCGCCTCGGCGTTGAGAATGATCCCGCCCCAGGACTGAACCCACATGGCTTCCTGCCCCTCGACCACCACGGGAAGGCAGGCTTTTTCCACAGGCTGGGTAGCGATGCCCTCCCGCTTCAGACGGCGGGACAATTCAGGAAAAAATTTGTCGTTCATTTTGATGTACTCCTCCAATTCTTTTGAGATTTACAGGCTCATCCCTATGGTCATACCCGGCTCAGGCTGTGTCGGCTCCTGCCGGGGCCAGGGTACGCTGAGACGGCGGACGGAACCGAAACTGGTTTCCCGCACACCGTCCGCCTCCATCTCGGACCGGCCCAGCGCGTCAAAATCGGTGAAGCCGTCCAGCAGCCCAAAGACCTCGTCTGTTGCGCCTGCTTTACGCAGAGCGTCCCGGCCATACGCGCCGTCGGTCGAGTCCACCAGCTCATAATCGTCGATGTTCTCAGCGATACAGACCGCATCGGAGAACGCGGCGGGCTCCTCCGCTTCCAGTGCGGCGCCGAATGTTCTGAGTTCGCTTTCACTCATCCGCTGGACGAACTGGGCCAGAAGGTTGGCCTCATCCAGGGTGATGCTGTTCATGGGGAGAAGATGGACCCAGGAGCAACCGATCTCCACATCCCCAATGACGGCGCTGTCCAGGCTGTCCAGCCCCAGCGCCCCTCTCGCTTGTTCAAATTCGGCGTCCGGGGCAGGAAGGTTCAGCCGGTAAGTGCCGGTGGGGGAACTCAGCGTGAGTGCGAAAGAGGGGCGATCCTCTGCCTTCTGCGTTTGAACTCCCTCCCGGCGCTTCGCATAGCCCTGCGGCGTATATGTGCCGCCATGCCTGGTCCGGTATTCCGCGCCGATCACGGCATAGTCCAGGTAGGGCCGTACTGCTTCTGTAAAATCCACGTCTGTCAGCCCGTGCGCCACCAGCCAGCCGCCCAGCTCCTTATCCGAGTTCACACCCTCAACGGTCTCATATGGGGCGATCCTGTCCATGATCTGGAGGATACCATCCAGGCTGCCGGGCTTTTCCACGGCCAATGTCTCAGAAAGATCACCCTGCTCTTTAGCGGTCATGCCCTCGAGCAGCCCTGCCAGCATATTGAGCTTCAGGATGTCGGCTTCCTCCTCCATGTCGGCGCAGCTGATATATTGGCAGAGATCCGTTACCGGGCTGAGAGCGCCCACGATTCTGACCGGCTCAGAACTGGCGCAATGCTCGTCCAGCTCCGTGATGGCTGTCCACACCGAATCCGGTGTGGCGGGGAAGCGGATGCCGCATTCAGGATCGTGTTCCCCTCGAGATAGATAGATTGTCATGCTGTAACCTCCTCGTGGTTAAAAGAATGTGAGCTGTCCCATGCCGGTTTCGTCCAGGAGCTGTGGAGCCGGGCAGTCCAATGGCTCAGGCTCCGGGACAGCTTCCGTTTCCAGTACGTCCCGCGGCTCCGCCTGCTGTGGGGAGGCGCGTATCACACGGTCCATGACCTGCCCGAGACGGCGGTAGTGCCATACGTCCCGGAAGTACATGGGCGTGTACCAGATATTGTCCCCGGGTGCTGGGATCAGAGGATCGCCGTCGACGCCCGCGCATGGCTCAGAGAGGCTGCTGCCGATCATCCCGCAGATGCCGGGGTACGCTCCGGACCATTACATCATCTCTCCCATCGTCATGGCCTGTCCCTGCGTCTGCTCCTCCATCGCCTGCCGGATCTGGCCCACCGCCTCAGCCACCACCGGGTCCCGGGCGAAGCTGTCCAGCTTCCGGTAGTCCTCCGGAATCCACTCCCGGCCGTCCTTGCGGATCACCAGGTCCACAGTGGCAATGTCGTCCTTGGTGACGCCCAGCCGTTTGTCGTCGCTGCCCAGCCCCTTGTAGTGCTCGATGGCCTCGTCCAATGGAAGCACCTGGTCCACCCGCTGATCGGCGCTGTTGATATCCTGGATCACATACCAGCTGTATTGGTGGGGGAGGCTGGGGTCGGCGGCGTCCCGGAGCATCTGCCGCCCCTTCTCTGTCAGGCCCATCTCCTGCTTTTGGGCCTGTTTGTCGAAGCACCCGAGATAAGCCTGGTAGTCCCCTTCAGTGGGGTTGCACCGCAGGCGGTAGATATATCGGTCCGTTTCCAATGTGAAACCATAATTCTGGCAGCAGGTTCCGCCTGTGATAGCGCCGTTTTCCAGCCCCCAGCAGTACCGCCGCATGGACGGCAGGTCTTTCAGTACGCCCAGCCGCAGGTCGTTCACCACCTTACCCAGTTCTTCTTTGAACTCGGGCGTGTTCAGCTCCTCGGGACCCCTCGGCCACCAGGTGTGCCAGAACTCCCGGCCTTTATATCCGAAGTCGATCCGCACATGACCGATAGCCCCCAGTTCCTCATCCTTCTCAGGCGGCAGGGCATAGAAAAACCCCGATTCCGTGGAGGAAGCGGGGCGGAACATATGCCGTATGGGGGTCTGAGGCTGAGAAATCTGATATTCGGAGCAGAACTCGGCCAGCTGGATGTACTCGGAGGTCAATTCGAATTTGCCTTTGACCAGTCTGCTCTTGGCACTGTCTGCCTTCAGCGGCAGCGGGGAGAGGATGGAACCCGCAAAGTTGTATGATGCCTGATCCTCCAGGGCGTA
>CAPOAR010000073.1:0-16558 GCA_948670295.1 uncultured Oscillospiraceae bacterium | reverse complement strand
AAGTTCCTTGTGTGATTCCACACAGATTTTGCGTTGGAGTGGCTGGCGATAAAGGGGCGGGACGCAATTTCCGCCACATCCCAGAATCCGGCCTCCGACAGATGGGACACATCCACCAGGATGTGTAAATCCTCCATTTTACGTACAAAATCCCGTCCAACGGTGGACAAACCCCGCTCAGGCTGTTCCTTAGAGGAACCCGACAGAGCGTTGGCATAGTTCCAAGTTAAATTGATGGCCGTCACCCCGTCTATTGCCGCTTGATCCAGGCGGGCCGGGTCGCAGCCCAGCAGCTCCGCCCCCTCTACCGTCAGGAATGCGGCGGCTTTGCCGCAGCGGTGGGCCTGCTCCACATCTTGGGCCGTGCGGCACTGGATGATTTTGTCTGAATTGCAGGCCATTTGCGCCCGGAAGCAGCCCAGTAAGGTGTGATACGCTTCCTCCATAGTACAGCCGTCCCCGTCTGTATATTCTTTCGTTGTCCACAGCGCAAAAAATTGGCAATATCGAGCAAACCTTTCTGTCTTTTCCAGGGACAAATCACCAGTATTACATCTCAAACCTTCGTGGAGATAGTAACAACGGGAAATCGTATCGCAATGGGCATCAAAAACCGAGATGGGCTTCATCGCCGTCCCTCCCTTTAAAAAGCGTTCTCTATATAATATATATCCGGCGCTTCGGTGCGCACCCCATCCGGCGCGTATACCTCCGCCACATCAAACCGCGGCTGAAGCCCGGTGGGATGCTTCATCAGATAAAACTCAGCGGTCAGCCGGAGCTTTCTCTGCTTGGATGGGGTCACTGCCTCGCAGGCCGCGCCGTACCGGCCATCCTTGCGCAGCTTGACCTCCACAAAGGCCAGGTAAATGCCATTCTCCGCAATTATATCGAGTTCACCCAGGCGGCAGCGGAAATTTCGTCCCACAATGCGCCAGCCCTGCCGCAGGAGCCGGTTCGCCACCTGCTCCTCCCCCCACTGGCCCAAACGCCGGGCCCCTTCCCCGCCGCTCACAGCTTTTTCAAGAAGCTGCGACGGTGGATCGGGCATGGGCCAAACTCTTGCAGCAGCTCATAGTGACGCTTTGTGCCATACCCTTTATGGCGCTCAAACTCATAATTTGGATAGAGCCCGGCCATCTCCACCATATACCGATCCCGGCTCACCTTGGCCATCACAGAGGCGGCGGCAATCGACACTGACAAGCCATCACCCTTTACAATTATTTTGTGTGGTGTTTTAACAGCGTATCGATCCCCATGGTCCCGGTTGCCGTCCACAAGGGCAAACTCCGCCTGGGGGCTCAGCGAATCCACAGCCATCTGCATGGCTTTGATGCGGCTGTTGAGGAT
The DNA here is from genome assembly GCA_948670295.1 of uncultured Oscillospiraceae bacterium. GTDB lineage: Bacteria > Bacillota > Clostridia > Oscillospirales > Oscillospiraceae > Enterenecus. The sequence goes on along the minus strand of CAPOAR010000073.1, from coordinate 15,205 downwards.
ATTGATTTCATCAATTTCCTCCGGCTCCACCCAAGCGATGGCCCATGCCACAGCCTGCGCGGCAATCTGGTCATACAGCAACTCCCGCCGCTTTTCCGACAGCTTTTTGGAGTCGTCCAATTCAGGCAGCTCCAAGCCCTCCGGCAGGATAACCGCAGCCGCGTATACCCGCCCAGCCAGCGGTCCAGCCCCTGCCTCATCACAACCGCACACAGCGCTATATCCGTTCTCTTTAGCTGCAAGCTCCAGCTCCCAGCTAGGCATATTGCTCTCATCTCCTATCAAGCATCTTCAGGAATCTCAAGTGTAAAGCGGCCTAACTTTCCTCCTCGGAACTCGTCCAGCAAGACATTTGCCATCCGCTCTGTATTTACCTCGCCACCGGAAACCAGCATCCCCCGCTTCCGGGCACACTGCTCCAACAGTTCCCACCCCTGAAGGCCGTCAACATCCGTCAGCTTGTATCGCACCTCCAGCGCCTTGGGATAACGGTTTCGCAGCAGCTCCAACAGGGCGCAGGCCAATCCCTCCACATCGGTTATCTCATCTTTTACCGCGCCGGTGAAGGCCAAGTGCAGCCCGGTGGTCTCATCCTCAAATTTGGGCCAGAGAATGCCCGGCGTATCCAACAGTTCCAATCCGGCATCCACGCTCACCCACTGCTTTCCCCGGGTTACGCCTGGCCGGTCGCTGGCCTTGGCAGATTTGCGCTTTGCCACTTTATTGATAAAGGTAGACTTTCCCACGTTGGGCACCCCCACCACCATAGCTCGGATGGGGCGGCCAATTTGCCCTTTAGCCTTCCATGCCACCAGCTTATCCTTTAAAACCTGCTTTGCAGCTGAGGAAAACTGTCCCACTCCCCTGCCGCTTTTGGCGTCCGTCTCCAGCACATCGCATCTCCGCTGCCTGAACCAGGCCACCCAGCGCTCAGTTATGGCCGGATCCGCCTGATCCGCACGGTTAAAGATAATCAGCCTGGGCCTGTCCCCCACCATGGCGTCAATATCCGGGTTTCGGCTGGAGATAGGAATGCGGGCATCTACTACCTCGGCCACCAGATCCACCAGCTTTACATCGTTCTCCATCTGGCGGCGGGTTTTTGTCATGTGTCCGGGATACCATTGTATGTTCATCAAACCAGCCTCCTTTGCCTGACCAGCAGTATTTGAATAAAAAAGGAGCGGTTACCCGCTCCTTTTTTATGACAAGATTACAGGTCCTCTTTGACCTTGGCGGCCTTGCCCACGCGGTCACGCAGATAGTACAGCTTGGCGCGGCGTACCTTGCCCCGGCGGATGGTCTCCACTTTCTCAATGGTGGGAGCATGCAGGGGGAATACCTTCTCCACACCCACACCATAAGAGATGCGGCGGACGGTAAAGCTCTCCTCCACACCGCCGTGCTTCTTGGCGATGACGGTGCCCTCGAACACCTGAATACGCTCGCGGCTTCCCTCCTTGACCCGGATGTGCACCCGGACCGTGTCGCCCACGTTGACGGAAGGAGCCTGCTCCTTCATGTACTTCTCGCTGAATTGCTTCAACAGTTCCATTTGTACTTTCCTCCTAGTTTCAGGCGTTCATGCGTCCAGGCCAGTGGCTGCGCAGAGGACCACCCTATTTCAGACTTAGGTAGTTTACCACAGCCTCATCTGATTTGCAAGGACTTTTTCCGTTTTCTGCGCAAAAATTCATATCTGTCCGCTTTCCCTGCGCAGTATGCCAGCCAGCAGCCACAAAGCCGTAAGCAGCAACGTCGCGTTGCCATAATGGACGGCGGCCAACACCCCCACACCGGCCAGCACCCCCACCAGGCAGCCGGACATGGCAGTCATGAGCCGCTCCGCCCAATCTGTGTCCAGCCGGACCGCCAGCCAACCGTATACTACCCTTCCCCCGTCCAGTGGTGGGATGGGCAGCAGATTGAAGCCCCCGATGGTCAGGCTTACCACCCCTACCAGTTCCCATCCCAGGCTCAGCGCCAGTACGCCAGACAGCAGGTTCACCCCGGGGCCGGCCAAAGCCACCATGCTGTCCGGCCCATAGGACAGCGGCGCGTCATAGTCAATACGCAGCTCCGCGCCCACCACCGTCAAAGACAACCTCCGCACCTTCCCTCCCCATACTGCGGCGGCGGCAGCATGCCCCAGCTCATGGAGGCCGCAGGCCAGCAGCCCCCAAGGCAGCAGCCCGACCCCCTCATCCAGCCAAAACAGCAACCCCATCAGCAGCAGAAAACCGGGGCTCACCTCTATCCGGGGCATCTCACGGCAGCTCCACATAATACGCCGGGTCTAACCGAATATTATCTTTCTCAATAGTCAAATGAAGGTGCGAACCGATGGCGTTCCCAGTGTGCCCCACCAACGCCACAGTCTGGCCGCAGGCCACCTCGTCCCCTTTATGCACCAGCAGCTTGCTGCAATGGGCATAGAAGCTGCTCACATTGTTTTCGTGGCGGATCTTCAGATAATTTCCGAATTCATCGCTTTCTCCGATATATTCTACCACGCCGGAGGCAAATGCGCCGATTTCATCCCCTTCCTCTGCTCCAATGTCCAGGGCCAGATGGAACTCATTCTTGCCGTTAATGGGACTGTCCCGATAGCCAAAGCCGGACGTAACCGCTCCCATTACCGGCACAGCCGTCTCGTTCAACCCAAGCTCATAAAACTCCATGCTCACATTTCGCGGCAGCTTAATCCCGTCTTCTGTGTACTCCTGTGCCACCGCTGTCTCCAAGACGGACTGGGAGGGCTCGGGAGAAACACTCTGCACTGGTCCGTCTTCTTTTTCTGCGAGTCCGTTCCTTGCCAGAATGCCATGGCTGCTCAGATAGCCCAGCCCGCCTCCCGGCGCCTCACTCAACAGGCCCGTGGGGTATTCCGGGCCATCGTCCACAGGCGGGGACGGCGGTTCCAGCTCCACCTCTCCCCCCAGCAGCGTAAAGCAGAGGGTCTCCAGGGCGCTGTGCACCGGTTCACCCTGGGAAAGGGATGATCCGAAACGTTGGAAGGCGGCTCTGAAGTCCACATTAGCCGCAGCCGCATCTCGCCACGCATCCAGCTGGGCGGGAAACACCCCCCGGCCAAAGTAGACCAGCAGAAACAGCCCCAGGCTGACAGCCAGCTGGAGCAGCCTCATCCGCTCCCGATCCACATCGCTGCCATGAGGCTGCCGCCTTGCCCTCTGGGCAGATCTCCGTCCGCCCCCCGCCGTTCTAGGCCGTCCTGTTCTGCCGCCCATAGCATTTCCCTCCTTGTCCACACAGCCTGCACTACTGTATGTCCCGGCCAGGGATTTTATGCAAACCATCCTGGGTTTTTGCACAAAGGAACAGCTGGTATTTCGTATAAAGCGTTAGGGGCTGGAGAAGCCAAAAGGATTTTTCAAGCAGTTCTCTCCAAAGGTTTTGACTGCCATCCGATACATGGCCTTGGCATGAATGCGGTCATGCCACAAAAACCGACGAAGAACTTTTCGGACTGACCACAGCTCGTCATAGCTGCCCGTCACAGCCGGGGCGCTCAAAAATCCGGGCATGTTCTCCAGCAGCGCAAAGCCCCTCTGCCGGCAATGAATAATCGTCCCCTCGTTGTCTGCGTCCACGCCGATCTCTCCGAAATAATAGGAGTTGACATTTTTCGTGTGTTGGTACATCTCTTGGGCCGTTCTGGGCACAGCGCCGTAAAATGTGTTCCGCTGCGGCAGACAGCTCGCATCCTTATCCGGCACAGAGCAGTACAGGGCATAAAAGTCCTCTGCGGATTTCAGCGCCAGCAGCTTCAGCCGCTGATATTCTTCCTTTGTCAGCGGTATCCGCTCCGTCTCAAAAATGATGTCCGAATCGGCGTCGGCAATCTGAAGCCCGCTGGCCTTTTCTTGAACAATCTCAATTTCAAAGGTATCGGGACACTTCTCACCGCTCCAACGCAGGTAAGACGTGAGTTCTTCCGGCATTTTTTCCACTGCCAGCGCTCTGCCCGCCCCTCGTGTATAAGCCCCCGGAAAGTCCAGCGCATACAGCAGGGTATCGTCCCCATTATGCTCCCAAGCGCATCGGATTCTCATTGTCCCGACTCCTTTCAACAGCCGCCCCGGCTAGTTCTCTCCCACAAACAGCAGATGGTTTGTCATACCCAAAAGCTCCGGCTTTTCGCAGATATAAAAATGATATTTCAGATATTGCCGGTAACTCTCGTCATCCATGGCGTTGATCTGCTCTTCCATCAATTCGCTTACGCCGTCTGCCGCAATCTCGTGGAGCACACGCACGCCTGCCTCCCTCAGCATCCGGCGGCACTCGTCTACTGTGTGGAACACAAAAGGAAAATCATACAGCTCAAACGTCTCTTTATCATAGTCTCCGACTAGAAAATAGTCCGGGCGGTAGGAAAACTCCGTCAAAATTATAAAATCATGGGAAATAAAAGCAAAGAATATTTTCCCTTCGGGCCTGCATACCCGCTTCGCCTCCGCAATGCACCGCTGCTTATCCTCCTCCTTGTGCAGGTGGTACAGCGGGCCAAACAGCAAAACCACATCAAAACTGCCGTCCTCATATCGGCTCAAATCCATGGCGTTTCCCTGGGCCAGATTGATGCTGTCTTCCTCCGTGAGCTTTGCGCGAAAGGCCTTGAGGTTATTTTCTGCCAGCTCCAGTGCACACACCTCATACCCCTTTCGCGCAAAATATAGGCTGTACTCCCCTGCTCCGGCTCCCACATCCAAAATCTTGTCTCCAGGCTTTAAGTAACGCTCAATGTATCGGGTCGTTGTCAAAAACTCCACACGCGCGGCCTTGGATCTGTTCAGGCGGCTGTCCTCATTGAACACCTCGTAGATCTTCTGAACCTGCTCCGCCTCGTTCTCAATTTTCTGGATGTCGCGGAATTCCATTCCATCCCCTCCTAAGTTTATAAAATAAAGCCGGGCAGCTATCTTGATACTTCCGTATCAAAACAGATGCCCAGCCTGCTGGAGCGGGTGAGGGGAATCGAACCCCCGTGTTCAGCTTGGGAAGCTGACATTCTGCCATTGAACTACACCCGCATCTGTTTTTGCATTATAGCAGACAGCGACTGAAAATGCAAGCTTTTTTTTAGCTGGACTTGCAAAAACTGAGATTTCAAATTTTTCACAAAAACCCCTTTACAAGCTGAATATTTATTGCTATAATACACAACAAGAAAACCAAGGAGGTGATGACAATGAAGGTCCTCTTTCAGAATGCGCCCGTTGATATCGACGAGTTGATCTTCGCCGGAGAGACTACCGTTCCCAGCGACCGCTGAATGTACGGAATTTCAAAGGTTATAAGATTTAACTCGTCCTTATGAGGGACGATTTTTATTTTGCCTGAAAAAGAGGGGCGCCGCTTTTCTGCGGCACCCCTCTCACTATGATTATGTGCCGTTTACCTGCTGTTCCTGCCCCGCCCCAAAAAGCGCAGCATATAAAGAAACAGGTTGATGAAATCCAAGTACAACTGAAGCGCGGAGTAGATGGACGCCTTTTGCAGCAGCACCGCATCGCCGTAGAAATACTCATAGTTTGCCTTGATTTTCTGCACATCATAAGCGGTGAAGCAAAGGAACACCACAATACCCACCATGCAGATGATCCGCTCCATGGAGCTTAAATTGAGGAACATGGTCAAAAGCCCTGCAACAAGCAGAAAAATCAGCCCGCCAATGAGAAGGGGACGCAGCTTGGACAGGTCTGTTTTGGTGAACCGCCCATAGAGGGAAAAAGCACCGAAAAACAGGGCGGTCAGGCCAAAAATCACCACCAGATTAGCCACATCATAGATCACAAAATACGCGGAAAACACAAGGCCGTTGAGGATAGAGTAAACCGCGAACAGCACACGGGTAACGCCCACCGGCCTCTTCAGAATACCAGCCGACAAAACAAGCACCACGACCAACTCGGCGATGAGCAGCACCATGGGAATATAGGGGTTTACAAAGAGGTAAATCACTGCCCCGGTCATGGCCAAAACCGCCGCCAGCAGGAAGGTAATCATCAGCCCCACAAACATCCAGCCAAAGGTACGCGCCACATACTGGTTCAGCGTCAATCCCGCCTGAGCATAGCTGCTGTCAAAATCATATTGGTTTATATTGCGTTCTTCCATGGTCAACTCTCCTTATCCACCTGTTTCATCTGCTTCAGGTTCCCGATTTTCTGCGCCCGGCGGTCCAGCTCAGCCAGCACGCCGTCCAAAGGGATATCCTTTTCCGCCAGCATCACCAGCAGGTGATAAATGAGGTCGGACACTTCCCCCACCGTGTCGGCAGATACGTCGTTTTTTGCCGCGATGATGGTCTCGGCACACTCCTCCCCCACCTTCTTCAGAATCTTGTCCAGTCCCTTGTCGAACAGGTAGCAGGTATAAGATCCTTCCTGCGGATGGGCTTTGCGGTCCAAAACCACCTGGTACAATGCCTCCAGCGTGCTGTCCATAGCATATCCCTCCTGCGCGTTTTCATTATAACTCAATTTGGTTAAAAAAGCAACTCCTTGCTCCTGTGTGGCAGACCGGGCCCTCCGGCACACATAAATATAGCAGCGTATCGGTGTCGCAGTCGGTGAAAATCCTCTGCACATGCAGAAAATTCCCGCTAGTCGCCCCCTTATTCCACAGCTCTCCCCGGCTGCGGCTCCAAAACCAGGCTGTTTTGGTTTTCAGCGTCAGCTCCACCGCCTCCCGGTTGGTAAACCCCAGCATGAGCACCTCCCGGCTGTCCGAATCCTGAACAACCACCGGGATCAGATCCGATTTTTGAAACAGCAAATTGAGGTCAAACACATGCTTATCCTCCCAACAACGCCCATATTTAAGAGCCTCCATCAGAAGCCTTTTACCTCACCGGAATATTCCTACCCCGCAGAAACTCCTTTACCTGGGGCACTGTCAGCTCACCAAAGTGGAACAGGGATGCCGCCAGCGCCGCATCGCAGCTAGTCTCCTCGAATACCTGGGCGAAGTGCTCCAGATTTCCGCAGCCGCCGGAGGCAATCACGGGGATAGACACCGCTTCTGTAACCGCCCTTGTCATGGCAAGATCGAAACCCTGCTTGGTGCCGTCGGCATCCATAGAGGTGAGCAGGATCTCTCCCGCCCCCAGCTCCTGGCCCCGGCAGGCCCACTCCACCGCATCCATGCCGGTGGGCGTGCGGCCTCCGGCCACCACCACCTCATACCATCCCTCGGGACGCAGCCGGGCGTCGATGGCCAGCACAACGCATTGAGAGCCAAACCGTTGGGCGGCACGGGCAATCAACGTATTATCCTTGACAGCAGCGGAGTTGACCGAGATCTTGTCCGCCCCTGCCCGCAGCAGCCGTTGAAAGTCTTCCAGCGTTCGGATTCCGCCTCCCACCGTGAGGGGGACAAACACCTGGACGGCGGTCTGCTCCACCACATCTGCCACGGTGTCCCTGGCGTCGCTGGTGGCGGTGATATCCAGGAACACTATCTCGTCCGCCCCCTGATCCGAGTAGAACTTGGCCAGCTCCACCGGGCTGCCCGCATCCCGGATGTTCACGAAATTGACCCCCTTCACCACCCGGCCGTCCCGGACATCCAGGCAGGGGATGATACGCTTGGCTAACATGAAATCCCCTCCAAATACTGGTCAATCTCCCCTTGGCTTTTTAAAACCACCGTTTTTATCGGATATCTCTCCGCAACGCTCCGCAATTCCCCCCGTTTTTGGCGGGTACGCCCCTTCCACAGAATCCACCACATGAATTCCCGGTCCATCCTTTCTGGGCAGCCCTCTCCCATGTCGGCACGGGACGTACCCCGGTAATGAAAATAGCGTCTCCACGCCCGAGCAAAGCAAATCACCCGGGACAGCGCAAGAATAATAATTTTATCCGCCTCCGCCAGCCGGCGTTCATATTCAAATTTGGTATAATTCCCGTCAATCACCCAGCCAGAATTCTCCATGAATTCGTGAACCAGCCGATGAGCCTCTCCCCGATCACGCTCCTGCCAGCCCGGCGCCCAATGAACCCGGTCCATATGTAATACTGGGACGCCGTACCGAGCTCCTAATGCCCGCGCCAGGGTAGACTTTCCTGCCCCGCTGTAGCCGATCACTGCAATTCTCACTGCTGGGCTCCTCCCTCTCGGACCGCTTCAGCCAAATCAATGGTACCGGCATAGTAAGCCTTGCCAATAATAGCCCCGTACAGCCCCATGTCCCGAAGCCGTTTCACGTCATCCAGGGTGGTCACCCCGCCGGAGGCCACGATATCACACCCAACTGCACTTTGCAGCGCGGCAAGCTGACCAAAGCTGGGCCCGCAAAGCATCCCATCAGTGGCGATATCTGTGAAAACTATTGCCCTTATCCCCTTCTCCTCCATCTTTTGGGCCAGCTCTAAATAATCAAGTCCAGAATCCTGCTCCCAGCCCGCCGTACGCACCCGACCGTTCAAGCAGTCAATGCCCACAGCCACCCGGTCTGGTCCATACTGCTTCAGCGCATATTCCACCACCTCGGGATGGGCAGCGGCGGCGGAGCCGATGACCATGCGGGCCGCTCCTGCTCCAGCCACGGCGTCCACATCCGCACAGCTTTTGATCCCGCCGCCCAGTTCAACCTGAAGATCGGATTGCTGAATGACCTCATGAATGGCGGGAAAATTTTGCCGTATTCCATCTCGGGCGCCGTCCAAATCCACCATATGCACCCACCTTGCCCCAGCGGCGGCAAAGATCCGGGCAGTTTCCATCGCATTGTCTGCCACCTGACTGGCGGTGGAAAATTCCCCTTTTCGCAGACGGACACACCGCCCGTCCTTCATATCAATGGCAGGTAAAATAATCATCCAATCAGTTCTCCAAAATTCTTCAAAATTTGCAAGCCGGCCTCGCCGCTTTTTTCCGGGTGGAACTGGCAGCCATATACCCCATTGTGGGCTACCGCCGCAGTCACGTCCGAACCATATTGGGTGCGGGCGATCACATCCTCCTCCCGTGCCGCCTGGCCGCAATAGGAATGAACAAAGTATACATAGGTTCCGTTATCCAAGCCCCGGAACAACGGCGAACCGTTCTGAATCTCCAGGCTGTTCCAGCCGATATGAGGCAACTTAAACCTCGTCTCAATCCGCTTAACATATCCGCTGACAAGTTTTATCCCTTCACACTTTCTCCCTTCTTCTCCCCAGTCAAACAGAAGCTGCATTCCTAGGCATATGCCTAAAATCGGCTTACGCCCCACCTGTCGGACCACCACCTGATCCAACCCGGTATTCCGCAGCTTGTTTGCCGCATCTGGAAAGGCCCCCACTCCGGGGAGGATCACGGAATCCGCCCGCTCCAGCTCCCCGGAATCCCCAGTGATCAAGGTTCTTTGCCCCACATAGGTCATTGCGTTAGACACGCTTTTTAGATTGCCCACACCATAGTCCACAATGGCAGTATATCCCATCACAGCGCCCCCTTGGTGGAGGTGATATCCCCGCCCGCAATCCCTACAGCCTCTTTTAAAGCCAACCCCAGGGATTTGAACAGCGCCTCAGTGATGTGGTGGGCATTCCCGCCATATTCGCATTTTTGATGTAAAGTAATTCCGCCGTTCATCGAAAGCGCTCTCATAAATTCCTCTGTCAAGCAGCTGTCATATCCGCCAATCATAGGCTGAGGCATGAGCGCGTCGAACACCAGATAAGGCCGGCTGGAGAGATCCAGCACTGTGCGGCACAGAGCCTCGTCCATAGGCACAAATGCCATGCCGTAGCGGCGGATTCCCTTTTTGTCCCCCAGCGCCTCCCGGAGCGCCTGGCCCAGCACGATGCCCACATCCTCCGCCGTATGATGGCCGTCCACATGCAGATCCCCGAGAGCGGACAGCTCCAGCCCAAACCCGGCATAAAACGCCAGGGCGGTGAGCATGTGGTCAAAAAATCCGATGCCGGTGGACACGCTTATTTCTCCACCTTCCAAACACAAGGCAACGCTCACATCGGTCTCTTTGGTGGTACGCTGCATGGATGCCTGCCGCATAGACAGTTCCTCCTTATCTGCTTATCAAGTACATATTTTGAACACGTTTCAATACCTCACTCTATCTCCTTGGAAAACAGTTCCTCCACCAATTCCCTGGCGCCATCAATGCGGGATGCGGGAACAAAGAAACGGATACTTTCTGATAGGCCGCCTGTCTTAATGGCAAGTCCAGCCCCCAGCGAGCTCTCCTTGAAAAAGGGGATGCCGTTCTGCTGCAAAACGTCTGCCAGCATCCCCGCCCAAATGGGGCTTTGCTCTGTTAAATAGCACATCTTCTCCGGCTGTACAGCCTGAGGCGCCGCGGTCAGTGCCTCATATGCCTCCATACTCATGATAACCAGGTCGCTGTAACCGTTTTTTGTGATAAATACCGGCTCGTTCTTCCCATGGCAAAGCTCTGATATCTTTGTAGTATTCCGAAGATCTGTAATCGGTATAATGATCGGCATATAAAACCCTCCTTTCAATGTACATAATTATATCATAATAATATGCATATTGCAAGGCGTTTTTATGTCTGTATCTCATCCTTCAAACCGAACCTGAATGGAATTGGCATGGGCTGTCAGCTTTTCCGCCTGTGCCAGTGCGATAATTTCCCGGGATATGGGCTCCAGCGCCTCCTCATCGAACTCCAGTACGCTTATGGACTTCAAAAAGCTGTCTACGCTGAGCGGCGAGAAGAACCGAGCGGTGCCGCTGGTAGGCAGCACATGGTCCGGCCCTGCCAAATAATCCCCCAGGGGTTCCGGCGTATAGGCCCCCAGAAACACAGCCCCCGCATTTTTCACGCGGGGAAGCAGCTCTCGGGGCATTTTTGTGACGATCTCCAGATGCTCCGGCGCAATTTCATTGGCCAGCTCCACACACTGTTCCAGGCCACCGCACACGATGGCGCAGCCAAAGTCCCGAAGGGAGGTCTCCATAATCTCGGAACGGCTGAGATATCCGCTCTGACGGACAATTTCCCCATCCACCGCCTGAGCCAGCCCCATGGAATCGGTTAACAGCACTGCCGAGGCCAGCTTGTCGTGTTCCGCCTGGCTGAGCAGGTCGGCGGCTATGAACTTTGGGTCGGCAGTCTCATCGGCGATGACCAGCACCTCCGACGGTCCGGCTACCATGTCAATATCCAGCGTTCCATAGGCCAGCCGCTTGGCCGCCGCAACATAAGCATTCCCTGGCCCCACCAGTTTGTCCACTTTGGGGATAAATCCCGCGCCATAGGTGACGGCCGCCACGGCCTGGGCGCCTCCCACGGCGATTACCCGGTCCACCCCCGCGATTTTTGCCGCAGCCAAAACCGCGTCACTGAGGTTTTCCGTAGGCGGAGTGAGCATGACAATCTCCTCCACGCCCGCCGTCTTTGCGGGAACGGCGTTCATCAGCACCGAGCTGGGGTAGGCAGCGGTTCCGCCGGGGACATAGATTCCCACCCGGCTCAGCCCCCTGACGATGCGGCCGACCTGTCCCCCATCGGGGGATTTCCACTCCATAGACCGAACCAGAAGCTTTTCATTGTAGTCCCGAATATTCCGGGCAGCGTGCTCCAGCGCGGCGGTAAGCTCCTTTGGACAGACGGCATACGCCTCATCCAACCGATCCTTGGACAGCTCATAGGGCGCCCTATGGTCGAATTGGAGGCTGTATTTCTCCACCGCCGGCATCCCCTCCGCCCGCACATTTTCCATGATGGCCTTGACGGCCAGCTCAATATCAGCGCTCTTCTCCGCAGCCCGTGCCCGCATGGCGTCCAGCTGGCGGCGTTCCGCAATCCCATCCGCTCTGATGATGGCAATCATGCCTCTCCCCCCAATTCCCGCTCCACACGGGATAAAAAGTCAGTGATCTCATTTTTGTACAGCTTCATTGCCGCAGTGTTCACAATGAGCCGTGCCGACACCTGGGCCACATCCTCAATAGGCTCCAAACCGTTTTCCTTTAACGTGGCTCCCGTCTCCACAATGTCCACAATACCGTCAGCCAAATCCAAAATGGGGGCCAGCTCCACGCTGCCCTCAATTTTGATGATATCCACATCCATTCCTTTGCCCTCAAAGAAGGCCCGGGTGACATTGGGGTATTTGGACGCCACCCGCCGGGTCTTGTAGGTGCCGTAGAAATCGCAGCCCCTTTTCACCGCCAAGGCAAAGCGGCACCGTCCAAAGCCCAAATCCAGCACTTCATAAAAAGCCCCGCCCTTTTCCAAAACGGTATCCTTCCCCACCACGCCCAAATCACAGACGCCATGTTCCACATAGGTGATGACATCGGGCGCTTTGGCCAGCACCACATCCAACGGATAGTTGGGCAGCGCATGGATCAGCCGCCGTCCAGGGCTGCGCACCGGGGTACAGTCCAGCCCCGCGGCCTCAAACATCTCCACGGATTTTTCTTGTAACCGCCCTTTGGTCAGGGCAATTCTCAGCCGCTCGCTCATACCGGCAGCCACCTTTCTCCCTCACAATCCACCAGCAGCACCTGGGCTGCCCCCTTCTCCCGGGCCAGATTCATGGTGCTTTCCAGGGTTCGGCAGGGGGAGAGTTCACAGCTCCCGGCAGGGTGGCTGTCCACCAACGCCAGCGCCCGGGCCAGCAGGCCGGGGCCGTAGTGGATAACCGTTTTCAATTTTGGTGTCTCTACATCAAGGCAGGCCCCCACCGCGTCCACGTCTACGGCAAAGCCGATGGCCTCCGCCCTGCGGCCAAACTGCTCCATCAGCCCGTCATACCGTCCCCCGGACAGCACAGGGGCTCCCGCGCCCTCAACATAGCCCCGGAACACCAGCCCGGTGTAGTAGTCCAATTGATGGACCAGTCCCAAATCAAAGCGGACGCAGCCCCCGTATCCGGCCTCCGACAGCTCGCTATACAGCCGCCCCAGATGATCCAGGCTGTCACAGGGCCCCGCCAGCTTCCGGGCCTCATCCAGCACCTCCACTCCTCCAAATAGATAGGGCAGGCGGCGCAGGGCGGCGCAGGCATCCTCTCCCCGGTATGGCTCCAACAGATCGTTGAGCAGAGCAAAGCTTTTGCCCTCGATGGCGGCCCGCAGCCGCTCCAATTCCTCCTGGGGCATATTCATCTGCCCGGCCAGCGTCCGATAGAAGCCGGCGTGGCCCAGCTCGATGTGAAACTGCGGCAAAGTGCAGGCGCGCAGCGCATCCACCGCCATGGCCACCATCTCCAGATCAGCCTTGTCCCCCACCGCACCGATCATTTCCACCCCGCACTGGGCAATCTCACGACTGCCGCCCGCATGGGCCTGTCGGTCACGGAACACGGTCTGGTCGTAATACAGCCGCTGGGGCAGCGCCAGGTGCTTCAGCTTGGTGGCTGCCACCCGGGCGATGGGGGCGGTGCAGTCGGGCCGCATAACCATGATTTTCCCGGAACGGTCAATGATCTTCAGCATGGTCTCCTGCGGAATGGGGTTGCCGGATTGGACAAATAGATCGTAAAACTCCACATCAGGGGTGATAACCTCGGTATAGCCCCGGCGGCGAAACAGCTCCACCAGAGCCGACTGCACCTGCCGGCGCTCCAGGCACTCAGCAAACAGCCGGTCCCGGGTACCCTCGGGAGTGTTGATGTGTATGTTCATGAGACAGCCTCCAGATTCTTTATCTCGCTAACGTAATGAATATTAGCATAACCGTGCCTTCCTGTCAACCCCAGATCGTCTCCCTTGCAAAAGCGCCCTTTACATGATATACTTGAAACAATAATCTAAATTTGGAGGGGATCGTCATGCTGATCGCGATTTTTGGCGAGAGCTGCACAGGTAAAACCACCTTGGCGGAGCGTCTCAATGCTGCCGCACAGGGGAAAATCTACAGCGGAAAGGACTATTTGCGGCTGGCAAAAAGTGAGAGCGAAGCCATCCAGCTGTTTCAAACGATGCTGGCCAATGCCGTTCATGGGGAAAACGTGATTTACGTCACCACCGAGCGGGAGCACCTGGCATTGCTCCCGGATGGCGCTGTCCGCATCCTGGTCACGGCGGAGCTTGACACCATCAAAGAGCGCTTTGCCGCCCGGATGCACGGCGTCCTTCCCGCCCCGGTAGCCGCCATGCTGGAGAAAAAACACGGCTGCTTCGATCATGAGCCCCATGATTTTCATGTCCATAACGGCTGCCCGGACGCCGAGGAGATATGCCGGAGCATTTTTAGCTGAATGAAAAGAGGCCGCTCAACACTGAGCGGCCTCTCTTTTTTGCGCCTCCAAGCTCAAAACAGCGAAAACTGGCTGCTGTCCGGCAGATCCCCAAAAGCCCCCGCCTCCTTGAGCTGCTCCAGATGCGTGGACGACACCTTACTGCAGGCCAGGGCAAACTCCTCGATGGATAAAAAATCTTTTCCCTGCCGCTTGTCCATGATATCCCAGCCCACCGTCTCCCCCAGTCCGGCCACTGATGTAAAGGGCGGAATCAATGAGCCCTTTTCCTCATCCACCAGAAAATTAACGGCGTGGGACCGGGAGATGTCCATTCGGGCAAAGCTCAGCCCTCGCAGGTAGAACTCATAGCACACCTCCAGCGTGGTGAGCATATCCTCCTCTACTGCCGACGGCCTGTCCTTTTTCTCCTTGGCATTCTTTTTGGCGTTAATTTCCGCCATTTTCCGCTTCACCACCTCCATGCCCCGGCACATATACTTTTCGTCGAATGCCTTGGCCCGGATAGAAAAGTAGGCCGCGTAAAAGGCCAAAGGCCGGTGAACCTTAAACCACGCAATGCGGAAGGCCATCATCACATAGGCCACCGCATGGGCCTTGGGAAACAGGTAGGCGATCTTTTTACAGGACTCGATGTACCATTCGGGGACGCCGTGCTCCTTCATCTCGTCCTCCGCCCCATCGGGCAGACCCCGGCCCTTGCGCACCGCCTCCATGATCTTGAATGCCCGGGTGTCCTTAAACCCCTTGGAAATGAGGAAGATCATAATATCGTCCCGGCACCCGATAGCCTCGTTGACCTTAGCCGTGCCGGAGGTGATCAGGTCCTTGGCATTGCCCAGCCACACATCCGTACCGTGGGAAAGCCCCGAGATACGCACCAGGTCCGAAAAAGCCCTGGGCTGGGCATCTATCACCATCTGCATGGCAAAATCTGTGCCAAACTCGGGAATCCCCAGAATGCCCAGTCTTGTGCCGCCGATCTGATCAGGTGT